>JBGVTF010000045.1:0-29880 GCA_041862415.1 Anaerolineae bacterium | reverse complement strand
TGGTCATCGGCATTTCCTCCGAATCCTTTGGAGCGCTGAGTACGCTGAGCTCCGCTGAGCCCGCTGAGGACATTCCCCTTCAGCGTCGTCAGCGCCCCTCAGCGGCATCAGCGATTCCAGCCTACGGCCACCAGCGGCCCACGTCCCAGAACCGCCGAGTACACTGAACTCCGCTGAGCCCGCTGAGGATATCCCACTTCAGCGTCGTCAGCGCCCCTCAGCGGCATCAGCGATTCCAATCTACGGCCACCAGCGGCCCTTACACATCATATCGCTCGCGCAGATAGTTTCGCCAGCCCAGGTCAATCCCTTCAATCTTGTTCACACGCACACGCGCCATGAATTGCTCCACTGTCCAATGGCGCAGCGGAGGCACACCCTCCAGCACAGCGTTCCACGCGCCGACGATGCCCTCTTCCTCCCTGTCAATCAACGAGCGGAGCTGTGGTGGAACCTTGTGCAGCTCGATATTCCTGGCAAAGCCAATGGATACTACCTCAACCTCGTCAGCCTTTTCCGCTTGCCGGAGGTAGGCTGCCAGGAGGAACTGGCGCATCAGTTGATAGAACGGACCTTGGAAGGGACAGCCCTGCACGCTCGCGAAGGCAGGGAGCGAAATACCCGCCGCTTCCATGTGTTCCCAATAACGCCGTGACCTGCGATCTCCACCCGCCGTCAGCAAACAGGACCGGGCAGGGTCCCTATCCTTTGCCACATTGAGTGATAAGCACCTGGCCCTGTCATCCTTGGAAGCCGACTGGAAGGCACTACACGCACCAAAGTTTCTTTCGGTGTACTTCCACTCGACTAGCGTGATATGCTTCCGCTTGCTCCTACCGATCCAGAAGATGGCTACGTCAATGCTGGTGCGGTACAGCCCTCGCTTTCCCCTCTCCGGTTCGCCCAGCCACTTCGTGACCTCCGGCGGACCCGTGTATTCGAATTCGATCCCAGTCACCTCCCGCAGGCCTGGGAGAAAAGGCCGCAACGCAGACTTGGCCAAATCAAGGTCCTGACGGAATGGAAAGAGAAAGTTCAGACACGCAGCCTGGGAACTCTTCAGGTTCAACACTTCGGAGTGCAGGGCAACGTCCACTCCAAAGTAGGACAAGATTGCATCGGCCAGCGGCTCGTAGAAGGCCAGCCGTTCGTGACCGGCGGGCAAGATGTGCGGGTAGGTATGGGTTGGCCACTTGCTTGCACTGCCATCACCGAGGTGGGGCCAGCGCTGGCGCTTGAAGGCGACCTGCCGAAATATCTCCTGCTGCTCGAAGGCGTTCTGCCGGTAGAACCAGGCGGTATCTCCGCCTTCCTCGCCGGGAAGCACGTGACGTTTGATATTAGCCGTAGCCATAGTTTTCACCTCCGCTGGGTCAAACCACGTAATACCATTTACAGAGAGCCTAACTGAAGTGCTCCCCGCTCTGTCCTCGGGGTGGGGATCTCGCTCTAGATGGGACGCTCGAGGGGTGTGTGTAGATAGTCGGGGAAAGTGAGAGAAGTCATTTGGATTGCCTACTCCCAATCCCAACTCGGATACTGCTCCGGCGCTTCGCCGACCGACTCCACGATGCGCGGATAGCCCCCTTCCGGTGCATCAGGATTGATGGCGTGCACGCGCACCTTGAAGCGCCACTCGTCGCCGTAGTCGAAGAGATACATGAACTCCTGCCCTGGCTCCAAATCCAGTTCCTCGAGCGTCGTGGTCTGGACGTTGCCAGGCCCTGATACGGCCTCCTCCGCGAGAAGCTTTTCCCAGAACCTGTCCATCACCGCTTGCATCTCTTCAAGCGTCATATCCGTGTCGGGGAAAAGCAGGCGCAGAGCCTTTTCGCGCTCCTCAGGGGTGGGCTCGGGCCACTCGTCCTCTTCGTCGTACATCGGCTCTCCATACGGGGTGTAGCCTTCGGGCAGGCAATACTCGGTGCTCTCATCCCACGCCTTGCCACTCATAAAGAACGAGTAGAGATGGTCAGCGTCCCATCGGTAGGCATTCTGAATGGCAAAGTGCAGATCCTCCAGCGTTTGGTCGGCGCGCATCTCGATCTTGCGCCACACCCGCCCGGTGCCGGGCAGACTTGCGTGAAAGGTGTAGGTTTTCATACCCTTTTCTCCTGCTCCTTGCCCCAACGTAAAAACCGCCTCCTACTTGCGCAGAAAGCGGCTTCCTGGTATCATTCCATTAAGCCCTGCTTCCTGGACTGGAGGTTCGCTGTTGCAGGAAGTGAGGCATGTGTATTGAGATCTCACGGGGCGTTGTTTGCACAAGCGTCGCATTACCAATGCAGCTAGTATTATACTACCCAATGCTTTTTGTAGCAAGTCTCTTTTGAGGCGGTCATTCGTCACTGTACAATTGCCCTGGAGAGAATGAGGAATAGCCAATGAAACCGACACTCATCGTTGACGCCGACGATACGCTGTGGGAGAACAACATCTACTACGAGCAATGCATCGCTGCTTTTGCGGAACTCATGGTGGCTCAGGGCTTTGGGCCAGAGGAGGCGGAGCGCATCGCGGATGCAGTGGAGCGGGAGCGCGTCCCCCAGGTGGGTTACGCGCCTGAGGAGTTCGCCCGCAGCCTGGTCATCGCCTACCAACGCCTGTGCGAGAGCCACGACCGACCTGTCGAGGACGAGGTGTCGGATGCCGTGTGGGAGATCGGACAAGCGGTCATAGAGTATCCCATCGTGCTGCTCGACGGCGTGGCAGAGACCCTGGCCCGACTCAGCGGCCGTTGCCGCCTGCTCCTGCTGACCAAGGGGGTTCGCGAGGTGCAGGAGAGCAAGCTGGCACGGTCGGGCCTGGGCCACCTCTTCGACGGGGTGCACATGGTGCCGGAGAAGGACGCCGACGTGATCCGTGGCCTGGTAGCCGAACACGGGCTGCGGCCAGAGCAGACCTGGATGGTGGGCAACAGCCCGCGCTCCGACATCAACCCGGCGCTGGAGGCAGGGATTGGTGCCATCTACGTTCCACATCCGAACACCTGGACGCTGGAGCACGAAGAGATTGCAGAGCCGGAGCGGGTGATCATTTTGAATGGCTTCCGGGAACTGGCTGCGTTGTTTGCCGATGCCGAAGGGGGGCAGCAGGCATAAGAGGAACTGGTCGTTCCCAGTTTGGGCCAGTTCCGGCCCTTGAAAGGCGATCTGCCCAAAGGTCTCCTGCTGCTCGAAGGCGTTCGGCTGTGTTACCGGATTTCTGGAAGCAGACCGGCGGCCTGATAAATGGCCAGCACTGTAGCCAGACTGCGCCGCCCCTCCGCGCCGTCAGTCAGCGGTGGGCGATTGGCTCGCAAGGCGTGGATGAAATCTCGGAAAATGGCAATGTGGCCTGTGGGCCTGATCCCCCTGGGATCGCCTCCGGCACCGGCGTTTGCAGGGGTGCTGATTTCCGGGGGTTCCACGGTCCCTTGGGCCGGATCGGCTAGCTCCCAGCGGCGGACGGATTCGCCTTCGACCTGAATGGCACCGCCCGTGCCATAGATCTCAATGCGATGGGGATAGCCTGGGGCCGCCGTGGTTGTGGCCGTGATGGTGGCCAATGCGCCGTTGGCAAAGCGCAGGGTGGCTGCCAGAGTGTCCTCCACTTCAATATCCCGATGCAACGTGGCGGCATAAGCCTGCACCTGCACCGGATCGCCCATGTACCAGACCAGCAGGTCCACCAGGTGGATGCCCTGGTTCATCAGCACACCACCGCCGTCCAGGTCCCAGGTTCCCCGCCAGTCCGCCTGGTCGTAGTAGGCCTGTGACCGGTGGTAGGGCATGGTCACTACGCCCAGGGTCAAATCGCCCAGATCTCCGGCCTGGATGGCACTGTGGATGCGCTGGAAAAGAGGCTCGGCCCGGCGCTGGAGAACGACGCCCAATTGGACCCCGGCCTGATGACAGGCGGCGATCATGGCGTCGGCGTCGGCCAGGCTCACGGCCATGGGCTTTTCCATCAGCACGTGCTTGCCAGCCTTGGCAGCCGCGATAGCCTGGGCGGCATGTTGGCCACTGGGCGTGCAGACGCAGACGACGTCCACCTCGGGATGGGCCAACAATTGCTCCTGGTTGACACAAGGTACGCCCCATTGGTCGCTGATGTCGGCAAACCGGGCTGGGTTATAGTGGCCTATGGCCACCAGCCGCGCCCCCAGTTCGGCGTTTGCAGCGATGGCCTGACGGTGGTAGTCGGCAACCATGCCAGCCCCCAGAATCGCAAAACCTATCGTTTCAGACATTGCCTCAACTGTCCTCTCCCGGCTCGCCCAGCTACTGCGTGACCTCTGGCGGGCCAGCGTATTCGAATTCGATCCAGGTCACCTTCTGCAGACCTGGTTTGTTTGTCTTGCCCATATTCCCCCGGCTGTCATTGACTCAGACGCGGCATGGCCAGCGCCGACGGCATCTGTGATAGCCCACCGAGCGCAGTACACTTGAGTTCGCGTGGCAACATCCGGCCCACGGCATACACGGCATCAACCGTCTCGTCCAGTGGGATCGAATTGACGTACCCGCCCAGGACGAGATCTGCGCAGACAAATGCCGCAGACGCCGCCACCGCGTTGCGCGTCGGGCACTTGATCGCGAATTGGAGTGGCGGTACGGTTGTAGTATTAGGCTGCTGACGGCTGGCGGCTAGCCTGTGCCATCAGCACCACAGCCGAGCGCGCCTCACCCCGGTACCAGTTCTCATCCAGCGGCGGCGCTGCTTCCGGGTCGGAGAAATCGTCGGGCGCGGGCAGGGCGGTATCCACAATCCGGTGCCAACGCTCCCCAGCCTGCAGGGGCGGAAGCTCAAACGTGAGCGGCTCCCAATAAGCGTTGAGCATCACGTGCAAGTGATCGCCGCCCTCCGGGTGGCGCAGTGTGAAGGCCAGAGTGTGCGAGTCGTGCCCCCAATCGGGCTGTCCCAGGTGCACCCCGTGCCAGGTGATGTGCGGCGCTTCACCCCCTTCGGTGGCAGTCCAGAAGCGTTCCTCCCGAAAAATCTCTCTCGCCTGGGTGAAGTGAATCAGGCCCCGGACGAAGCGTAGCAGGCCCGCGTGCCGTTCCACCCCACCCCAGTCAAACCAACTGATCTCGTTGTCCTGGCAGTAGGCATTGTTGTTGCCCTGCTGCGTCCGCCGCACCTCATCGCCCATCAGCAGCATGGGCGTCCCCTGGGAGACCAACAGGATCGTCAAAAAGTTCTTGAACTGTCGCAGACGCAGCGCCTCCACAGCAGGATCGTCGGTCGGGCCTTCTACCCCACAGTTCCAACTGAAATTGATGTCGGCCCCGTCGTGGTTGTTTTCGCCGTTGGCCTCGTTGTATTTTACGTTGTACGAGACCAGGTCATTAAGCGTGAAGCCGTCGTGACTGGTGACAAAGTTGATGCTGCGGTTGGGCTCACGATCCGGCTGCGTGTAGAGATCGGGGCTGCCTGTGATCCGCGCTGCTAACCTGGCGACGGTGTCTGAGTCACCCTTGACAAAACGGCGCACGTCGTCGCGGAACCGCCCGTTCCACTCCGCCCAGCGGTGGCCTATGAACGAGCCCACCTGATAGAGTCCCGCCGCGTCCCAGGCTTCGGCGATGATCTTGGTGCCTGCCAGCACCGGGTCCGACTCTATCTCCCACAGGATCGGCGGGCTCTCCAGCGGTCGGCCCCACTCGTCGCGGGCCATCACCGATGCCAAATCGAAGCGAAAGCCGTCCACGTGCATCTCCGCTACCCAGTAGCGCAGGCAGTCCATAATCAAGCGGCGCACGATGGAGTGGTTGGCGTTGACAGTATTGCCGCAGCCGCTGTAGTCAGCGTAAAGGGCCTGGTTTGCCTCAAGGATGTAATAAGACCGATTTTCCAGCCCCCGGAACGAGAGCGTCGGCCCGGTATGGTCCGCCTCGGCAGTGTGGTTAAAGACCACGTCCAGAATCACCTCAATGCCCGTCCGGTGCAGGGCCTTGACCACATCCCGGAACTCGTTCACTGGCCCCAGTGGGTCGGGGCAGGAGCAGTAGCCCTGGTGTGGCGCAAAGAAAGCGATGGGACTGTAGCCCCAGTAGTTGGTGAGCCCAGGCGGCGCGTCCTGCTCATCGAACTGCTGCACTGGCAGCAACTCCACCGCCGTCACCCCCAGCGCTTTCAGGTAGGGGATCTTTTCGACCAGCCCGGCGTAGGTGCCGCGTTCGGCGGGGGAGACGCTCGAACTCGGGTGACGAGTGAAGCCGCCGACGTGCAATTCGTAGATCACCGAGTCGGCATAGGGCAGGCGCAAAGGGGCATCGCCCTCCCAATCGTAGCCGCTGGGGTCCACGACGACGCCTTTCAGCGCGTGGGCGCAGTTGTCACCGGGACGGGCTGCCGCTTGGCGGGCATAGTTGGCTCCGACTGCGACGGCCCGTGCGTAAGGGTCCAGCAGCACCTTCGTGCCGTCAAAGCGATGGCCCTGCTCGGGGGCAAACGGCCCGTAGGCCCGGTAGCCGTAGAGTTGTCCTGCGCCGATACCCGGTACAAAGACGTGCCAGTAGTAGAAGGTCTTGTTTCGTGTGGGATCCAACCGGATGGTGCGGGCGGGCCGGGGATCGTCGGCGTCGTCGAACAGCAGCAACTCCAAGGCATCGCAGTTCTTGGAGAACACGCAAAAGTTTACCCCGCCGGCGTAGACGGTCGCGCCCAGCGGGAAACTCTGACCGGGCAGGACATCGGGATTCATCCCTTACGCTCCTTTGCCGTCATTGACTCAGACGTGGCATGGCCAGCGCCGATGGCGTCTGTGACAGCCCACCGAGCGCAGTACACTTGAGTTCGCGTGGCAACATCCGGCCCACGGCATACACGGCATCAACCGTCTCGTCCAGTGGGATCGAATTGATGTACCCGCCCAGGACGAGATCTGCGCAGACAAATGCCGCAGAGGCCGCCACCGCGTTGCGCGTGTGACAGGGGATCTCGACGATGCCCTGGACAGGGTCGCAAATCAAACCCATCGTGTTCTGGAAGGCAATCGCTGCAGCGTCGGCCGCCTGGCGTGCGCTGCCACCGGCCGCCTCCACCACGGCAGCGGCGGCCATGGCTCCCGAAGCAGCGATCTCTACCTGGCATCCGGCCACCTCGGCCGCAAACGTAGCCCGCATGGCCACGACCAGCCCCACCGCCGATGCTGCCAGCAGCGCCAGCGCAGCCTGTTCCTGGCTCAAGCCCTTTTCTTCGACCAACGTCACCAGCACGCCAGGGATCACTCCCGCCGAGCCGGCCGTCGGCGCCGCGCACACCACTCCCATGCCACCGTTGACGTGCATGACTGCCATCGCCCGGGCCGCCGCGCGAGTGTGGATGCCCCCTACCGCCACCCGACCCTCCGCCTCCGCCCGGTATACCGGACCGGCGCTCGGCCGGAGCAGTTGCATCGGCGGCAGGTCCTCCTCCAGCCCGCGATGCACGGCTGCCCGCATCACTTCAAAGCGGCGGACCATCTCGCCCAGCACCTCTTCCTCCGACAGTCCCAGAAGTGCCGACTCGTAGGCCAGCGCGGTCTGCCCCAGCGAGCAACCGCGCTCTTCGGCCAGAGCGACCATTTCGGCAGCATCGAAGAAAAGGGGCTCCCCGCGCAGCACAAAGAACAGTGGGGGCGCCGTCCAAATACTCTGCACACCCGACAGCGCCTCCACCTCAGCCCGGATGTCGGCCTCCAGCGGCGACCGGCGCCGGACATGTAGCAGCACCTGGTCGCCCCGCGCCTGGCGCGTTGGCTGGCCGATGGCCTGTCCATCCTGCGTCAAGAGTTCGCGCACAGCCGACTCATCTCCCCCTTCTAGCACCACCAGCACTTCGTGCGCATCGCCGGTCAATCCCACTGGCCAGCCTTCCACCTGCGTAAAGACCACCGCGCCACCGCCGACGGACTGCGCCACGGCGCGCAACCGCCGTCCACCTCGCGAGGTCATCCGAATCTCGACAGTGTTGGGGTGATCGGCCTCTGGCAATCGCTCGACGGCGAAGGCGATCTGGAGACCTTGCTCAGCGGCCAGGTCAAGGGCCTCGGGGAACCGTTCGTCGGTGATGGACCAACCCATGACCCCAGCGGCGAAGCCGAGGTCGCTGCCTTGCTGCCGATACACCTCTGCGAAGGAGCCGTCTGGGTCGAAAGCGAACGTGACCGACGCCAGCTCGTCGCCCAGCAGGGCGCGGGCCAACGTGCCAATGTAGAATGGCCCGGCCGTGTGCGAGCTAGACGGCCCGCGCATGACGGGACCGAGCACATCGTTCAAGATGCTGATGGGCTTCATACGCTCCTCTCTTTCTGCCCCGCTACCCTACCAGCGCGTCCTGCGCCGGAGGTGCTCTTTGTATGGCTGTAGGCCCCGCCAATCTCGGTGTCCTTGGGTGAGGAGAAGACAGGGATGGCGGTTATGCGCGCCGGAGGTTGCTTTCCGCGCCGGGGGGAAAGCGGAGGTATGCCTCGGTGGCCGCCGTCAGGTCGGAGTAGACGCCCCGGTAGGCTGGGGGCAGCAACGCCGCCATCTGGTACATCACCTCGTCAATCATCTGCTGGCGCACCTGGCGGGTCACCTTGACCCCTCCGGCGTCCAGGTAGAATGGCTGACCCACCACGGTGTGAAAATCGGTGCGGCGCAGGCGGGTCAGGTTGCGCCAGAAGAGCTCCCCGCCGTAGTAGACCAGGGGCAGCAAGGGCGCCCCGCTGCGCAATGCCAGCAATACGGCTCCGGAGCGGCCCCGCTGTAGGCGCCCGTGACCGCTGCGGGTGCCTTCGGGGGCCAGAGCCAGGATGCGACCCGCTTCCAGTGCCTTCAGCGCCTGGCGGAAAGCGAGCAAATCGGCCTCGCCTCGGTATAGCGGGATGGCTCCTCCCAGGTCAAACAGTGCTCCTATGACAGGATTATTCCAGGCTTCGACCTTGGCAAAGCCGGTCAGCGGGCGCGGCTGCAGGTGGGTGTAGATAAGAGGCACCTCCAGGAAGTTGACGTGGTTGGCAACGATGATGAGCGGCCCCTGGTCCGGCACCCGTGCCAACTGCGCGTCGTCCACCCGGCAGAGAATACGCATCAGCCGCTTGATCATTGAGAACACCACCCGGTAGGTGAGCGTCATCCTACGACCTCCGGTTGCTGGCAGATGACTTCGATCTGGCGCGGCAGCAGTTCTAACTCCAGCCGTCGTCCGTCGGTGCACAGAGTCTCCCCGTCGGCGTGGGCGGGCAGCACCCCCTCGATAGCGGTGACGACCACGTGCCGCGCCTGCGTGGTCTGGATCGGCTCCTGGGTGGCCTGCGTGCCCCGCAAGAAGTGGGGGATGAGGCCAAAGATGCGGGCACGGCTCACCTCGTGGGCGATGCACAAGTCGAGCAAGCCGTCGTCGGGCTGGCCCTCCGGGGCCATCACGAAGCCGCCGCCCATCCGCTGCCCGTTCATAATCGAGATCATCAGTGAGGGTTGCGTGATGGTCTGCCCGTCGTACTCGATAGTAGTGAGCGGAGCTTTGTAGTACAGGAAAACGGTCTTGAGCACGGCGACAATGTAGGATGGGAAGCCACTCAACCAGGTCATCTTGACCGCTTCGAAGCCGACGACAGCATCGAAGCCAATGCCGACGCCGTTGCCGAAGTAGCGGCCCTCTGGGTAGAGGCCGCCGACGACCCGGCCGACGTCCATCGTGCGCCGCTGGCCCTGGGCCAGCGCCTGGCAACCCGCCTCCAGGTCGGTAGGGATGCCCATGCCGTAGGCAAAGTCGTTGCCTCGGCCGACGCACAGAATTCCCATCGCACACGTTTCCGCGCCGGCTTGCTTCGCGCGCATCAAGCCGTTGAGTACCTCGTTGGCGGTGCCGTCCCCGCCCACTGCGACCACACCGTCGTACCCTGCCCCAACGGTCTCCTGAGCCAGATCGGCAGCGTGCCAGGGGCGCTCGGTGCGCACGAGGTCGAAATCCAGGCCGTATCCGCTCAGCGCGCGCTCGATCTGGGGGATGGCCCGCTCGCTGGCTCCTCGACCGGCGACCGGGTTGACGATCATCTTGTATCTGGGCATCAGATTTAGAACCACTCCGGGTCCATCTCCTCTCGCAGGGTGCGCCGCTCCGCCTCCGTCGGCGCTTCGTTCAGCATATCTCAAGAAACATCTACCAATGGGGATATCCGGGCGATGGATTTCTCCACGAACTGGCCATATTCGATCGAGATCTCAATGGCTTCCTGAGGGCAGACACTGACACAGTGACCACAGCCCCGGCAGGCGTCACTGATGACAGCACGATTGTCCACCAGGTGGATGGCGTCCACAAAGCATACATCCCCAGTGCAAGTTCCACAACCTGCACAGCGGTCACTCACTGCGACTGTAACGCCCGGCATTCGTGTGATCTTGGCGCCAATGCGGGGTGCAACGTGGGGCAACACCCGCCAAAGACAGCAGCAGGGACAGCAGTTGCAGACGGTCAGCAGCTTGTTGCCCGGACCAACGCCGAGCCACATCGTATCCAGCTTGTTGCGGCCAACCAAGTGAACCAGGCCAGCCTCACGGCAGCGTCGTACGTGCTCTAGCGCTTCCGCTTTCGTTACGCGGCGTCCGAGCTGGGGGTTGATCCCCAATGCCGCTCCTCCGAGAAAGAGACAGCCCAGATCAATGGGATAGTCCTCGCACTTCTCGGCTTCGCGACAGATACAGGAGTTCATGATCCAGTGAGTATTGGCTTTTTCGATGAAGTGTTCCACCACCTGGGAGGGTAGCACCATCTCGCCTGGCATATCGAGGGATTGTTTGATCTGGATCACCTGGTCCTTAGGCAGGTAGATCAGGTCGTCACCCTCGAAGAGCCAGTGATCCAAGATTCTTCCAAGGATGGGCACTTTGGTTGCCCTGGCAACGAGGAAGCGGCGCGGAAATGTCTTCTTGACGAGTTGCACGAACCATAGGGGGCGGCTCATGTGTCTTGTTCCAGGCAGCAAGTGTGGGGGCAGATCGGGATCAAATCGCATGGGCTATGGCCGCTGCCCTTGCATTTCGGCCAATTTGCCCGCCAGCTCCTCAATGTGCTGGCGATTTTCGATCTTTTCCCGCCAGGTCAGTGAGATGGCTTCAACACCCAGATAGGCCCCCGAGACGGCACAGGCCATCGCGCCCAGGGTGTCCCGGTCCCCGCCGTGCAGGATGGCGCAGAAAAGGCAGGCCTCGAACGACTGGGGATGGCGCAGAAAGGCGTAGAGCGCAAAGGGCATGGACTCGTGCACGGCCACGCTGCGCCCCAAGCGCTTGGCCGCGTCAGAGGGAGGGACATCTTTGGCAACCAGGGTTCTGACCAGCACCATCTTGTCCCGAATCTCGGGTGTCCGGGCGAAATCAACGAGACCCTGGGAGAAGGGCTCGAACGGGAACGGCTCTTGCGGGTTCAGTTTCACGGCCTGGGCGACGGCCCAGGCCAGAACTGCGGCCCCATCCACGCCGATGGGATGGGCGTGGGTAACGGACGCCGATACGCGGACCTGCTCGTAGAGGTCCGGCGCATCGTGAAAGAACAGCCCGACCGGCGCAATCCGCATGGCCGCCCCGTTGCCGAACGAACCCTGGCCACCAAACAGACTGCGGGCCGCCTCTGAGTAGGACATCCCGCGCCTTTCCACCAGGCGAAAAATGGTCGGTGGACCCGAGGCATATCCCCGCCAGGGTTCCCGCTTAAAGTTCGCCCTGAAGGTATCGCCCAGGTGCTGTTGGTCGAGCCGCCCGATCTGGGTGATGGATTCGGCCAGCCCAATGGCCATCGCCGTGTCGTCCGTGTAGATGAGGGCGTCCCTTTGCGCCATCTCTGCGCCCAGACCCGCCTCCCCCAGACCCCGGAAAGCCAGTTCACCGATGGCATCGCCCAGGGCACTGCCCACCATGCCGCCCAGGAACTTGGATTTCAAATCGAAGGAAAACCGCGTCAACTCTTCCGCTTTTAACATTTCTGCCAGTATTATACAAGGCAATGCCTTTTATGGCAAGTTACCGAGCATCCACCTCTGGATGTCGGCACTCCGATCTGGGAAAGAGAGAATGTAAGCGGCTGTATGGCGGCAAAATGATCACAGACCGCGGGCGTGCAGCTATGTGCATGGATTGCAGGAAGCGACCCGCTATTCCACCGAGGCCGGGTGCAGGTACTTGATAGCGCCTTTGCTGATCATCACTTCCAAATCATTGGCTTGCTTGATGAACACTTCGTAGGTGTCCACCCCTACAAGCTCGCCCTTCAGGGCTTTGCCGTCGGCAAAGACCACGGTCACCTGCTTGCCCTCCAGGGCGGCCAGGTATTCGGCCTGGCTGCGGCCCCAGTTGCGCTTTGGTTTCTTCGCTTTCTCTTGCTTTTCCTCGTTACTCATTTCTCGTTTCTCCTCAGTGAAAAAAATCAGCGCTCCAATTCCCACGCCAGCCTGCGGACTTCCTCCGCCCGGTCCTCGATGGTCGGCAGCGTATCCGGCTCCGGCCTGGCCTCAGATTCCGCCGCGTCAAGGTACTCACGCTCCAGCTCGTGCCAAAACTGCCGTGTGTAAAGCCGGTAGTAGTGCCCCCTGGCGCGCAACAAGTCGGCATGGCTGCCCACTTCCGCGATGGCCCCGTTTTCGATGACCAAGATCCTGTCGGCCCGCTTGATGGTCGAAAGCCGGTGGGCGATGATAAAGCTGGTACGGTCTTTCATCAGGACGTCCATCCCCTTCTGAATCAAGGACTCGGTTAGCGTGTCCACCGAACTGGTCGCCTCGTCCATGACAAAGATCTCCGGTTGGGCCAGCACCGCCCGCGCCAGGCTGACCAGTTGCTTCTGACCGACCGAAAGCAGATTGCCCCCTTCGCCCACCTCCTCATCGTAGCCCTTTTCCAGCGTCACGATAAAATCGTGGGCGCTGGCCAGTCTGGCCGCCTCTTCGACCTCTTGGTCCGTGGCATCCAGCCGGCCGTAGCGGATGTTCTCGCGGATCGTGCCGGAGAAAAGGTGCGGCGTTTGTAGCACCACTCCAATCCGCGACTGAATGGCGTGCAGCGATAGCCGGGTGTAATCCTGCCCGCCGACGCGTATGGTGCCTCGCTTGGGCTCATAAAAGCGGCAGAGCAGGTTGACGATGGTGGACTTGCCCCCACCGGTGGGTCCTACCAGGGCGATGGTCTCGCCCCGTTTCACCGTCAGGGTGAAATCGGTCAGCACCGGCTTACCGGGTTCGTAATAAAAGTCCACGTGATCGAACTCGATGTCGCCCTGGATGGTGCCCGGATCAACGGCCCCCGGCTGGTCGGTCACGTCAGGCACCGAGTCAATCAGTGAAAAGACGCGCTCGGCCGAGGCCACCGAATGTTGCATTTCGGCGTAAACGCGGGCCAGGTCCTGGACAGGCCAGAGCATAAAGGTGACATAAGAGACAAAGGCCTGGATGCCGCCGATGGTCATCCCGCCCCATTGGACCTGTCGCCCCCCGTACCAGGCGATGCTGCCCACGGCTACGGCACTGATAATTTGCACCGCTGGCAGAAACAGCGCCGAAAGCCAGGCAGCCCGATAGGAGGCGCGGTACATCTCGCCTGAGAGCTGGCCAAACTCGCGCAGGTTCTCCTCTTCCCGGCCGAGGGCCTTGACCACTCGCACGCCGGTGATATTCTCGTTGTAAGCGCCGGTGATCCTGGAGTTGATCTTGCGCACTTGGCGGTATTCCACAATGATTTTCTTCTTGAACTGAGCCGCCACGACCACCAGCACCGGGATGACTGCGAACACGATCAGAGCCAGCTTCCAGTGGATGATCAACATAAAGTAAATCGCCGTGGCCATGCTCAGCACCCCCCAGGTCACGTCCAACAGTCCCCAGGTCATCAGCTCGGCGATGCGCCCTGAATCGGACGTCACGCGAGCCATGATCCAGCCCACAGGCGTCCGGTCGAAGTAGGAGAAAGACAGGTCTTGCAGGTGGTTGAACATTCTCTGCCGCAGGTCGTATTGAACGCGCTCCCCCAGGACGCCGGCCAGGTAGATGAAGCCAAAGATCCCGCTGGCTTGAACGATGATCAGCAAACCGTAAGTGATCGCAATCCGGGTGAGCGCTGCTCTGTCGCCGGTCAGGATGCCCTCGTCCACGATCCGCTTGCTGAGGAAGGTGAAATACGAACCCATGGCCGACACCAGGGCAATGGTCAGCATAAAGCCAACCACCCATCGCCAATGGGGTTTGACCTGGGATAGAATGCGGGCAAGCGTGCTGCCGCTAAATTGCGTGGTGAATTCTTCTTCCAAATAGTCCGACACCGGCTATTTCCTTTTCCAGCTCTACTTCGATGCGAGTTTGCATGTCATAGATTTGCCGATAGATCCCCTCTTGCGCCATCAACTGGTCGTGCGTCCCCCTCTGCACAATCCGCTCTCTGTCCAATACCAGGATCAGGTCGGCGTTCATCACGCTCTGAATACGGTGGGCAATGATAAAGGTGGTGCGGCCTTGCATCAGGCCCTCCAGCGCCTCGCGGATAACGCCCTCAGTCTCCGTGTCCACCGACGAAGTGGAATCGTCCAAAATGAGGATGCGGGGGTCTTTGAGCAGCGTGCGGGCAATGGCCACCCGCTGTTTTTGCCCTCCCGACAGTGTCACGCCTTTCTCGCCGACCAGCGTATCGTAGCCATCGGGAAACGAAGTGATCACCCCGTGGATGGCGGCTGCCCGGGCCGCGGCTTCGATCTCGGCATCGGAGACGTCCCGCCCGACGCCGTAGGTGATGTTCTCGCGGACGGTCCGGGAGAAGAGAAAGGGCTCCTGTTCGACGATGCCGATTTGCTGGCGCAAGAAATGGCGCGAATACCCCTTTAGCTCCACCCCGTCAAGGGTCAGGCTGCCGCCGGTGTACTCGTAGAAGCGGGGCAGCAGGTTGACCAGCGTCGTCTTGCCCGAGCCGGTGGAGCCGAGCAAGGCCACGACCTGCCCCGGCTGGCATCGAAAACTGATGTCCTTCAGCACCGGCATGTCAGCTTCGTATTCAAAACAGACGTTGCGAAAAACGATCTCGCCTCGCACGTGGCCAGACGGTGCGTGAGTGCCTTCGGTCAAGGGCTCGCGCTGCTCTTTGATGATCTCTGCCACTCGCCCATACGAAACCAGGCCGGTGGACATTTGCACAATCAGCCGGCCCAGGTTGCGCATGGGCCAGATAATCCACACGATCATGCCCCCGTAAGCCAGGTAGGTGCCCACGGTAATTGTGCCGTTCATGGCCATCAGCGCGCCCACAAAGAAACCGGCCAGCATCTGAAAGCCGCACAAAATGTCCGAGACCGGCCAGTACAGCGAGTGCATCCTCAGCAGCCGCCGACCACGCCGGAACTTTTCCCGGTTATCTCGCTCGAACTTGTCTCGCTCGTAGGCTTGCCGGGCAAAGGCCTTGACCACCCGCACCCCGGTCAGGTTTTCCTGCAGAGTGGTCGAAAGGGCGGCCTCCTGTTCCTGGTAAGCCTCGTATGCCTTGGAAACCTTCTTGAAAAAGAAGAACGACATGAGCACAATGACCGGCACCACGGCAATGGAGAGCAGTGCCAGTTGCCGGTTCAAGCTCAGCAAGGCGGCCAGGTTGATGCCAAAGAGCAAGATGACGCGCCCCACCCCGATGGCCTGGTCGGCAAAGAACCGGCGCAGGGCGTCAACGTCCGAGGTGGAGCGTTGGATCAGTTCGCCAGTCGGTGTCCGGTCGTGATAGGTAAACGACAGCCGTTGAATGTGATCGAACAGGTAGTTGCGCAGGCGCAGCACGATCCCTTCCGCAGTCTGGGCAGCCAGCCGGCCGCTGAGAAAGGTGAACGCGCCCTCGAACAGTGCCAGGCCCACAAAGCCCAGCGCGATAAGCGGCAGGGTGCCAGCCGACTTTTGTCCTAAAACGTCGTCTACAAAATAACGCAGCAGCAAGAAGGTGGCCGTTTTAGAAGCCGCCGCCGTGCCCAGACTGAGCGTCGCTCCCAGATAGGTCAGGCGAAAGCCGGTCATCATGCGCCACAATCCAACCAGGCGATTGGCCGAGACTGCGTTTTTGAGATCAAACGTGGATGGCGTAACAGAGGATGGCAAAGCGAACAAACCTCCCAAATAAAAGTTTATGCGGCGATTTCCTGAGGCTATATTAACCCACAAGAGCGATGTTGTCAAGCCCGACGGCTAGGGGGCCTGCGTAGCAGGCTTCGTCGTGAGCGCTCAGCCGAACGGTCGGGGGGTGTGGGGGGTGTCCCTCCACAATTCTCTTTTTCCTCCATTAGGTGGGGGAGGAGGCTGCTATGAAGGGGTTGCTGGGTGCGGGTAGGCTGATCGCCTGTTCATCCAGGGAACTGCACCTGAATTTCGGCAACGTGCTGCGCGCCTTCCGGCCGGTGGGGGTGTAGTTATGGGGACAAAAGAGCGCAGGGGAGTTCCTGCGCTCTTTTTGGATG
Organism: Anaerolineae bacterium; assembly: GCA_041862415.1. GTDB lineage: Bacteria > Chloroflexota > Anaerolineae > E26-bin7 > E26-bin7 > E26-bin7. The sequence goes on along the minus strand of JBGVTF010000045.1, from coordinate 13,467 downwards.
CACAAATCCGCTTTTTGTGGTATACTGTGTTAAGAATATAAAAGCCTCGCTTGGCTCCGGCGAGGCGTGGCCGAGGCGCAACAGCCAACCCTCGCGAGGGCATCTCGACGGAGACAGTTATCACGGAGGGGCACCCGCGCCGCTGTGGGAGGTGTTCTGAAAAGTGTTGGTAGTGGCGACTTTAGTCGTCAATTGCAGGTATTTATGGGGGCTAAAAACGACTCAAGTCGTTACTACAAAAAGTCCTGCCTGCCGGCCGTGGGCATCCGCGAGATCAGCGACGAGCAGGTACGGGACTACCTCTCCGGGCATGTTGGGGCCGAGGCCGGGCAGGGTCTCCACGAGAGGCTGGACGAGCGGATGCGTGGTTCGGCCCACAATCCGCTGCATTCGCTATTAGCCATTCTCCAACAGCGCATCCCCCTTTCGATAAGCTCAGGACCCTGCCTCAAAGTTCGTTGTTGGTGACGACCGGCAGCCGCAGGGGAGAAGACCCCCGTTCGGCGAACCAGTTGATCTCCTCCTGGACCAGGTCCCACTCCAGGGTGTAGCTGCCCGGCTGCTCGGGGGTGATGAGGATGGCTCTGGCCGTGAAAGTCTGACCGGGCCGGACCGGATAGGGGAAATCGGTCCGCACCCCGTCCCAGACCACCGTCTTTCCCGTGCTGTCCCGCCAGTGATAGCTCAACCGCACCGGGAAGTAGGGCGTTTGGGAAACCCAGCTCTGGGTCCCTCGGTTGGCCACGGTCACCCTCACCACGTACAACTGGTCGGCCCGAAGCGTGTTGGGCGTGTCGTGGGCCAGAAACTCTGCCCGGAAGAGACCGTCGGTGTAGGCCTGCAGTTCGCTCTTGAGATCAATAGGGACCACCTCCTCGCCGCTGTGTTCCAGCAGCAACACCCCATCACGGAAACGCGTCGGCACGTACAGCCCGGCCCGCTGCAAGTCCCCTAGTCGCCCCATAAAGCTGTACCAGTCCAGGGGCGATTTCTCGGTCACAGGGTCCAGGTCCACCAGCACGTACCGGGCGTCGGCCACGATGGGGAAAAGGTAGATAACCGGTCGGTGCGAGAGGTGAGGAAAGAGGTCGCTCTGGGCTGAGACCTTTGCCTCGGCCGGAAGGGTGTCCATGATCTCCCGCAGAACACGTTCGTGGGCGGTGACCTGACGGTAGTTGGCCAGATGGAAGAACTGTCCCGGAGGAAAGGGACTGAGGAAATGGGCCACCAGCAGGGCGTTGGTCAGGGCGAACAGAGCCAGGTGGCAGGGCCCGGCGGCGAACTCTGTTTCGAGACGGAGAATCCTGAGCCCCTCCCTCGCCCACCGCGTCAGATTGTCCAGCCCATAAACGGCGGCGATAGCCAGGAAGGGAATGGCTGGCGCGAAATAGTGGGCGTAGATCGTCCCCTGCCAGGGCGATTCGGCGAGGAGATTGAGAAGCACCACCGGCAAGGCCGGTACGAGGACGCCAGGCCCTGCCAGGGGCAGGAAACCCAGCGGAGCCAGCAGCTCGAACAAGGTCTGGACCTTTTCCCGGTCGGCAAGGGCGGCCATCACCGCGCCAAGCTGGGATAGAATGCCCCACCCTACTGACAACGGCCCCTCACCAAAGCTGCCGAAACGCTGGGGGATGAGGTCGTTGGTTCCCGGCCCGTAACGGCTTTCGACCAGCGGCGCCACCAGACCGAAATCCAGGACCAGCCACGCCAGGGAGAGGAGAATCGTCCAGAGGCCACGTCTGCGCTGGCTCCGGAAAACGAAGAGGTAGAACCCCAGGGTCAAGGCGATCAAAGCGGCGTCAACGCGGCAGAGGAGGGCCAGCCCCAGGAAGAGATAGTAGCGTGCCCACTGCTGCCGCATCGAGAAGAGGAAAGTGTAGAAGAGAAAGGGGACCATGAGCACTGGAGCGTGAAAGTCGTGCATGTTGACGTAGTGCAGGGGGATGTAGGCCAGATAGGCAGCAGAGATCAGGGAGGCCGCCATCCCGTCCCGCAGCCGGTGCCGGGCGATCTCATACAGGGGAATGGCTCCCCAGGCCAGGAACAGGGTCTGCAGAATGAGCAGGAGGCGGGGGTCGGCCCACAGCCAGTATAGCACGGCCAGAGGCAGAAAGATCAGCTCCATCTTGCCGCCGATGAGGCGGTTATCGGGTTGCGAAGGACCAGAAGGTAGAGAGAGGAGAGGGGTGAATTCCAGGATGCGCCCCTGTGAGGTATTCCAGGTGGCCTGATCCATCGTCCCCAGGTCCTGGGCGTGGGTCCGGAAGCTGTCGTGCTGGGAGACCGAGAGAAAGGCAAAGACACAGAAATAGACGGCCGCTATCAGCAGCACCAGATAGCGGCCCCTGAGCCAGCGTCGGGGCCGGGATGTGCTGATGACGAGTGTCCGCACGTCGCAGGCGATCTCACCCCCCAGCCAGGCCAACCCGGCGCTCAGCACCAGGACAAATAGAAAAATCCAGATGGAACTGCCATATGTGACACCGAGCGGGTGCACCCGGTAGCGCAGCATGGTGAGGGGAAGGACCAGATAGGGAGTGAAAGGGAGAGCCCGCTGATGCAGGGCAGAGACCCAGCCGGGGCCGTGAGTCCGGACCCGTAGATAGGCGGACCCAACCCACAGTCCTATCCCTGCACCTTCGGCGGCCAGCACAAAGCGTGCCAGGAGGACCAGGTAATAGCGGTAGACCTTCTCTCCCTGCAACAGGGTGATCAGCCGGCCGGGATGGTGAAAGTCCCAGAGGAAGAGCCCCACCAGACCGGAGCTCAGGGCTACCAAAGCCAGGCTGAGCACCAGGCCTGGAATCGGCCGCCTCATCAGCCCCTGCCGACGTTCAGAAGCACGTTCCAAAGCCATTTCTCCTGTGACCAACTCTTTCTTAGGGGGGAGACCACCGGCCTTCGGTGGTTGGCCCATAGTATACCACCTTCCCACGCCGATGGCAAGGGGGTCCATCTCGGGCCTGCACAGCAGGTTGGGGGTGTAAGGGAGGAGCTGCCCCTGGTTCTTCGAGGAGACTCTGTCTCGGTGGCCGTGGTCGAGGCGTCCAGCAAAAGATGATTGGGAGGTAAACATGAAGCAAGCTGCTCTGTTCTTACTGTTCCTGTTACCGCTTCTGGCGACCGCAAAAGTAGCCGCTCAGGGGCCTGTCCTGAGCGTAGTCGAAGGGCCTGTCCTGAGCGAAGCCTGTCCTGAGCCCTGTCGAAGGGTCGAAGGGCCTGTCCCGAGCAAAGCCTGTCCTGCGTGCCCCGAGCGTAGTCGAGGGGAGCCCCGTCGAAGGGTCGAGGGATCGAAGGGAAGCGAGCCGTTCCCTTTGCAGAGGCGCACTCTGCCCAATGGCTTGCGCGTGTGGTGCCAGCCCCGCCCCGATAGCGAGTCGGTGGCCACGCTCCTGGTCGTCCGGGCCGGGTCGCGCTACGAGAACCTCTCCAATAACGGCGTCTCCCACTACGTGGAGCACATGCTCTTCACGGGCACCGAGCGCTGGACCGAGGAGGAGATCAAAGAGATCATCACGCGCCGGGGAGGACGCTGGAACGGCTGGGCTGGCAGGGAGAGAACAACCTACTTCGCTCACGTGTCGGCCCAGGACTTGGACATCGCCCTGGACTGGCTGACGGAGGTGGTTTTCCATCCCACCTTTCCGGCCGACAAGGTGGACAAAGAGCGCCAGGTCATCTTCCAGGAACGATGGGGACGCTACGGCTGGCTGCTCAACACTCTGGACGCCCTGGGCTTTGGCTACGAGTTGGACCGGGACGTGCGGCGGGCCCTGTTCCCCGATTCAACCCTGGGCCTGCGCGTGGTGGGCGAGGACGCCTCGTTGGAGAGCCTCGACCGGGCCGGTTTGTTAGGCTACTATCAACGTCACTACACACCGGGCAACGTGGTGTTGATCCTGGTGGGCAGTGTCACGCCCGAACAGGTCTTCGAACGGGCTGAGGCCTATTTCGGCAACCTGGAGAGGAACGGGCGACCCTCACCGCCTGGCACGCCGCCGCTGCCGGCCGAGGGACCCCACGAAGTGGTGGTCCGCGGCCCCATGCTCACCGACCAGGTGGGATTGATGGTGGGTGCACGGACGGTGGGACGCACCCACCCGGACCGCTGGGCATCGGAGGTACTGGCCGAGGTTCTGGGAGAGGACTTGAGGGAGGAGATCCGCTACCAGCGGGGGCTGGTGTACGGCCTGGGAGCCTACAACGTCTTCTTCGACGACACGGGCTACTTTGTCATCTCCACCACCTCGGAGCGGGGCAACAAGGAGGCCATCCTGAGCACGGTGGAGGAGCACCTGGAGGGAGTGCGGCGGGGAGAGGTGGACGCCGAACGGGTGGCCGAGGCCCAGGCTGCGCTGAAGGGGCGTTGGGCGCTGGCTATGGAAGACAACGTGGAGCGGGCGATTTGGCTGGCGCAATGGTCGTCGGTGCTGTCCGCCGACGAGCCGGTGCCGGATTACCAGGCGGCTATTGACGCGGTGACCCCAGAAGACCTGCCGCGGGTGGTGGAGAGCTATTTCACCCCGCAACGCCGCTACCTGGGGCTGCACCAGCCGGTGGCGACTGTGGCCAGCGGCGCGCGGGCGGTTGGGGTCATAGTTGGCCTGGGGCTGAGCGCATGGGTAGCGCGCAGGCTGTGGCGCCGGGCCAAAACACGCCGCAACCAGGATAGATAGCCTTCAGGAAAGGGGCCTGTCTGAACACACAGGCAACAAATGCAGGTGACAAATTGAAGACGATTTGCACACGGCAGCCCGTAAGGTTTTGGGCCGTTTTACGTCATATAGGACGGGAGAGCAGCGTCACGTGACGAGCGAACACACATTACTGGAGCGGGCGCGCGCGTACGATGCAGACGCGCTGGGAGAACTCTATGACCAATATGCCCCTCTCATCTACGCTTACCTCTACCGGCGCGTCCACGATGCCCAACTGGCGGAGGACCTGACCAGTGAGGTCTTTGTGCGAGTACTCCAGGCGATTCAGTCGGAGCAATTCTGGCATACTTCCTTCCGCGGATGGCTCTATCGCATCGCGCACAACCTGGTAGTGGACCACTATCGTAAGCAGCCGCCAGTCCCCATGCTGGCGCTGGATGAGCAACTGGTGGCGGCTCAGGACGAGCCGGATTCTGTACTGGCAGAACAGCTCTCCCACCAGCGTCTCCTGGCCGCCATCAGCCACCTCACCCCGGACCAGCAGCAGGTGCTGGTCCTCCGCTTCGGCGAGCAAATGGCTGCGCGGGAGGTTGCCGAGGTCATGGGCAAGAGCGTGGGGGCGGTCGAAGCACTCCAGCATCGAGCGTTGGCCGCGCTGCGCCGCATTCTAAAGGAAGAATGAACAATGGAAAGACTCACTCTTGAGCAACTGCTGGAGCATTGCCTGCAAGAGGTGGCCCGCACAGGGGACGTCGAGGCCGTCCTGCGACGTTACCCCCAGTATGCCAGCCAGTTGCGGCCTCTGCTAGAGATTGCCATGATGGCAGGCCGCTACTACGCTACTATCCCAGACCCGCCGAGTGGGCTGGCGGCTGGCCGCGCGCGGCTGCTGGCCACGGCAGCCCAACAGCGGACACGGGTGCAGGCGACTGCAATCTCAACTCGAAAAGAAAAAAGGAGACCAAACAGGATGAAACTCATCTTTGCGACCAGACTTATCGGTGCAATCCTGGCCGTTGTGATAGGCACGGCGGCCGTCGGTGGAGGAGCCGCCTGGGCAGCCAGCGACAGCCTCCCTGGAGACCTCCTCTATCCGGTGAAGCTGACCGTCGAGGACTTTCGCATGGACCTCGCCCAGACCCCGGAGGCTCAGGTGGACCTGGCTCTCCAATTTGCCGAGGAACGGGCAGCGGAGAGCCAGGCGATGGTAGAGGCCGGGCTGCAGGTGTCGGAGCAGGTCATGGCCCGCATGGAGCAGCACTTCCAACACGCGCTGCGCCAGGCGGCCTGGGCCCCAGAGGAGGAAATGCCAGGCCTGTTGGAGCGGATCGCCCAGCGCGCACAGACGCAGGTACAGATGCTGGAACGGGTACGGGCGATGGCGCCAGAGGCGGCCCAGGCAGGGCTGGAGCGTGCCCAGGAGGTCTGCCAGCGAACGCGCGAAGCGGCGATGGCCGCCCTGGGCGAGCCGCAGACCTTCCGCTATCAGCAGCGGGAGGGCATGCCAGACGAAGTAGAACCTCCCGAGCCGCCCACCATCGTGCCGCCAGGCGGACAGGAGGGGCACCACGGGCCCGATGGGTCGGATCAAACCCCAGTCGGCACATCTCAGGGGGACCAGCAGCGCGAGCAGCAGCAGGAGCAGCAGCAAGAGCAGCAACAAGAGCAGCAGCAGGATCAGCAGCATGAACAGCAGCAGGACCAGGAGCGCGACCAGCAGCAAGAGCAGCAGCGCGAGCAGCAACAGGATCAAGAGCCTGAGCAGCAGCAAGAGCAGCAGCACGAACAGCAGCAAGAGCAGCAGCAGGACCAGCAGCAGGAGCAGCAGCAGGATCAAGAGCCTGAGCAGCAACAGGACCAGCAGCGCGAGCAGCAACAGGATCAGCAGCGCGACCAGTCCTCAACTTCGGGTAGCGGAGGTGGAGGAAACAAGGGCAAGTGAGCGTGACCACAACCTGGCCGCACAGCACAGCGCGGGGCAGAGCTGCCCCGCGCTGTGTTTTTCTCCATCCTCGTTTGGCCCTCAATCCATTGCTGCTGTGGATGATCAAGGAGACGCGCACCGACGAAGCGGATGCGCTGCCAGACAATCGCGTAGTTTTTAAGCGCAATGGGGGGATCAGAGAAACTCTACAATCCCAATCAACGTACCAGAAGGGAGACCAGTGCTCCTCCTATTGCTCCCATTACAGCCGCCAGAAACAGTAGGGCCAGCGTCTTCAAGGTGCCCACCGTGGGGGAAGCCTCGGCTGGTCCGGCAGCCAAGAGTTGGGCCTTCAGCTTTGCCACCTCACCCTGAAGTTGGCGGATGGCTTCCTGAGTTGGGGCCAGCTCGGTTCGCGCGATCTGACGCATCTTTTCAGCCGAGAGGCCAACGGCTGATGCCTCGGCAGGGGCTACCGGGGCGGCTGGAGTCCTTTCCAACGGGGCAGGAGCAGCCGGGGCAGGAGGCGGGGGCGGTGGAGTTGGTACCTCTAGGGAAGCGCCACACTGAGTGCAAAACTTTAGGCCGAGGAGGACCTTGGCTCCACATTTGGCGCAGACCTCACCAGGAGCTTCTGGCGGTACAACTCTCGCCGGCCTTACGGGCTCCGGCGAGGGAGCGACGCGCTTGCCAAGGGCGGCATCTATAGCCCTGACCAATTCAGCCGCTGTCTGATAGCGGTCCCTGGGTTCCTTAGCCATGCATCTGGCGATGATTCTGTTTACCTCTTCAGGTATATCGGGCCGGAGAGAGCGGACCGAGGGAACAGGCGCTGTCATGTGCTCCAAGACAATGGCTATCGGGGTATCACCTTTGTATGGGATCTCACCGGTCAGCATTTCGTAGAGGCTAATGCCCAAGGAGTAGATGTCTGTGCGCGTGTCCACTTCTTTGCCGTCAGCTTGCTCAGGAGAGATGTAGTTGGGTGTGCCCAGGACATCTGTTGCAGTCAGACCGGTGGATATGGCACTACGGGCGAGGCCAAAGTCCATGACCTTGACCAGCCCATCGGCTGTGACCATGACATTGGCTGGCTTGATATCGCGGTGCACGATGCCCTTCTGCTGAGCCGCCTGCAGGCATTCGGCTATCTGCCGGAACAACTCCAAGGCCCTGCCTACTTCCATTGGCCCTTCGGCCTTGATGATGTCGGACAGTGTCCTACCCTGTACGAGTTCTAATATGATATAGCTTATCTCGCCCTCGGTGCCATAGTCGTAGACCTGCACGGCATGGGGGGAATTGAGGTCGGCTAAAACCTTGGCCTCACGCCGGAAGCGTTCCACGAATTTGCCTTCATCAACCAGATGGGGGCGGATGACCTTGATGGCCACCATGCGGTTGGTCGTCAGGTCACGGCCCATAAAGACCTCTGCTATTGCCCCCGCGCCAATCTTCTCATAGATCTTGTACCTGTTAGCTATCGTTTCACCTATCATCTCGCTTCATCCTCACCTGGGAAGCGCAGGCAAGATATCCTGCCTGATGTTGATCTCCTAAAGAGCATGGCAAGTCGCCCTCTGCAAGTTTTCAGCTATCAGCCGTCAGCTTTAGCCTGACGGCTGATGGTTGAGGGTTTCCTGAGATTCACCCCGCGGCTTCGGAGGCCTATGATTGAATCTGGGGGGTCGGGGCCAACTGCTTGGCGATGTAGGCCAGACTTTGCACGATGGGCGCTGATCTGGTTGCCTCGCTGACAGGAACGCCGAGGTTGACGTATGGCTGCAAGAAGAAGAAGTCAGCCGGGATCTCCCCGATGACCTGGTGCTCGAACAGCATCCTAAACTCGTCGGATTTGATCTCGCTCTTCCTGCTGGTGCGATTCAGCACCAGGCGGACCACGTCTCTAGGTATGCCCAGTCCATCGTACAGCTCCAAAGATGCCCTGGTGCGACGGATAGCCAGGACATCTGGCGTGCAAATCTGCAAAATCAAGTCGGCGAATTCAAAGGCAGTCAGGCTGATATCAGTGAGGGCGGCCGGCGTGTCAATGATGACCGTATCGTAGTAGGCTCTCAGAGCAACCAATATCTTGCGGACGCCCTCTGCATCAATCAGGTCAGCCTGTTGCAACTCTGGTGGAGCCATCAAGACGCGCAAGCCCGAGGGGTGATGGGTCAAAGAGGCATCAACGGCGTCACGCGTGAGCTCATCAATGACCGGCAACAGGTCAAGGATAGAGCGATGAGGGTCCAGGCTCAGCAAGATACCCTGGTCCCCGAATTGCAGATCGAGGTCGAACAAGACAGTGCTCATTTCAGGGTTCATCTGAGCCAGCAACACGCCCAGGTTGGCCGCCAGAACACTGCAGCCAGTGCCACCCTTGGGACTGTAGACCAGGATCAGGCGTCCGCCCATCCCTGCTTCCGCTCTCCGGACACGGCCAAATGCACGCACAGGCCGACGCCCCCTCTCTAGCTGGTGAGCTTGCTGGATGCTGGTGACCAGGGTATCCAGCATGGGCGGGAAGGGCAGGACGTCCCTGGCTCCGGCCAGCAGGGCCTGACGCAGATAAGTCGTGGTTTCCTGTTTGGCCGGACTGGCGATGATAATGATGGCCGTCCCTGGATGCTTCTGATATACCTCCCGACTGATCTCCGTAGCGGGCACCTTGGCCCCCTCGTCAACGAAGACGACTACATCGGGTGTAAAATCCTTGACCATCTGCAGACACTGTTTGGTCCCTACTGTGCTGATCACTTCCAGAGGCAGGTAGGCCTGCTGCAGGAGGATTTTGAGCTCATCCGTCTGCTCAGGTTCGTCGGAGGCTATCACTATCCTGATGGTCTCCAGTCCTGTTTTGCCAAGATCAACCATTTTTCACCTCACAGTTGTTGAAGAGCAATTCCGCTCGAATGAATGTCCTATAAGGTCAGGGGGGCAGTTAGAAGGAATCAACGGTCACAGGTTCGACGTCCGGAGTTTCCCTTTCCTCATAGCGGCGGATGAGCAACCGTACTTCCTGGCCAAAGTTGGCCATATAGGTCAGCTTGACCGCGTCCTCCAAAGACAAGGCCAGAGTCACTGTGGCCTCGTCCATCAACTGCCCCGAGGGCATAAAGCGAGCCGGGCCGAGCCTTGCTGGTCTTGCTACGGCTTTTTCTTCCACCTCCTCCTCACCTTCTTCTTCCTCCTCCGGTGCCAGGAGGCTTACAGCTAGAACTTTCACGTCTTGAAAGAGAACCTCCGTCACAGCCGCCGGCTCGGTTCCCATTTCCTGTCCCTCGCCTCCCTTTATGTAGGAGACCAGGATATCAACGCGGTTCCCAGCCCGGACGGCGCCCCCGACACTCTGCATGCGGTTGACGCCAATGGTCACGGCCCTCATGTTGGGCATCAATCCAGCGTTCTGATCAACTGAGGCACGCTGGATTTGGTCTCCTTTGTCGAGGTCCATCAGGGCCACAGCGTTATCTAGGAGGTCAGGGTCAACGATATTGCCGCTCTCGTCTTTGACAAAGTCACCGAACTGATCCTTCTCCAGTGGACCGACGATGTCCTCCAGGCTCTTGAAGTAACTGCCTTGGGCGTATTTAGGGGCGGTCATGCGCACCTCTAGCATTTCGGGAGTGATCAAGGTCCCTGTGCGGATGTCTTTGCTGGCTACTACGACCTGCTCTGTCTCTTGAAGGTCTCGTTGCAGTTGCCCCATCCAGTTGAAATAGATCGCTCCGGCCACGATAGCCAGCAGGACAGCTATCCCCAAAAAGACCACACTGCGTCGCTTGTTCTTTTCCATAGATTAACCTCCACGTTTTTCAGAGCCTATCCTAAAACTCAGCAGAGGCGGCTCCCACGCCGCCGGAAACCGGGCATGGGAGCCCGGCCTGCTATTTTTCGGATAGGCCCCCAACAGCCATCACCAGCATCACTGCTGCGAAGAGGCCGTCGCGGTGGTAGTTGAGCCAAAAGCTTTCCACATGCGCTTCACAAACCGCTTCAGCCTCTCAATGGCTTCCCCCGTGGGACAGAAGACTACTTCGAGGTAATCCCCACCGAAATATGGCCCGGCTCCCAGACCGTGCGCCTCGGTGTGAACCTGTTCCACCTGAAAAAGACCTTTCCAATGGGGAATCAATTGCCTTGCTGCTGAATCGTAGCCTCTTTGTCTGATCCAGAGATCACAGGGTTGGGGCACACCTCTCAGGAACTGCTCAGGTTGCCCCACATATTGCCTGGCGCTTTCGGCTTGGGCCACCAGGGAGAAAGCACGGCGTTCCTTGTCAATGTAGATCAGGTTCTCTTTCTTCTTGCGCACGGACATTCCCTGAGGGGCCAGGAGGCGTCCAAGGTGAGAAGTGTCTTTGGTCAAGATCATGGTCTGCATCATTTCGTCCTGTAACCGTCTAAGGAGAAGGTCGAGTTGCTCTTCGTTGTAGCCCTCTTGGGCAGCCTGGGCGGCCACGGTAACCATGAACCTGACCCCAAGGTCAATGGCCTTGGCTTCGAAAACTTTGACCCTCAAACCACGCCGTTGAGCAGGGGACGATAGCACCAGGGGCTTGAGCACACCCTGCTCGTATACTCCTGAGGGTTTGGTTGCCATCAAGAGATTGCGAGCCAAACGGGCCGAGTGACCGACGTCGCTCAGACTGCCGGCTGGGTGGATGGAGAAGACAGGAGAAGGTTGCAGGCGGTGGTAAGTCTGGATAAAGGAGCTGAAAAGGGGCGGCCACAAGCTTCCCTTTCTGGTACCGCGCCAGGGCACAATGTGGATTCCCAGTCGGCTTACCAATTCTGGAGCCATGTCAATCATGCCATCGGTAACAATGCTCACCTGCTCATTGTCCATTTTTAGCCCTTTCAGGTTTCACAGATAAACAAGTGGGGAAAAGGTACCATTAGTCCGTGCGGAAGACGGACCAGTGGGCGTGCAGCAGATTTCGCCTGACTTGAACTAGTGACGATTAGGTGGTAAAATAGGACCTCAAAATTATAGCATAACTCTCCCCAAATGACAAAAAGGTGACTTGTCTTAGCCAATCTGAAGGGACGAGTGAACTGTGACCACAATTATGCTGGTTGAAGACGATCCCTTGATCGTGGAATTCACCGAGAAGAACTTGATCAAAGATGGGTTCGAGGTTGTCGTCGCTGCCACAGGCAACGAGGCCTTGGAGCTTCTGACCACTCATCGGGCTGACATTATCTTACTTGATATTCTGCTGCCTGACATGGATGGGTTCGAAATCTGTCGCCGTATCCGCCAGGGCGAGGTCCCTGAGGCCTCGCTGATCGCGGCTGATGTGCCTATCGTTATGTTGACGGCCAGGGCCGAGGATGCGGAAAAACTGAGAGGCTTCGAGATGGGCGTTGATGATTATATCACCAAGCCTTTCAACCCTCTGGAGTTGACCGCGCGCTTGCAGGCCATTTTGCGCCGGACCATCGGCCAGGAGGCCCAGGAGGTCACTGAGATCGGCTCTCTGATGATCAACTCCACTGAACGCATTGTTCTCTTGAAGGACTCTCCCCTCAGCCTAACCCCCAAGGAGTTTGATCTCCTCTTGCTCCTGGCCCGCCATCCCAATCGCGTCTTCAGTCGGGAAGAGCTGTTGGAAAAGGTGTGGGGATACACCTTTGGCAACACCCGCACGGTAGACGAGCACGTTAAACGCCTGCGGCAGAAGCTAGATGCGGCAGGACTGGATTGGGAACTGATTACCACGGTGTGGGGACTGGGCTACAAGCTGCAGTTGGAGGGAGAGACCTCATGAACTTGCTGAGGCGGGTTGAGCGGCTCTGGGCGCAACTGCAAGTGCGGATCATCTTCCTTTTCGCCGCCATCGCCCTGATTACCTATGCTTACTCCGGCCTGAGCGCCTATCAGGCCCTGCGTTTCGAACTGCCACAAGCCAAGCGCGCCGAATTGGAAAGACAAGCGTTGGAACTGAAGGCGAGCCTGGGAGCCCTGTTAGCCAATGACATGGAACTCGTGGATTCTTTGCAGGAGATCACACGAAGTCAGCGGGGCTATGAGATACGTCTCTATGACCCAGACGGCAACCTGCTTTTCTCCACACTAGACCTGGTCCCAGACAAAGATTCCATCTGGCCTGCTATAGCAGGTGGGGAAGGATACAGCGTCCTTTACGCCCCCGCCAGATCAGAACGTTATCTCTCGCTGAGCGTCCCTTTGTCGAAAGGAGAGGAGACGGTTGCCACTTTGGAGCTAGCTTCCTCTCTAACGGAAGTAGATCGGCTGTACACCATCTTGGGGCCCAGGCTTCTGACCGGAGTGGTGTTCTCGCTGGTGGCCATCGCTGGCGCCGGTCTGTACATCAGCCGTAATGTGACCAGGATCCTGAGGGAGACAGAAAGAGCGGCCCATCGCATCTCGCAGGGTGACTTCAATTATCGCATCAAGGTAACCAGCGACGACGAAGTCGGCCGGTTAACGCGCACGATCAATCAGATGGCCCAGGAGCTGCAACAGTTGAGCCAGGCCAGGGCTCAATTCTTGAGCAAGGTCTCTCATGAACTGCGCACGCCTTTGACCATCATCAAAGGGTTTTGTGTTACCCTGCTCCGCGAATCCCCACCGCCGGACCAGCAGCGCAGTTTGCAGGTTATTGACCAGCAGACCGATTACCTCACTCGTCTGGTAACGGACCTATTGGAACTCTCCCGTTCGCAGGCAGGCAGCTTGCAATTACAGATCCAGAGTGTAGACTTGGTGGATTTGGCTCAGGAGGTGGTCGAAAGCCTCAAACCACAGGCCGGAGAGCGAAGCATCAACCTTTTGATGGAGAAAGGCACAGAAAGCGCCGTGGCCGAGGTTGACGTGGAGAGGATCAGGCAGGTGATTTACAACCTCCTGGACAA
>JBGVTF010000044.1:0-2424 GCA_041862415.1 Anaerolineae bacterium | reverse complement strand
CTGAGGACATTCGGCTGAGACTTCGGCGAGCTCAGTCGAGCCGCTCAGTCGAAGCCCTCGCCGTCGAAGCCTCAGTCGAGCCGCTCAGGACATCGCCTCTGAGGACCTGAACAAAACGTTGGACTTCACCCCGTCTTGTGGTAAGATTGGTTTGCCCAGCCAATCCCCACTCCGAGGTGAAGCCCGATGCATATTGTAGACCCTGACGACCAGGCTGTCAATTCCATCCCCGCCACCGATGAACAACGCACTTTCGTCAGGCTCTTCCTGAGCATCCTGGCCCAGCATCCTCAGGACAAGCTGCTGCGCATCGCCGCCGTCATCTGCTTCCTGAGCATCGGCCTGACTCAGGTGGCCGTGGCCACCCTGTGCGGCTGCACCGATCGCCACATCCGCTACCTTCGGGACAAGTGGCGGGATGGTGGAGGACTGATCGCCTTCGTCCCCCAACGGCTGGGCCGGCCGCTCAAGGCCACCACTGCTGTGGTCGGCTCCCTGATCCTCATCCTGTGGGACCTGCGGACCCAGAGCCGCAGCCGCATCACTTACGGCCAACTGAAGGCCGAACTGACCACCCGCTATAGGGTGGACCTGGGCGAGAGCACGATCCGTACCTTGATCGCCCAGGAGTATGGCCTGGGGGCATTGCTGGAAGCGCCGGCGCCTGACCCCACCCCTTCGGCCGAGGGAGGGGAGGTCGTCTGCCGCTCCAGCTATGCTGGCGCCTGGCTGCTGGTGCCCATCCTGCATCAGATGCGCCTTTGGCGCCTGGCCCGCCTGTTGCGCTATGCCGGTAGGCACGTCATTCACCCCTTCTCTTTGGCCATGACGGTGCTGGTGACGTTCTTGATTGGCCACGTTCGTCTGGGCCATCTGGTGGATCTGTGTGATCGTGGTTTGGCCCTCTTGACCGGGTTGCTCCGGCTGATGGACGCCTCTACAGCTTACCGTCTGTTGCATGACCTGACGCCGGCCTCGGTACGCACGTTTTACTTGGCCACCGCCGCTCAGGAGAACCAGCGGGCAGGACAGGAGGTGGAGACCATCTCGGTGGATGGTCACGCGGCTCCCACCGAGACCCAAGCCCCCCTGGGCCGGACGAAGATCCCTACTCGGGGGCGGAAAATGAAGGCTCACGGCCTCTTCTCCTCCTTCAATCTGCTGGCCCGGCGTTTCGTCGGCTTGCACGTGGCCGATGGGAGCAGGAAGCTCTCCCAGGAGCTCTTGCCCAGTATGGGCGACCTGGATCAGGTCAAGCAGGTGGCCGGGCAGCTCGACCGCAGCCGGTTGAATATCGTGGATCGAGGGGCCTACAGCGGCCGGGTCTATGCGGCCTTGGCGGGCTTCAAGGTCCACCTGGGCATGGACTTTCTGGGTCTGGCCCGACGCACCAAGAAGAACGTGGAGCAATGGGATCAGGAGCTGGCTCGGCAGGGACTCCGACCCCATGTCCATCACAAAGACCTGCCCTTGCCCGTGGCCGACCGGCGCACAAACTTTGGTCTTTTGACCTGCTGGACCAAGATCAAGGATTGCGCTGAGAAGATTTGGACGGTGCTCATCGTGGACAAGGAGAAGCTGGATGACCCGGACCCCAAGGCCAAGTACGTGGCCGCTCTCTTCACCAGCCTGGTGGACTTGCCGGCCCATCTGGTGGCCTACCTGTACCCCTATCATTGGCGGCATGAGTGGGGCCACCGCAATCTGATGGGCCTGGGATTGGATGCCTTGCCCCACCATTGGTCGGCTCTCACGACGAAGTCCCCAGCCGACCCGGCCACAAGCCGTTCGGTGACGGAAGGTCCGTCCTTCCTGATGAGGCCAGAAGCACCGCCGGCAGGTTGGAAAGAAGTTTTCTTTCTGACCTGGCAACGGATGTTGGCCCACAATTGGGTGGCTGCTCTGGCCGAGGCGATCGGCGGGACCTACCGTCGGATGACGGTGGCACGCATTGCGCGCAAATTCATCATCCGGCCGGGTATGCTGCTGTTAAAGGGCGATGAGTTGTGGGTGCTTCTGGAGCCCTTCCCTGGCCAGGCAGCGTTGACAAACTACCTGGAATGGGTGAACCAACAACGCCTTCGGCTGCCCTGGCTCGGTAACCTGGTCTTGCAGATAGCCGTCTCTGCTGAGCAGCCGACTGGGCCGCCGATGAGTGAGGCCCAGATGCGGAAAAGACTTTTTGCGGGTTAGACCCGCCCAGCAGAATCTCTGAACTCAGAGCTTGTAGACAAGAAGTTGGCCTTGTATGAGGTGAAGTTTGACCCCCTCCAGGTGGAGAGCCTGATCTTAGGCATGGAGAAAAGTTGGGCCACGGATCTCCAGCCCCTCCTCCCCCAGGTACCCGATTTCGCCCTCATTAGAGCTACAGTGATCCATGGTCTCATTCCTCGATAACGAGGGCAAAGGGACCTCGGGCATCGT
>JBGVTF010000043.1:0-7364 GCA_041862415.1 Anaerolineae bacterium | reverse complement strand
CCTCGGTGATGCCATCGGTGTAAAGAAGCAGGATGTCGCCGGGGTCCAACGACATCCGGCGCTCTTCGTACTCCACGTCGTCCATTATCCCCACCAGCATCCCGTCGGCGTCCAGCCACACGACGTCTTGCTCCCTGGCACGCCATAGCAGCGGCTGGTTGTGGCCGCCGTTGGCCCAGGCTAACCCCCTCGTCACCGGGTCGTAGCTGGCGTAGAAAGTGGTGATGAGCAGTCCGGCGTTGCTCAGATCGTGGTACATGGCGCGGTTGGTCGCAGCCAGCACTCCGGCCACCGATGGCTGGTGCGCACACTGGAAACGCAATGCCAGGCGGGTCATGGCCATCACCAGCGCCGAGCCAACGCTGTGCCCCGACACATCAGCGATGAGGACGCCCAGTTTGCCATCGTCCAGCAGGAAGTAGTCGAAGTAGTCGCCACCCACGCTCTTGGCCGGTATGCAGCGCCCGGCCAGATCCACGCCCTCGATCTGCGGAGGCCGGGCAGGCAACAGGCTTTTCTGGATCTCGGAGGCGATCTCCATGTCTCGCGCCACCCGCTCGGCCTCTCTGACTTCTTCCACCAATTGGGCGTTCTTGATGGCCAGGGCCGCATTGTTGGCCAGGCCGGTCAGCAGTTCCAGATCGTAGGGCGTGAAACCCGCCGCCCCGATCTTGTTGACCACGTTTATGGCTCCCAGCGACTCGCCCTTGACCACCAGTGGCGCGGAGATAAGCGACGTGGTTTCAAAATCGAGTCGCTTCGCGTCGCCCACGTGCCTGGCCCACCGCTCATCCCTCTTCACGTCGTCCACTGTGGTCGGTTGCTGGTGCAGAGCCACCCAGCCGGCCAGTCCCTCCCCTAGCTTGAGCCGCGAGCCGCACAGCTTTTCGCCGCCGCCGCCAGCCGCCATCTGGCACTTCAGTTCCCGGCCCAAAGGATCCAGCAGCCAGATGGACCCGCCTTCGGCCCCCATAGCTTCGATGACTTCCTTGAAGATGGTTGGCAAAAGCTCATTCAACTCGATGCTGGAATGAAATTCCCGATTGATTTTCTGTAACAGAGTTAATCTCTCAATCTTTGCCTGCAAATCTTGCAGTGTATCTCGCTCATCCATAACTCTTCATTCTGAACCAGCAACCACCGTCCCTGTTTCAGCACGGCAATCACTTCATAGCCTCTTGTTTTTCTCCGCGGACCAGCAAGAAGCTCCACCCTCGGAGGCGTTAACGGCCTTTAGGGAGACTACCCGAATTCGCGGCGATAAGATGCTATCGCCTGCTCAATGGCTTCCAGGGCTTTGGAGCGTGGTTCCCAGCCGATGGGTTTGACCCGAATGCCCTCCAGGTCTTTGTAGACGGTGAAGAAATGGGCGACCTCCTTCAGGAAGTGTGGGGGCACATCGTCCAGTTCGCGATACTCGTTGTAGAGAGGGTCTGAGGCCGGCACGGCCAGCACTTTGTTGTCAGCTTGGCCGCGATCCAACATGTGGAAGATCCCCAGGGGCCGCACTTCGACTATGCAGCCGGGAAAGGTCGGCTGGGTGACCATGGTCAGGACATCCAGGGGATCGCCGTCTTCGGCCAGGGTTTGGGGAATGAGGCCATAGTCCCCCGGATAGTGCAACGAAGAATAGAGCAATCGGTCCAATTTGATGATCCCCGTTGCCTCCTGATATTCGTATTTGTTGCGGCTACCCCGGGGAATCTCCACGATGACGTAGACTACTTCCGGCGGTTCCGGACCTGGAGGCAACTCGCGCCAGAGATTCATGGGTACACCCTTTCTCTATTGTCCCTCGGTTCAAAAAATCTTCGCTGAGCTAGAGGTAAGAGCTGCGAGGCTTTCCTATTGGCCGTTGGCATTATATCATGAGCTAGGGCAAAAGACAAGGTTTTGTGACAACTCCAGACGGGGGATGACAACAGGGCCAGTCTTGCCTTGACCTACGGGTTGGGTTGTGGTAGAATGACCTTGTCTAGCGTGGAGAGAGGTGAGACCCGTTGCCACCTTGCATCCTGCTGACTGTTGCTGCGACGACGGCCGTGTCACTTCCTTCCTGAGACCTACCTCGGCCAGCAGAAAGAGGGATAAAGACCTTGTCTGAAGTTCCTGCGCGCTCTGACACCGGAGAGGAAGCCACTTACACCCCCTTGACGCTCCCTTCCAACCTGGAGCACTATTTGCCACCCGACTTGTGGCGCAAGCTGACCGCTGACGTCCCCCGGCGGGGCGTGTTGCTCAATGCCCTCGACCGCCTGCGCTCTATCCTCTATCTCTTGTCCACCTACCTACCCAGCCACTTGGTCCAGGAAAAGATGCACCGTCCGGTGTCTGGCTTAGTGCACGGGCAACTGCTGAGCGGCAGCCTCCTCTTTGCCGACGTGAGCGGCTTTACCGCCCTGTCCGAACGTCTGGCGGTTCTGGGCCGGGAGGGCGCCGAGCGACTGACCGATCTGATGAACCGCTACTTTGGCACCATGCTGGAGATCCTCTCCTGGTCGGGCGGTATCCTCCTCAAGTTTGCCGGCGACGCCACCCTGGTCTACTTCCCGGAGCAGGAGGCAGGCCAGCAGACCCGCTGGGCGGTGCGGGCCGGGCAGCGGATGATGCGGGCCATGGACGATTTCGCCGCCATCGAGACGCCGCTGGGAACCCTGGGCCTGCGGATGAAGGTGGGCGTCGGCACCGGGCCCTTTTTGGCGGGCAGCGTGGGCAGCGCCGAGCGGATGGAATACGTCATCTTGGGCGGAACCGTGACCCAGACGATGGCCGCCGAGGGCGCTGCCGAAGCGGGGCAGGTGGTCGTAGACGAGGCGACGGCTGCATGCCTTGATCCCTCCGACTGCCCTGAACAGATCACCGGTTTCTACGCTGTCCGCCCTGGTACAGACAGAGACCTCGACGACTTTGAGATCAAGGCCGAAAGGCGTCGCGCCCGAGGCGCCATGCCCTGGAGCGCCAGCCCCCACGCCATTGCTACCCAGATGGAGGTCGCCCTGCGCCAGATCCAGGCTCTGAGCCCGTACCTGGCCGCTGAACTGGTGGATCGCATCGTGGCCCGCGCCCGGCAACGCCAGGTGGAAAGCGAATACCGGCCCGCCACTGTCCTCTTCTGCAATTTCACCGGCTTTGAAACGCTTCTATCTGCCTGGGGGCGCGGGGGCGTGCGGCGGGTCACCCGCTTGCTGAGTGACTATTTCAGCGCCATGCACCAAGTCATCGCCCGTCACGGCGGCATCGTCAGCCGCATTGACCCCTACAGCCATGGCTCCAAAATGCTCGTCCTTTTCGGTGCGCCGGTGGCCCACGAGGACGACCCGCAGCGAGCCGTCAGCGCGGCCTTGGCCATGAGTGCCGCACTGGCGATGCTGAACGACCGCTGGCGTCACACCCTGGCCCCCCACCTGCCACCGGAACTGGACGGTCCCCTGATCCAGCAGCACATCGGCATCACCCAGGGTCTGACCTTTGCCGGGCAGGTGGGCTCTTCGACGCGGCGGGAGTACACCGTCATGGGCGACGACGTGAATCTGGCCGCCCGGCTGATGGCCGCCGCCCAACCGGGTCAGATCCTCCTCAGCCAGCGCGTCTACGACGCCGTAGTGGACTATTTTGCTGCCACGGCTCTGGACCCCATCCGCGTCAAGGGCAAGAGTCAGCCCATCCCTATCTACCAGGTGAAAGGCCCTCGTGATGACCCGCTGGCCCGCCGCCTGCGCAGCCGAGGGCCTCTGGTGGGCCGTGAAGCCGAACTGGAACAGGGCCAGGCGGTTCTTCGCCAGGCGTTGGCCGCGCAGGGAACGCTGCTCACTATCCGGGGGGTGGCTGGCGCGGGCAAAAGCCACCTGGCCGACGAATTGGCCGCCCACGCCCTGGCCCGGGGCGCCAGGGTCCTGTTCAGTGAATGTTGGTCCTACACCGCCGAAGCGCCTTACACTCCCTGGATCATTCTCCTGCAAGCTCTGGCGGGCATTGAGCCGGCTGATCACCCCGATGCCCGCAGCGAAAAGCTGCTCCGCATGATGACCGACCTGGGTCTGGCCCACGACGAGTACGTACACCCCATGGCGAACCTGCTTGGGCTGCGGATTACTACTCCGTCTGCGGTGTCCCACCGCTCTGTCGAGGCCCGCCCCCAGACCGAGCCCCGGCAAAAGCTGGCCCTCTTTGACCGGTTAGAGCAAAAGGTCGCTGAGCGGGAAGAGAGCAGCCTGGACCTGTGGCAACTGACCCAGGAGCGGCAGAAAGCGCAGCCGGGACAGATGTGGCAGCGTTTGCAGATACAGGTTACCGCCCGCGAGCAGACGCAATTGTTTGAGGCGGTGTGCGGGCTGATGGGGCGCCTGTCGGCTGACGCTTCCCTCGTGCTCTTTTTCGAGAACGCTCAATGGATGGACCCGGCTTCACGAGAGTTGCTCAGCTACCTGAGCGAACGGCTGCACTCATGGCCCATCCTGGTACTGGTGGTGCAACGCAGCGAGGACGAGCCGGTACAAGACGCCAGGGGCGCGCAAACGCTCACGTTGGAGCCATTGAGCTTGGAGGGCACCGCAGCGCTGGTTGCCCATCTGCTGGGCGACGCACCGGCGCAGACCGACCTGGCCCGCGCCATCCACGAGCAGAGCGGGGGTAACCCCCTCTTTGTTGAAGAGATCGTCCGCTGGCTGCAACGGACGGAGCAAAACAGCCTGGATGATCTGAAAGGTGGGCTGCGGGCTTCGAGCACATTTCAAGAACTGGCGCTCAGCCGCCTGGACAGCCTGCCCCAGGGCCAGCGTGACACCGCGAAGGCTGCTTCAGTCGTCGGCAACGAGTTCCGCCGTGGAGATCTCTGCCCTTTGCTACCCCCCACCATTGACGACGCCACCCTGAATGACTACCTCTCTGGCCTGGAAGATGCGCGGCTGATCCTGCTGACAGAAGCCGGTGCCGACGCCCGCTACGCCTTCCGGCAAACGCTGATTCGTGAGGTGGTGTATGATAGCCTGCCCTTTGGCCGGCGGCGCGAACTGCACGCCAGGATGGCTGCCCATCTGGAGGCCCATCACGCCGACGACCTGGCGGACTATGCCGAACTGCTGGCCCACCATTACGACCTGGCCAACCGTTGGCTGCCCGCCGCCCGTTACTTGCTCCTCTCTGGCCACAAGGCCCGGCAGCGATACGCCTATCCTCAGGCGGCAGGCTACTACAACCAGGCGCTGGCCGCCCTGGAGCGCCTCCCACCCCGCGAGGTGGGCCCAGAGACAACGGCTCTGAAGGCCCAAGCCCACGAGGGGCAGGGCGACGTGACGCTGTTGACAGGCGACTTTGCGGCTGCTGCGGCGGCCTACGGTGCTGCGCGCTCAAGCCTGGCTGACGAGGACCCGGTCAGGCTGCTGATCAAACTCGCCCTGGTTCTGCCCACTCAGGACCAGGCTGCCGAAGCCGAGGCGTGCGCTCGCCGGGCATGGGCCGCGCACGAGGCAGCGGGCGACCTGGCGGCCGCGGCGACCCTCGCCTGGCTCCTCTGGCGCGCCGACGATGCCGAGGCCAGCGCTTGGATCGAGCAGGGCGCAGCGCTCGTCGCACAGGGCACCGGCCTCTGGACCGCTGTGGTCGCCGCGCTGCTGACCGATCTGGCTGGGGATTGGGCCTCGGCGCAGCAGGCCTACCTGGCTCTTGATGAACCGGTTGGCGCGGCGCTGGCGGCCTGCCGCCTGGGCGACCAGCTCTTGGGCCAGGGGGACGTCACCGGGGCGCTGGCTCTCTACAACCAGGCCGCTGAGACGTGGGACCAGGAAAGCGACGCCTGCGGCCTGGCTCTGGCCCGCTACCGTCAGGCCGAGGCCTACCTGCGAGGCGGGGACACTGCCGCCGCCCGCGCCACGCTCCACGAGGCGCTGGCCCTGGTGGACACATGCGCGACAGCCGCTCAAGACGACCGCGAAACGGTCCAGAAGGCTCTCGCAGCGGTGGACGCTGGCCAGACCGGGGCATGGCCGCTCTGGCGCTGGCAACGCTACGACGACGCCTTTCGTATCTCAGTGCTGTTTCAGCCATGATCCTCCTTACAGGGTGGGGCGGACCTTCCCCCACATCAGAGGGGTGATGAGATGAGACGGCGCGGTTTGAGGTTGTCGGGCGGGTAGGTGCTGTTACCCCTCACCAGCCAGGCGTGCCAGTTGGAGATCACGCTTATGAAGGCGATAGGAAGGCCCCAGTCGGGCGGCCAATGGTCAAGCTTCTGGCTCTGGACAAACCAGTTTCTTGGTGATATAATTCAGGAGGTGACTCAATCGCGCATTCAGATTGACAGGGAGAAACGCCGAAAGCAGGTGTGGACAATCACCGAAACCGATTACTTTCAGGAATTGGCGGGATACCAATCGAAATATCGGGAGTGGATCTAACCTAGTGCGAGCGACAAGTCAGAGGAGGTGCCTAAATGGACGAGGGACAGGAAGATAGACGAGTCGAGCTCATCAGCCTGCGTGCGGAACCTGGTGATCGTGACCGTGTGGTTGAGGCTGGTCGGGATAGACGAGTCAGGTTCATCAGCCTACGGGTGAGACTATTGGTCGGTTTCACCTTGTTGTTCAGTGTTGTCTTCGCGGCGGCCTATTATGGATTCTATTTCGACAGCGCGGTGGCAGCCTTCGTCATCGCCTACGTCGTGCTTTTCATCCTGGTCTTTTTGGTCTCTGCAGCTCTCACCCGACCTATCATCGCGCTGACCCGCTCTGCCCAACGGGTAGCTGAAGGCGACTACAGCGAGGGGGGCATCCCTGAAGTGCGAGATGGGATACGCGATGAGACTGCCACCCTGGCCGAGGTCTTTCGCCAGATGGTGGCCAAAATAGCGGACCGCGAGCAGGAGTTGAAAGAGCATGTGAGGGAGCTAACGCTAACCTTGCATATCCAGATTGACCAGCTCAAGAAAGCCAAACGGGTGGCCGAGATCACCGAGAGCGAATACTTCCTACAATTGCAGGAAAAAGCCCGCAAGATGCGAGAGGCAAAGGGCAAATAGCGGGAAGAAAACTGAATTGGCTGTTAGCACTATTCACAATCAGGAAAGGAGGCGTGTTGTGGCAACGATCATATCCATCCATTCGTTTCGTGGTGGGACGGGCAAATCCAATATCACCGCCAATGTCGCCAGCCTGCTGGCAGCCGAGGGGCGGCGCGTCGGTGTGATTGACACCGATATCGCATCGCCGGGTATCCACGTCCTGTTCAGCCTGGAAGAAGGAGATATGAAACACTCCCTCAATGATTACCTGTGGGGCAAATGCAGCATCGAGGAGACCGCTCACGACGTGACGCCCAGCTTGAGCGCGGACATCAAAGGGCAGGTCTTTCTCATCCCCTCCAGCATCAAA
>JBGVTF010000042.1:0-15682 GCA_041862415.1 Anaerolineae bacterium | reverse complement strand
GGTGCGCTTCGTAGGTGACCCGGTGGCGGCGGTGGCAGCCGTCAGCGAGGAAATCGCTGAGCAGGCTGTGGAGTTGATCGAGGTAGAATACGAGGAGCTACCGGGCCTCTTTGACCCCGAGGAGGCGCTGAAACCCGATGCGCCTCTCATCCACCCCGACCTGGGCGAATACGAGTGCGCGCCTTTCATTCTGCCCGAGCCAGGCACTAACATCTCCAATCATTTCAAGCTGCACAAGGGAGACGTGGAAGCAGGTTTCGCTCAGTCTGATGTCATCGTCGAGGGCACCTACCGCGTGCCTCACGTCCAGCATGTGGCCATCGAGACCCACGTGGTGGCCGCTCAGCAGGATGCCAGCGGAAAGATCACCCTCTGGTCGTCTTCGCAATCACCCTTTGCCCAGCGGGCCCTGATCGCCAAGGCCTTCGGCCTGCCCTTGAGCCAGTTGCGGGTCATCACCCCTTACGTGGGCGGTGGCTTCGGCTCCAAGGCCGGGGTGAGCATGGAGGCCTGCGTGATACCACTGGCCATTAAGACCAGAGGCCGCCCGGTCAAACTGCGCCTGACCCGCCAGGAAGAGTTCTACACCAGCTTTGTGCGCCAAGGATTGGTGGCTCACATCAAGATGGGCGTGAGCAGAGAGGGCAAGATCCTGGCCCAGGAGAACCAGTTCTACTGGGACGCTGGCGGCTACACCGAATACGGCGTCAACGTGGTCCGGGCGGCAGGCTACTCCTCCAGTGGCCCCTATGAGGTACCCAGCCTGAAGACGGACTCCTATGCTGTCTACACCAACCATCCGGTTGGCGGCCCCATGCGCGGCTTCGGCATGCCCGAAATGCACTTCTGCCTGGAGCAGCACATAGATGTGGTGGCCGAGCGCATCGGCATGGACCCCGTCGAGTTCCGCCTGAAGAACGCCATCCGCGAAGGGGCGCTCATCCCCACAGGCAGCCCCATGCACCCCACCGGCTTCTCCGATTGCATCAGAAAGACGGCCAGAGCCATTGGCTGGGGCAAGAAGCGGCCGCCCTCAGTTCCCCATAAGCGCCGGGGGCTCGGCTTCGCCGGGATGTGGAAGGCCCCGGCCATGCCGCCCAACCCTGGCTCCTCAGCCACGGTCAAGCTTAACGAGGATGGGACGGTGAGCGTGAGCATCGGCGCGGTGGACCTGGGCCAGGGTGCGCTGACCGTCGCTGGACAGATGGCTGCTGAGACCCTGGGCGTACCTATGGATATCATTCGTGTCAACCTGGTGGACACCGACTACAGCCCTTACGAGTGGCAGACGGTGGCTAGCCGCATCACCTGGTCCATGGGCAACGCCGTTGTCCAGGCGGCTGGGGTGGTGCGACGGCGCATCCTGGATCTGGTGGCCGAGGTCTGGGATGAATCGCCGGAGGACCTGACCATCGTTGATGGCAAGGTCATTTCCTTCAAGTCGGAGCGGGAGGTTGAACTGAAGGACTTTGCTGTCACCGGCATGCAGATGCCCGACGGCTCCTGGCGGGGTGGCCCCATCCTTGGCGAAGGGTCCTTCATGCCCACCTACGTTTCGGGGCTGGACCCGGAGACAGGCCAGGGTGAGCGGGCGGTGGTGCACTGGACCACGGGGGCTCAGGCTGTCGAAGTAGAGGTGAACACCGAGACCGGCGAGATCGAGGTGCTCAAAGTGTGCGCGGCTTATGACGTGGGCAAGGCCATCAATCCGGACCTGGTGTTGACCCAGATCGAGGGCGGGGCGGTGCAGGGGCTGAGCACAGCCCTCTTTGAAGAGCTCAAGCTGGAGAAGGGCCAACCGACCAATGCCTGCCTGACGGACTATAAGATTGCCACTGCGGTAGATGCCCCGGCTGAGATCAAAGGGCACATCGTGGAGGTGCCCCAGGACGATGGGCCGTGGGGCGCTCGCGGTGTGGGTGAGCACACCATGGTACCGACTGCCCCGGCTATCGCCAACGCTGTCCGCGATGCCCTCGGGGTGCGCATCACCAGCCTGCCCCTGACAGCAGAGAAGGTCTACCTGGCTCTGCAAGAGAAGCATGGAACGTCACCTGTTTGAACAGCTTCTCGTAGGATCATCCTTCTCTAACTGCGCAATGATCTGGTCAGCGCGATCGGCACAGAAAAGCACACTCAACGTCACGTCACTGATAGTACTGTGACCTCGCTCTTATCAGTATCTAACCGAACTGGCTGAGCCGGTGCTTTAGGCTGATTTCAACCCACCCCCCTGTGGTCAGGATAGACCCAGACAATCCCAAAGACCCCGATCACAAGGTGCCCTCGGAGATGGCCTTCACCCACTTCCGCAACCGTTTGACGGACCCAATGGTCTACGAAGCCGTTTTTCCCATCGGATAGACGTCTCCATATCCCCTGGTCGCTCCCGCTTCCAGAGGGAAAGGGGTCCACCAGTGGGAAAGTGAAGGGAGAAGGATGCCGAACAGAGAGTGGGTTGCTCCTGTATTCCTCTTGTTGGCAGGTACTTGCCTGCTTTTCTCCCAATTGGGAGGGCTCAGTTTTTCAGTAGACGAGTTCAGAAACGTAGATACTGACCGTTACCCTCTTACAGAAATTCCAGCAGTGCTGATAGATGGGAGTGATCTCCACCCACCGTTTACCCACTGGCTTTCTCACCTCTGGTTATCTCTGTTTGGAGAAAGTGAATGGGCCTTGCGCTCTATCTGGGCCTTTGTTGGAGTGCTCATCTTGGCGCTCACTTATCGTTTGGGCGCAACACTGAGCAGCCGTTCGACCGGCTTACTCGGAGCTACGTTACTCGCCACCTTATCCACCTTTTTGCTTTACACCCGTTTCGTAAAGTACTATGCTTTCGCGATGCTGATGGCAGTCGCTCTGTTCCTTGTTTTCTTCCGCATCTATTATCAGCGCATGAAGAGACTCCTGGCAGTTTACGTTATCCTTCTCACGGCTTTTCTTTATGCAGATTACTTTGGCCCTGCTGCCTGTGTCTTATGGCAGGACCTGTTCCTTTTCATAAGGAGCCTTCGTCACCGCACCCGTAGGGAATGGTCCTTTTTGCTTCTGGTAGTTGGCGCTCAGGCCTTGGCGGGATTACTTTGGATACCGTGGGTCAATTACGCCTTCTTACAAACGCATCGGGTATTCTCAATGAAAGATGCCGACATCGGGCGGGGATTCTTCTCCTTTGCCCTCAAAATTGCCCACGCCTTTTACTCTTTTAGCCTGGGCGAGACCCTCTTCCCCTGGCAATTAGCAGCTCTTTTGGGGTTAGCAGGAGCACTAGGCGCATTGATGGCGGCAGTTATCGTAGCTTATCGCAATTCTTGCCGCCTGGCTCTCTGGATGGGCTCTTTCTCTCTGTTTTCTATTAGTCTTGTTGCTGGGCTCACCTCCTCTTTGATTACAGGGGTTCCCTTTATCGCTTTCGCTAACCACGTCATCTTTACCCTCCCCTTCTTCCTCCTCTGGCTTAGCTCTGGTATTGTAGCACTTCGGCCTCTCTTCAAGTGGCTGCTCATCAGCAGCTTCTTGATAGCCCATGTCGTTGGTTTGGTCAACTATTTTACCGGGCGGGAGTTCCACAATCCCATTTACGTCGTCCCCACACGAGAGATTGTGACCTGTCTGGCCGAGGAAGTTGGCCAAGAGGAGGTCGTTATAGCTGCTGATGACACTGGCATTGCTTTCTATGCGTCTAGAACAGCGGGGTGGACTGCGCCGGTGTTCAGCGCCTCTGATAAGCCTGCCATAGAAGAGTTTCTCCGCACAAAACAGCCACCTCGTGTTTGGCTTTTCATTTTTGGACGTGACCGGACTAGGGCTGTTACTCCTACCGCTTTGCAGGAGTGGATAGAGGGTCGCTACCTGTTGGTAGAATTGCGAGGGTATGCGGAGCAGGACGCGGTGTATCGTCGTATCAAGGAATTGTTATTCCGGCGACCTGCATACCTTCACAAATTGACTCTGTACGTTTACGAAAGCCTGTAGAGGCGATCTCATAAGAGCCTTGAGGAAGACAGTGAGTTCCTACTACACCTTGGACGCCCGCACCGCTACCGGCCACTTCCCCGGTATTGGGCGCTACGTGGTCAACGTGGCCCAGGCGATGGCCCTGCTTCTCAGCGAGAGCGAGCGGCTGATTCTGCTGCGCGATCCCACCCGGCCTTCTCCCTGGGACCTGACGGCGTTGGCTGGGGAGCAGATACAGGTGGTGGACGTACCCCTCTCCCCCTTCTCCCTCCGCCAGCAGTGGGTCCTCCCTCGCCTGTTGCACCGTCTGAGAGCCGTCGTTTACCACAGCCCCTATTACCTCATGCCCTACTGGCCTGGCGTACCGGCAGTGGTGACGGTGTATGACCTGATCCCTCTTCTCCTTCCGCAGAATGTTTCTCTCAAGGCCCGCCTACTATTTCGCTGGACGACGGCCCTGGCCCTACGGGCGGCATCCCATGTCATCGTCATTTCACAGGCCACCCGCCGCGACCTGCTGACCTTTTTCCATCTCTCGCCACAAAAGGTCACAGCCATCCCCTTGGCGGCTGATCCCGGCTTCCATCCCCCGTCTCCCACCGAGGTGGAGCGGGTGCGTCGCAGATACGCCCTTCCAGAAGAGTATGTTCTCTACCTGGGCATTAATAAGCCCCACAAGAACCTGGTTCGGCTGATTGACGCCTTCGCACGCATCAAGCATCACGTATCACGCTTCACGCTTGTCATCGCTGGCGCTTGGGACTCTCGCTATCCTGAACCACGGCAGCGGGTAGAGGCTCTCGAACTTGAAAACGCGGTCCGTTTCCTGGGGCTGGTGCCGGAGGCGGACCTGCCTGTCCTCTACGCGGGTGCTGCTCTTTTTGTTTTCCCCAGCCTCTACGAAGGGTTCGGCCTGCCGGCCCTGGAGGCAATGGCTTGCGGGACACCGGTGGCTTGCTCCAACACTTCCAGCTTGCCGGAAGTGTGCGGCGACGCAGTGTTCTACTTTGACCCGGCCGATGTGGAGGCTATCGCTGAGGCCCTCCGCCAGGCTCTGACTGACTCCGATCTGCGAGCGGAACTGCGGGAGCGGGGGCTGGCCCGTGCAGCGCAGTTTTCCTGGGGGCGGACGGCCCGGCAGACGCTGTACCTTTATCGAGAAGCCTTGAAATGAACATCCTTCATCTCTACAAAGACTACTACCCCGTCCTGGGCGGCATCGAGAACCACATCAAGGTTCTGGCCGAGGCCCAGGGCGCTGCCGGGCATCAAGTCACCGTCCTGGTCTGTAACCCCGGCCTGCGCACCTGTGTGGAAGCGATAAACGGGGTAGAGGTCATTAAAGCCGGACGCCTAACCACCGCTGCCTCCATGCCTCTGAGTCTAGCTCAGCCTCTGGCTCTGGCTCGTCTGCGCCCTGACATTGTCCACGTTCACTCTCCCTATCCCCTAGGCGAACTCTCCAACTGGCTCCTGGGCCACGCCCGCGCCACCGTCGTCACCTACCATTCAGACGTAGTACGTCAGCGGGGGTGGCTGCGCCTCTACGGGCCGCTGCTGCGCCGGGTGCTCCGTGCTGCTGACCGCATTATCGCCACCAGCCCCCGCTACATCGAGACCTCACCCTGGCTGAACCCTGTGCGGGAGAAGTGCGTTGTAGTGCCGTTGGGGGTGGACATAGACCGTTTTGCCCTCCCGCCCGCACCTTCTGAGGCCCTTCCCACGCTTCTTTTCGTCGGACACCTGCGGTACTACAAGGGCCTTGACGATCTCTTGCGTGCCCTGGTACAGGTGCCAGAGGCCCACTTCAATGTGGTGGGTCAAGGGCCGATGCGGCGACCATGGGAGGCCCTGGGGCGGGAACTGGGAGTAGCCGACCGTGTCCACTTCATGGGAGAGGTGAAAGATGCTGATCTGCCCCGCCTTTATCATCAGGCCCACCTTTTCGTCCTCCCGGCCAATGCCCGCGCCGAAGCCTTTGGCACCGTGTTGCTCGAGGCCATGGCCGCCGGACTCCCCTGCATCACCACTGAGGTAGGTACCGGCACCTCTTGGGTGGTGCAGGATGGCGTCACCGGACTGGTGGTGCCACCTCGCAACCCGGAGGCGCTGGCCGGAGCCATCCGCCAACTCCTGACCGATCCTGATACTCGCTGGCGTATGGGGCAGCGAGGGCAGCAACGCGCCCGACAGGAGTTCTCGCAGCAGAGGATGGTTCAGGGTGTGATGGATCTCTATCAGGCGATACTGACTTGATTTTTCGCCCCGATTGGGGTAAGATTAGGAAAATGCGGAAGGACGGGGCGGCTGGAACGAAGGGACTTTGGGAGTCGGAAAGCGAAGCCACCCACAGCGAAAAGAATCAGAGGATCGAATGACGACTGTCTATCTGGTCACCGGAGGGGCCGGCTTCATTGGCTCCAACATTGTGGAAGAACTTGTGCGACGAGGAGAAAGGGCGCGGATCCTCGATAACTTTTCTACGGGCAAAAGAGAAAATATCGCCCCTTTTTTGGAAGATGTCGAGTTGATTGAGGGTGACCTGCGCTATCTGGATACGGTGCGGCAGGCTGTGGAGGGAGTGGATTACATTTTGCACCAGGGGGCCCTTCCCTCCGTCCCGAAATCCATTGATAACCCCCTGGACACGGATGAATCCAATGTACGGGGCACCCTGAACTTGCTGGTTGCCGCCCGCGATGCCGGAGTGAAAAGGGTGGTATACGCTTCCTCCTCGGCTGTCTACGGTGACACCCCCACCCTCCCTAAAGCCGAGGAGATGAAGCCAGTTCCCTTATCTCCCTACGCTGTCTCCAAGTTGGCCGGGGAGCACTATTGCCAGGTCTTCTATCAGGTATACGGCCTGGAGACGGTGGCGCTGCGTTACTTCAACGTCTTTGGCCCCAGACAGGACCCGACTTCTCAGTACGCAGCCGTGGTCCCCAGGTTTGTCACGGCCATGCTGAGGGGGGATCAACCCATCATCTACGGTGATGGCGAACAATCGCGGGATTTCAGCTATGTGACCAATGTCGTCCAGGCCAATCTCCTGGCGGCCACTGTTCCTGATGTGGGGGGGCAGGTCTTCAACATCGCCTGCGGCCAGAGATACAACCTGTTGGAATTGGTGGCGGCCATCAATCAGATTCTGGGCACGGACATCACCCCGGTCCACACCGCACCCAGAGTGGGGGACATCAGACATTCGCTGGCTGACATCGCCAGGGCCAGGGAGATGCTGGGTTACCAGGTCGAAGTAGAATTCAAGGAAGCGTTGCGTCGTCTGATCGTCTGGTGCAGGGAACATGAAGGCAGAATTAAGATGTGTATTTGACAAAGAGAGCGATTACCTGGTACAATCAAGGGATATGAAAGGATTGACCAGGCGGATCCTTGACTTGTTACGGGCTCCCGACAGAGCAAGGGAGATGGGTCTGGCCGGACGGGCTGCAATTCACCCCAAATATGCCGGCGAAACGTTGCCGGTCAATGTGGAGAAGCTGTATCTGGAATTGCTAACCTGTACCGCAACAGTGGTGGAAGAGTGCGATTGAAGAGGACAACATGAGGGTATTGGTTACTGGTGGAGCGGGCTACATCGGTTCTCATCTGGTAGACAGGTTGTGGGCCGACGGTCACGAGGTCTTTGTCATTGATAACCTCTTCACCGGCAAGATCGCTAACGTTGAGCACAATCTGGGCTATGAACGCTTTCACTTTGTCAACGATTCCATCCTGCACATCGCGACTATGGAGGAGTTGGTACGGCAGGTGCAGTTGATCTACCATCTGGCAGCCGTGGTGGGGGTCAAACACGTCATTGACAAGCCTCTGCAGGGTATTCTGACCAACGTGCGGGGCACCGAAATCGTGCTGGAGCTGGCTTACAAATACTGGCGTAAAGTGGTCATCGCTTCCAGTTCTGAGGTCTACGGCAAATCAGAAAAAGCTCCTCTGACCGAAGATGATGACAGCACCCTGGGTCCCACGGCCGTAGGACGCTGGTCCTACGCCCTGGCCAAAGCTATTGACGAGCATCTGGCCTTCATTTACTATGACAGGGGACTACCGGTTAGCATTATCCGTTATTTCAACTCCTACGGCCCTCGTCTCGATCCCAGAGGCTATGGCAGCGTCGTCGCCAAATTCATCACCCAGGCTCTTGAAGGTAAGCCTTTGACGGTGTTCAGCGATGGGCGGCAGACCCGCTGTTTCACTTACATTGATGATACCATTGAGGGATCCATTCTGGCGGCAACTCTGAGAGAGGGAGAGGGACAGAGCTTCAATATCGGCAATAATCGAGAGACTACCATTCTGGAACTGGCGGAGATGGTCAAGGAACTGACTGACTCGTCTTCAGAAATCGTTCACCTTTCTTATGCTGATGCCTACGGCTCTGGTTTCGAGGAGACACGCCGCCGTGTGCCGGACGTGAGCAAGGCAGAGAGGTTGCTGGGCTTCAGGGCTCGTGTCCCTTTGGAAGAGGGATTACAGCGGACCCTTGCCTGGTTTAAGGGAGGCCATCATGTCCACTAAGCTGAGCGTTTTCTGCGATAAAGTCATCGAGGCCGGGTGGCTGGCGGCCGTTATCGTTGTGCCCCTCTTCTTCAACGTCTATTCCAGCCGCGTCTTTGAGCCCGACAAGCTCACCCTGTTGCGTTCCATTGCTTTGGTCATGGCTGGGGCCTGGGTGATCAAGGTGGTGGAGAAAGGGCTAGGGAGGGGAGCAGGGCTGGAGCGCCAAGCGCAAGATGGCGGTAGGGACCCCAATGGGGCTGATAAGGGGGATTCAACGCCCACTTTCTGGGAACGAGTGTCTCAAACTCCCCTGGTCCTTCCTACCCTTGCTGTGGTAGCCGTCTACATCCTGAGCACCCTGTTTTCGATCACGCCACGGGTCAGTCTGTGGGGCTCCTACCAGCGCTTGCAGGGTACTTACACCACCTTCTCGTATATTGTCATCTTCTTCCTGGCCCTGGAGGGTCTGCGCCGACGCGAACAACTGGACCGCCTGGTTACTGTCGTGATTCTGGTCAGCCTACCCATCTCCCTCTACGGCCTGATGCAGCACAATCAGCTCGATCCCTTGCCATGGGGAGGAGACGTCACCCGCCGTGTGGCTTCCAACATGGGCAATTCCATTTTTGTGTCGGCCTATCTGATTATGGCCGTTCCCCTCACCTTGGCCCGGCTCGTAGGCTCTTCCCTGAGTGTCCTCGAAGACAAGAGCCTATGGAACAAGGCTATATTCCTTCTCGTATTCGCCATCTTCGTCGGAGCTCAGTTGTATGCCGCAACCCTTTACGTGTGGGGAGGCTTGCTTGTTGTCCTCATCTTCTTTATCCCCTTGTTCGGTTTTTCAATCTATCTGGAAAAGCCTTTCAGCCAGGTTGTCCCTGTTGGTTGCTATTCTGGCATTCTTACAACACAGTTGATTTGTATCTACTTCAGCCAGAGCCGGGGTCCCATGTTGGGTCTCCTGGGAGGGTTGTACTTTTTTGCTCTTCTCTTCGCCGTCTGGAAAAGGAGCAAGAGATGGGCCTTCGCCGTCATCGGTGTCGCAGTCGTGGGGGCTTCGCTTCTGGTGACCTTCAACCTGCCCCGCAGTCCGTTGGCACCCTTCAGGGATCTGCCTTACATTGGGCGTCTGGGACGCATTTTTGAGACGGAGAGTGGCACGGGCCTGGTCAGGGTTCTGATCTGGGAGGGGGTTGTGGAGTTGGTGCCCCCTCATGAGCCCCTGGAGTTCCCTTCTGCCAAGCCGGACCGGTGGAATCTCCTGCGGCCTTTTCTTGGCTATGGCCCCGAATCCATGTACGTGGCCTACAACAGATTCTATCCCCCGGACCTGGCTCACGTTGAAGCACGCAACGCCTCACCGGACCGTTCCCATAACGAGACCTTTGACGCGGTGGTGATCACCGGGCTGGTGGGCTTTGTGGTCTATATGACCCTTTTTACCAGTCTTTTCTATTACGGCTTGAAGTGGCTGGGGCTCATCACGAACCCCAGGGAGCGGAATGTTTTCCTTTGTCTGTGGCTGGGATTCGGTTTTCTGGTAATGGCTGGTTTCTGGCAGGTGCTGGGGGCCAACTTTATGGGGGTGGCCTTACCTTTTGGCATGGTAATCGGCCTAGGAACCTACCTGGCGATCTATACCTTCTTTTTCTACAAGGGAGAAGAGACCAGGGAGAAGGAGGCTCCATATCAGATTCTGCTCATTGCCCTGCTTTCGGCTCTGGTGGCTCACTTCATCGAGATCCACTTCGGCATCGCCATCGCCGCTACCCGGACCTACTTCTGGGTCTACGCAGCGCTGATGGTGGTCATTGGCTACTATCTGCGGAGAGAAACGATACCGGCTCCTTCTGAGGTAGCGGTGCCAGCCGAATTGCCAAAGGAGCCGCGCAGAGCAAAGCGGAGGAGGAAAAGGCAGGCAGCTCCTACCCCCAGGCCTCGACCCATGGTTGAGGCTTCGACGGGACCTGCTGTCTCCATGGTGCCCTATGCCTTGCTGACGGGCATAGTTATGGTGACAATGGTCTTTGACTATCGCACTGCTCACCTTCCCATCGCTACCAAGAGCTATAGCGTATTCTGGCTTTTCTTCATCACTTTGCTTTTCAGTGGCCTTATCATCACGGTTGAGTTGCTCAACGCAAAGACTTCTCAACCGGACGTGGCTGATTGGTGGCTGGCTTTCCTGCTCTACTGTGTGGTTTCCCTGGGCTGCCTTTTTGCCTTTCATTTCATCCACATCGGCCGGTTGTCAGCTCAGATCACTGATCTGATGAGGCAGGCGGATCGCGTGGCCAATACCCTTACCATTTACTATCTCTTCCTTTTCTTTCTTCTGCTGGCTCTGGCTACAGCGCTGGTGCGGGAAGCGGCTTTGCCTTCTCGAACCTGGAGGATCGCCAACTGGTGGCTCTACCCGATTTTGATCGTGGGCCTGACCTGGATCATCCTCGTGACCAACCTTAATGTCATCAGAGCTGACATCTACTACAAGCAGGGCCAGGCCTACGACAATCCACAGAATAGAGACGCCGCTATTGAGCTGTACAAAAAGGCTTTAACTCTCGCTCCCAGCGAGGACTTTTATTATCTTTTCCTGGGGAGAGCCTATTTGGAGCGGGCTCAGGCGACCAATGATCCTGCTCAAAGGGCCGTTTTCCTGGATCAGGGTTTGAATGTGTTGTTACAGGCCAGGATCATCAATCCTCTCAACACCGATCACAGCGCCAATCTGGCGCGCTATTATCGAACCCGAGGGGGCATGGCCAGCGACCCGGCTGATCAAGAAAAATACCTCAATCAGGCGCTGGAATACTATCGCCAGGCTACTTCCCTCAGCCCTCACAATGCTCAGTTGTTCAACGAGTGGGGTCTGGTCTATTTCATGATGGGGGACTACGACCGGACTATGGAGAGGTATCAACAGTCCCTGGCTTTGGATCAAGAGTTCGAGCAGACTTATCTCCAACTCGGTGATTTCTACATGGCCAGGAAGGAGCTGGATCAGGCAGCGGAGGCTTACAGCAAGGCTGTAGAGTTGAAGCCCGATCATGTCCAGGCCCACAGCGCTCTGAGTTACATCTATTCCCAACAGGGGAAGTTGGCGCAGGCGGTGGAGGAGAACCTCAAGGTGCTGGAACTCCAGCCTAATGACTACGCCAGCCACAAAAACCTGGCTATCCTCTACCAGCAGTTGGGACGCGTTGATGAGGCCATAGCTGAGGCTGAGGTCGCTTTAAGTCTGGCCCCGGAAAATGACAGGGCTCCTCTCGAGAGTTATATTGCTCAACTGAAAGGACAACCGCTCCCAGGCTCGGACCAGGAACTGGTCCAGACTTATCTGTCCCAGGGCCAGGTTCTCTTGCAGAAGGGCGACCTGGACCAGGCGGCGGAGGTCTATTCTCAGGCTCTCGCTCTGGATCCGAACCTCGTCCAGGCCCACAGTGCCCTGGGCTACATTTACGCTCACCAGGGCAGGTTCCAGGAGGCGGTGGAAGAGAACCTGGCTGTGCTCAGGCTGGCTCCTAACGATTACGACAGTCACAAAAACCTGGCTATCCTTTACCAGCAGTTGGGACGCATAGATGAAGCCCTGGCTGAGGCCCAAATTGCCCTGAGCCTGGCTCCAGAGAGTGAAAAAGTGGCTGCGGAAGCCTTTATCGCTCAGTTGCAGCAGCAGGCGAGCCCCTGACCGTATCGTTGGCCACTATTGCGACACAGGATATTCAAGACACAACGAGGACAACAATCATGACAACTTATATGCTTATTTTCGCCGGAGCTCTGGTTTTCGCCGTTAGCGGCACGCCCGTAGCTCGTAAACTGGGCTGGCAATTGGGGATCATTGACCAGCCTAGCGCCCGCAAAGTGCATTTGAAGCCCATCCCCCGTCTCGGGGGGTTGGCCATCTATGTTGCCTTTATTCTAGCTCTCTTGATTTTCGAGGACCGCTTCCGCATCCCCCAGTTGATCAGCATTCTGATAGGAGCAACCTTGGTTTCCTTTCTTGGTGTCTGGGATGACCGTTGGGGCCTGCGTCCTCTTCTGAAATTGGCTGGGCAGATAGTGGCTGCCTTGATCCTTGTCTTCTCCGGGGTGCAGGTGCAGTTCCTGCCTTACCCGTTCCTCAACGTGGCCGTCACGATTCTTTGGATCGTAGGTATTACCAATGCTCTGAACCTGTTGGACAATATGGACGGCCTTTCTGGAGGGGTGGGAGCTGTGGCGGCGGCTTTCTTCCTGCTGTTAGCGGCCATGAACGGCCAATATCTGGTGGGTGGCCTGGCTGCTGCGCTGCTGGGAGCCTGCCTGGGTTTCCTGAGCTACAATCTTAATCCGGCCACCATATTCATGGGAGATACCGGCAGCCTTTTTCTGGGCTTCATTCTGGCATCTCTGGGCATCAAGTTACGTTTCCCCGGCCGACTGGACATCGTAACCTGGATGGTACCAGTGATAGTGCTGGGGTTGCCTGTCTTTGATACGACTTTGGTGGTTGTCTCTCGTCTGCGGCGAGGTGTATCTATCTATCAAGGGGGTAAGGATCACGTCTCTCATCGCCTGGTGGCCATGGGGCTCACTCAGCGTGAAGCTGTCTTAATTCTTTACCTGGTCTGTGGGGCGCTGGGAGTGTTGGCTATTTTCATTACCCAGGCCAGCCTGCTGGAGGGGTACATAATAGGGGGAACCATTGCCTTGACTGGCTTGTTGGCCCTGCTAAAGCTGGAACGCGTAGACGTCAGCTCACAGACCTTGAGCCTGGCAGAGAAGAGCGAAAATGAGTCTGAGGGGTAAGATCGAGGCCAAGGAAGCCCAAATCTGTATCATCGGCTTAGGCTACGTAGGTCTGCCCTTTGCTGTGGAATTTGCTCGTCTTGGATTTCCAGTTATAGGCTTAGATGTGGATGAGAAGCGAGTAGCAGCCATCAAGCGGGGTGAGAGTTATATTAGTGATGTAGCAGGAGACAGGATTGCCCCTCTGGTTACCGCTGGACGCTTGAAGGCCACGACTGACTACGAGACTCTGAGGGAGGCCGATGTCATCTTCATCTGCGTGCCTACACCTTTCGATGAAATGAAAGCGCCTGATCCGTCATTCATTGTGAGGGCCTCTGAAGGGATCGGGTCCCACTTGCGGCCGGGGCAACTGATCGTCTTGCAAAGCACCACCTATCCGGGTACTACCGAAGAGGTGGTATTGCCCATCCTCGAAAGATCGGGGCTGAAGGCCGGGGTGGATTTCCACCTGGCTTTCTCGCCGGAGCGCATTAACCCCGGGGACAAGGTTTTCACCGTGGAGAACACTCCCAAGGTCGTTGGAGGGTTGACTCCTCGGTGTAGTGAACTGGCGCGCATCCTTCTGGCTCAACTGACCCCCGAGGTGCACGTTGTCTCCTCGCCTCGCGTGGCCGAGATGACCAAGCTCCTGGAGAACATCTACCGCAGCGTCAACATTGCCTTGGTCAACGAACTGGCTTTGCTCTCAGAGCGCATGGGCATTGACCTCTGGGAGGTCATCGAAGCGGCCTCTACTAAGCCTTTTGGCTTCATGCCTTTTTATCCGGGGCCAGGGGTGGGAGGGCATTGCATTCCGGTGGACCCCTACTATTTGAGTTGGAAGGCCCGCGAGTACGATTTTTACACCAAGTTCATCGAATTGGCGGCCGAAATCAACCAGGCTATGCCTTACCATGTGGTGAGCAGAATAGGCGAGGGACTCAGCCGCCAGGGCAAACCTTTGCGCGGAGCCAGGGTGTTGATCCTGGGTGTGACCTTCAAGCGCGATGTGGATGATGCACGCAACTCGCCCGCTCAACGGATCATGGAACTCTTGTTGGCCCAGGAGGTCCAGGTGACCTACAACGATCCCCACGTGCCTCAGTTCCAAATAGGATGCGACGTGTTCTATCGTGATGAGTTGACTCTGCGCTCGGCATCTCTCAGTGAGAAATTGCTGGCGGAACACGATTGCACGGTGATCGTGGCCGGACACACCAGCTATGATTACACCTGGGTGGTGAGGCATGCCCCGTTGATCATTGATACAGTTAACGCTACCAGAGGCGTGAGTGAAGGGCGAGAGAAGATACTGCGTATCGGGGTGCCAACTGCCTGAACAAAGAGGGGATAGGCGAATTGAAAATGGAGGTCTGTTTGGAGTCCAAAAGGGAGATAGCAGGCGTTGACTCAGCAGCAAGGCGCACAAGAACCAGGTTTCTGCGCCTTCTGGCCTTGTTGCTTGTTGTAGCGGCCACCGTAGCCGGTTTTCTTTGGCGTGACAGGCTGAGCCGCTTCGTGGCCTATGGTTATCCGGGTATCTTTATTATCAGTTTGGTCGGCAACGCTACCGTTATACTTCCTGCTCCCAGCCTGGCCTTGGTCTTTG
The DNA here is from genome assembly GCA_041862415.1 of Anaerolineae bacterium. GTDB lineage: Bacteria > Chloroflexota > Anaerolineae > E26-bin7 > E26-bin7 > E26-bin7. The sequence goes on along the minus strand of JBGVTF010000042.1, from coordinate 819 downwards.
CCTTGGGTGGGGTGCTCGATCCTCTTCTTGTTGGACTGGCAGCGGGGCTGGGTGAGGCCCTGGGCGAGTTGACAGGGTACCTGGCTGGCTACAGTGGAGGGGCCGTGATCGAGAACCGGGAAATATATAACCGTTTGCACGGCTGGATGAGCCAGTATGGATTGGCTACCATCTTCGTTCTCTCGGTCTTTCCCAACCCCTTCTTTGACCTGGCTGGCATTGCCGCCGGCGTCTTGCGTTTTCCCATTGGATACTTCCTTTTGAGTTGTTGGCTGGGAAAGACCCTCAAGACTACCGCCTTTGCTCTGGCTGGCGCTCATTCTTTCTTCCTGCTAGGGCGCTTTCTGTAGGTGAAATGGCCGGGCGTGGCTAAGACAAGTTGGCAGTGACGGCGTGAGAGGCCCTCGGATGGTCAGCCGGAGGGCTTTGTTATACCGAAGAGATGGTCTGAGAGGGACGTGATCAAGAAGGCTGTTCTGCTTTTTGCTATTTCGTCTATCCTGCTGTGCACCACACCTTCCTGCCAGGTTGCCCCTTTGTCTTTTGGGGAGGAGCCGACGGTCACCCCTACCCCTGTCTTGCCTGGCCCGGAAGACGTGGCTCTGGGTTTCCTGGAGAGTTGGGAGCGCACTGATTACAAAGGCATGTACGCTCTGCTTTCACCGCCATCTCAGGCGGAAATCACCCAGGCGGAGTTTGCCCAGTACTATCATGACGTGGCCACCGAGATAACCATGACCGCCCTTGAGACCCAGCTCGTCTCCCTTCTCCAGGATGGTCCCCAGGGCCAGGCGGCCTATCGCCTGATCATGGACACAG
>JBGVTF010000041.1:0-18101 GCA_041862415.1 Anaerolineae bacterium | reverse complement strand
ACTTGCGCATGTTCAACCTCCAATGTCACACACCTGTGCAAGAAAACGTCGGCCAAACAGTTGCTATGCAAAAACAAAAGCCAACCCTTTCCTGACCCGAGAAAAGATCGGCTCCAAATGTCTCACGCACCTACCTCCTTCCTGATTACTGGCTACGACGGAGCAGCGATGGTGAAATGTTGAAGACCAGCGAATGTTTGACGACGTTATTATATCACAATTTGAATCAACATGCAAAACTCGTGAGCCTGTCTTTTGAATGTGGTTGTATGACTACGGCAGCCAAAGTCGCAGCCTATTCCCCTCGTGTCCCACACCGACGGCTAGAGTACCGTCTGGAAAGACAACTGTAGCCAGGTTGGTCATCACTCTCCCACCCGCTGGTATCGTCCAGGCGACCTCGGCTCCGCCAGGCTCGCGGCGAATGGCGGCAAGGCTCATACGTGCCTGGTTCGGTAGCAGCTCTATCCGACCATCCCCATCAAAGTCACCAGCAACAACGGTATCCAGGTTGCGAGAGCCAATGGCGTGAGAGGTGTAGCCGGACACCTGGGCCGGCCCCAGCGGGGGGGCCACACAATCGCCCCTCAGGTCCCAGACTGCCTTGGGCGGCTCGATCAGCAATACCTTTGTCGCCTTTGCTTCATCCGAGGCCGTTATAGTACCCTGAAACCGTCGCCTTGTCCACACCTTGTAAGCATTCAGCCGTCGTGGCGAATTACTCCACGGTCTCTTCAGTTTCTTCGGTTTCTTCTGGCTGTGCGTGCTGCTCAAGCCTATCGGCCAACTTCTGCAAGCCGGTACTGGCCGCCTGTAGCGCGGTGATCAGGTGCGTCCGCGCTGCTTCTGGCATCTCTTCTGCTGTTCGCTCCCCGGCCTCGCGGGCCGACTTGGCCGCTTTCTCCGCCTCCGCGCGCAACTTTTGCGCTTCCGGCGAAGTGACGGTATCGTCAATGACCGAGCGCACCGCCGCGGCGATGGTCTCGCCCAGCATCTCAAGCTGCTGCCCGACCTCCTGCCACAATTCGGCCGATGTCTTCGCAGCCGCCTGCTGGGTCTGCTCAGTCTGTTCGGCTTGTGCTGCCTGTTCCGTAGTCTTTTTCTCTGTCATTGCATCATCCTCCATTGATTTAATAGGTACTTAAAAATATGAAGATATAGCGAGATATATTTCCGCGATGTTTTTCTCCGTGCCGGTCAGCGAGAGAGCATTGGTGCGGTTGGCAATGGTTTGCAAAAGCTCCACCTCGGCGTCGTCGCCGTAGGCGATGGTAAAGATCTTGGTCGCGGCTGCCTCGGTCCCGGAGGGCAGGTGATTCAGCATGTCCATTTTCGACGGCCCGCTGGGCATCTCGTTCTTGCCGTCCGAAAGCAGGACGATGCCGTACAGCCGCTCGTCCCCGTACTCGGTCCTCAGCCCCTCGACCCGCTCGATGGCATAGATGACTGCTTCATGGAGGGCCGTACCGCTCTCGGCGTAAAGATTGCTCACCTGCCCTCGCAGGGGTTCCCCCACCTCCCCAACTGCCCCCATTGGCCGCAACTCGGTGATCAGGTCGTTAAAGACCACGACGATGATCTGGTCCTCCGGGTTCATCTGGTCAATGAAAAGGTTGACCCCCTCCACGGCAGCCTTCATCTTGCCGCCGCTCATGCTGCCGGAGCGGTCCAGGAGCACGACGCAGACAGCTTTTTTCTTGACCTCGTGCCACAGTTCCGAAACGTAACTCACCACTTGGTCGCCGGGCTCCTCGAGGGGAGGCACGTTATCGGGCGTCATGTGCGGAATAGCGCCATGCGCCAGGTCAATAGGATCACTCAGGGCGATGCTGCTAACCGCCGGGCGCAGGGCCCAGTTGACCGCTTTCTGCTGCTGCTCTGCCGAGAGGAAAAAGTCGCGGAACTTGACAGCGGCTTCTCTCTGCTCGTCGGTGATCCAGTCGGCGTCCAGGATGCAGAGCGGGTTGTCTACCCAAAAGGTCCCATCGCGAGGATAGATAGCCGCCAGGGGAAAGCGGAGCTCGTCAGCGTGCTGCCGGTTGTAATCCACCACGTTGTTCTCGTAGGTGGGGGTGGCGTGGAGGTACTCTGGGCCCCGCTCGACCATCTTGTCCAGGATCCATTTGTCCCACTTGCCATAGTGCACGATGGCCTGTTCCACCGCCCCCACGTTGTCCCGCACCGCCTGGCTTTTGATGTCTTCCACGGTCAGCCCGGCGGTCTTGCCGGCGGCCGAGTACACCTCGGAGATCATCGAGAGCATGGCTGAATTGGAAAAGTCGGGGTGGGCGTGGCCGAACTTGAACCGGCCCCACTCGGGGTGCCCGTAGGCCGCCCAGCCTTCGGGGTTGGTAGCCAGCTCGGCCATGTCCTTCCAGCCCAGGGGCTGATCGGGCCAGCCCAGGGCCTCGGCCATGGGCTGCCACATGCCGATGACCAGGGGGACCTGAATCGTGGCCGGGCAGGCCTCGGGATTGGCAATCAGGGGCTGGCCGCTGCGGTCGCGCCAGGTCTGGTTGGCCTTGTTGACCCAGATGCGGCTGCCGGGGCTCCAGATGGTCGGCTGAATCTCGCCCTCCATGATGGCCTGGTAGGAGCCGCCCGAGGTGACGTGAAAGGCCTGTACGATAATAGCGTGGCCGCTGCTGGTGGTGAACCCCCGGCTGTTGAAATCTTCGACCACCTCGTCGAGCCAGTGCTCCTTGGTGTTGGACGAATGGACCTCGATGGCCACGGCGTCCCTGGGCAGAGGCGCCGCCGCCGCAGGAGGCGTGCTGCCGGGCGGGGCGACGAGTTTTGACCCTGCCTGATAGATTGCACCAGCCAGCACAGCACACACGGCGAGGCCAACGATGACAAAGAAAACGAGGGTGGTACGGTTAGATTTCATGGTTTTATTCCTTTCTCAACATTCCTCGCACAAGAACGAAAGTCAGGGATTTATCGAATCACGCATCAAACACTACATAGTAGCATAACACGTAATGCGTCTCCTGTCAACCCCTTAATTGAACCTTGGCCATAATAATGGTATAATATGGGTGAAAGGACCGATTCGGCGCTCGTCGGCCCTTGAGAGGAGGTGAACCATGGGCGAACTGGTTGGTTTCAGCACGTTGAATTGCATCTATTTTGCGCTGCTGGGGGTAGGGGTTATCTATGCCGTGATCATATTAATCGCCGGTGGCCTGCACGAGATCAGTGTACCCCATCTCGACGTTGATGTTGGCGATGTGGACATCGGCGGGCATCATTTGCCCGAGGTACCCATTCACCTCGATCTTCACCATGCTCCTTCTTTTGATCACGGCGATGTGGACGTGCCCTCCCTCAGCCCCATTACTATTGCCAGTTTCATCACTGCTTTTGGGTCCTTTGGCCTTCTGGCCGTCTATCTGTTCAATGTTTCTGACAGGTTCAGCCTGCTGTGGGCTGGCGGCGGCGGATTGGTGGTGGCCATTATTGCCCACTTTGCTTTCGGCTACTTCCTCATCGCTCCTCAGGGCTCCAGCGAAGTCACGGCCCGGGATATCCTGGGCCTCACTGCGGAGGTCATTACCCCCATCCCGGCCGACGGTGTAGGCCAGGTCGCTTTTGTGGCCCAGGGAAGGCGTGTCACCTTCTCGGCTCGCTCCGCTGGTGGGGTACCCGTTCCTAAAAACACGCTTGTCTCCATCGAAAGCTTCACGGGATCGGTCGCAGTGGTTCACCCTCAGCAAGATTCTGGAGCCACGGGCCAGGCCTGAGATTCAGGCCATCATCTTCTCCATGGCTCCCGCCGGATTGCAGATCCGGCGGGAGCGACAGGCAAAGTTTGATGTTTTCACGGGCATTCTGTACAGCGTTTTAAAAAGACAAGGAGGCAGAAATGACAGGGTTCGTTGGGGGCATTGTCGTGCTCGCTATTTTTGGGTTGTTCTTCGTGCTGTTGGTGCTGGCTTTCGTGTACGCCAGTCGCTACAAGAAAGTGGGCCCCAACCAGGTGCTGGTCATCTCCGGGCGGAGACGCGGTCCAGGGAAGCCCAGTGTGCGCGTGGTCACCGGGGGTGGCACCTTCATCTGGCCGGTCATCGAGCGGGTAGATGACCTTTCGCTGGAGATCATGACCATTGACGTGGTCACCCGCGATGTGCCGACCATGCAGGGGGTGATGGTCACCGTGGACGGGGTGGCCCAGATCAAGATCGGCAGCGACGAGGTATCCATCCACACCTCAGCCGAGCGGTTCCTCAACAAGACCACCGAAGAGATCATGAACGTGGCCCATGAGACCTTGGCCGGGCACCTGCGGGCTATCGTGGGCATGTTGAGCTACGAGGAGATCTACCGCGACAGGGATGCCTTTGCCCAGAGGGTGCAGGAGGTTTCGGCCGGTGACATGGCCAACATGGGGCTGTGCATTGATAGTTTTGTGGTCAAGGACATCCGTGACGACCAGGGCTACCTGGAAGCGCTGGGACAGACCGACATCGCCAACGTAAAGCGCGACGCAACGATTGGCCAGGCCATGGCCGCCCGCGATGCGACCATCAAATCAGCCGAGGCCAACCAGGAAGGGCAGACAGCCAAGTTCCAGGCTGAGACCAAGATCGCCGAGTCGGACAAGGATTACAAGGTGCAGAAGGCGACCTACGATGCCGAGACCAACCGCCGCCAGGCTGAGGCCGAGCTGGCCTATGTTTTGCAGCAGAACATCACCAACCAGCAGGTCAAGACCGAGGAAGTGCAGATCGAGGTGATGGCCAAAAGGAAGCAGATCGAGGTCCAGGAACAGGAGGTGCAGCGCAAGGAGAGGGAACTGGAGGCCACGGTGCGCAAGCCGGCCGAGGCTGAACAGTATCGCATCCAGACCCTGGCGAAGGCCAAGAAATATCAGACAGAGACCGAGGCAGCTGGTCAGGCTGAGGCCCTCCGGTCCGTGGGCCAGGCTGAGGCCGACGCTACCCAGGCCAGAGGATTGGCTCAGGCCGAGGTCATCCGCCAGCAGGGGTTCGCTGAGGCCGAGGCGATGAGCAAGAAGGCCGAAGCCTGGCAGGAGTATAACCAGGCCGCGATCATCCAGCAGTTGATTGACAGTCTGCCCAAGGTGGCAGCCGCCATCGCCGAGCCCCTGGCCAAGACCGAGCGCATCGTGATCATCAACACCGGCGGCGATGGTGGGGCCGGGGCCTCCAGGGTCACCCAGGACGTGGCCAGCATCATCGCTCAGGTACCGGCCACTGTCGAGGCCCTGACTGGCGTGGACCTGGTGGAGACCATCGGTGATCTGCCCGTGGTCAAGGGAGCCGGTAAGGGGAAAAGAGGAAAACAGGGGAAAGATAAGGAGGAGTGAACTCCTCCTGGATGCAATGATGAGAGGGGGTGTTGTGGCACACTATCTACCGGGTGCCAGGCACCCCTTCTCTTATCGTCATTCCTCTGGCGGATGCCAGCCAGCCTCAGCCCACAACTGGCGGGCCTTGACCAGTGAAGCACGATTAAGGTGGAGCGCAATGATGGTAGCACGACCGGTGGGCGTCTGGCCAACGATGAACGTGCCATTTCCTTCCCAGGTGAAATGCTCAGGCCAGGATTGAGTCCGGGGATTGAACAGACGCACTGTCTCGCCGGTCACTGGATCGAGCGCAGCAACCCGGGCGCCTTTGAAGCTGTTGCAAAGCGGACAGGCCAACCAGAGGTTTTCCTCTCTGGTTGGCCCGCCCAATGCCTCGGGGACGATGTGGTCGATCTCCATGGGGGTGCCCACCACTCACTCAGGAGTCAGGCAGTAGCCACAACGATGCCCGGCACTTTCAGCGACGCGCTGACGCAACGCCTTGGGGATGTATGCCCGACTCATGATGAGGGTGTAAACAGGGCAGGGTTTGAGACGTCGTATCCACGTTCCTTAAGTAAGGCCGCCGCTTTTGCCCGCACCAACATAACGTGCTCGTAGTGGCGCAATAATTTAGTCAGCTCCTGACGCTCCTCTGGTGTCAGCCCTTCCCGTTGCTGTTTCAGGTTGAGGGCTTCCATCTGCTCTGCCTGCTCCGATGCCATCGTGCTGCGAGCCACCCGCTCCAGGGCGGCGTCATCCAGGAAGACCAGTTGCGCCATCGCTTCAGTGATTTCCTGGGGTAACTCATCAAGTGTGGAAATAGCTGTGGCTATCACCTCAAGCAACTCGTCTTCTACAGAGCGATGTGACTTTTCGGCCCGTCGTTGCACCTGATGATACAGGGTGTTGGGCAGATTCAGCGTGACCGGCTGGACAGCCATCTCTTCACCTTTTACATAAGTGAATCATTGCTTACCCATTCTACCGCGTCCAGGTGGGGTTGACAATGATGCGGGGTGCTTCCCTTCTGGCATTTGCCCCTGAGCACCTGGACCATATAATTATATCCGCAATTCGGGCTCAAGTCAATTTGCCTGGACTTGGGTATCATTCAAGACTGTGGCTGACTTTGCCTCAAGATGCGCCAGAAGGGCCGAATTGGCGTGTTTCGGGCCTCCTTTCTGAACGATACCCGGACTGGGGTATGGGAAAGGCAGGGAGGGGCTATGACCGACAAAGTTTTCATCCGCGACCAGTTGCTCATTGACCCGGAGGCCGGTTCGCTGGCTGTGGTCTATGGGGCCGTGCCCTTGCTATCTGGAGCGACGGCGGCGGTCATCTATCGCTCCGGCGGCAGGGAGAAGTATCTGAGCCTCCTGGGACGGGACATGGCCTACGGCGTCGGCCTGCGAGAGGAGGAAGAGGTCAGCCTCAGCCGGGCCAGCGATGAGCTCCAGTTGGATTGGCGCATCGCCCTGGGCGACGAGGTGGAGATGTGGCTGGAGGTGACCAACGTCGGCCAGAAATCCCTTCAGCTTGACGAGCTTCACGTTCTGGCCGTTGATGCTGCCCAGGGGGGAAAGGTCGAGTTGGGTTCGCCGCCGCGCCAGTGGAGCTTTTACCAGAACGGCTGGCAATCGTGGTCGCCAGCCTTCGCCCGCCACGTGGACGGCGGGCTTTACGTTGATCCCAACACCGAGGACTACCAGACCAAACACCAGCCCCACTACCGCCCTGGTCAGGGCGACGCTTTCTCCAGCGAATGGTTCTCTGTGCTCAGGGGACGGGGGACGGGGGCCAAAGGGCGATGCCTGCTTCTGGGCTTTATCACCACGAAGGAACAACTGGCCGAGGTGCGGCTGTCCCTCGACGGCGAGGAGCATGAGAGGCTGGTAGCGATCTGTCACGCCGATGGCGTCACCCTCGAGCCTCGCGAAAGGTTGTTCTCGGAGCGTTTGGTCGTGGCCCAGGGAGAGGATCCTTTCGGGCTCTTGAAGGACTACACCCAGCGGTTGGGCCAGGCCATGAAGGCTCGGCAAAGGATCCTGCCGCCTACGGGTTGGTGCAGTTGGTATTACTGGTTCCGTGAGGTCACCGGCGCGGACGTGCTGGACAATGTGGCTGCCATAGGTAGAGAGGCCCTGCCCCTGGAATACATCGTCGTTGACGACGGCTACCAGACGGCCATCGGCGACTGGCTCAGCGTGGATGAGGGGAAATTCTCTGACATGAAGGGCCTGGCTCAAGCAATCGTGAGGGCCGGTTACAAGCCGGGCATCTGGACGACACCCTTCGGGGCCAGCCCCGACTCGCAACTCTATGCCGAGCACCCCGATTGGGTGATACGAGGTGAGGATGGGCAACCCCTCGTTGCCTGGCAGCACTGGGGCGCGGACACTTATGGCCTGGACCTTTCTCACCCCGAAGTACAGGAGTGGCTGCGGGAAACCTTTCACACCCTACGTCATGAGTGGGGCTATGAACTGTTCAAGGTGGATTTCATCTTTGCCGGTGGGCTGGCGGGACGCCGCCACAACCCGCAGATGACCAGGGCCCAGGCCGTGCGCCAAGGGCTGGAGATCATCCGTCAGGCCATTGGTGAGGACGCTTTCCTCCTGGGCTGCGGGGCGCCTCTGGGGCCGAGCATCGGCCTGGTGGATGCCATGCGCATCGGACCCGATGTGGCCGCCAACTGGCATCCCTTCTGGGGTGATCTATCTTTCCCAGCTGCTGGGAATGCCCTGCGCAACGTGGTAGCCCGCTATTTCATGCACGGCGCTCTTTGGCTCAACGATCCCGATTGTCTCCTGGTGCGCACCCGTGACGACGAGTCCAATCTGGTGCTCAACGAGATGCGCACCATGGTCTCCGTCATCGGCCTGTGTGGGGGTATGGTCCTTTCCGGCGACAACCTCTCGTCCATACGCAGGGGGCGACTGAAATATCTCAAGCAAGTTCTGCCGCCTTATGGTCGAGCGGCTATTCCCCTGGACCTTTTCGAGAGGGAGATGCCGGCGCTTTTGGCTCTCCCCGTGGAGACGGATTGGGGGCAATGGCTGGTGTTTGGTCTGGTAAACTGGGCTGACCGGACCACGGAAACCACTATCGAGTTGGCAGACCTCGAGTTGCCGAAGGGCCGCTATCACGTTTACAACTACTGGAGGCGACGTTACCTGGGCACCGTCGAGGACTGCCTGACCATCAAACGTCACCAACCCCACGAGACCGTCCTGCTGCTCATCAAGCCCGTATCGGACCGGCCCGAACTGCTCACCTCGACCTTTCACGTGACCCAGGGCGGGGTGGAGGTGAGCGGAATGGGATGGCATGGGACCTGGGAAAAGGGACGGACGTTGGTGGTCGAGTTGGAGAAGGCAGGCAAGCAACGGGGGGCACTGCTCTTCGCCGTGCCAGAACCCTACCGGCTGAGAGAGGTCCGTCTGGATGGGCGCCGGCGGGGGGTGAATCGGGTGGCCAGGGAGGTCGTTGGCCTGGGGTTCAGTCTAAGGGACAGGGCGCGGGTGGAACTGGACTTTGAGAGGTGACTGGCCCAGGCAGCCCATCTTGCGCAAGAACTCTACGCCGGTTGTCAATTCCTCCTCAGAGAAGGGATAGTCGAACTCGCAGGTCCTGATGGCCCCGTTGGGCAGATAGGAGGCCACCATTCGAAAATCCATTTCCCCCATGCCGGGGATGAGGTGGTCATTGAGACCTCGGATGTCGTGGAAGTGCACTCCCAGCGTCCTGGGGCCGAAGGCTCTCAGCCACTCCTCGTGGGGAGTGAAGCCCAGGTTTTCCAGGTTTTGGGCGTGACCGGTGTCGTGCCAATAGTAGACGGTCTCGGGAAAGTCGGCCAGCAGAGCGTGCATCTCTTCCAGATTGGGTATCTCGCAATAGTAGTAGCGTGTTTCCAGGCCCAACTTGATGCCAGCCGCCCGGGCGTAGGGGACGACTTCTTCCAGACTTCTGCGTGCTGCGGCAAAGTTGGCAGGTTGCTTCCGGGCACGAGCGGCTACCAACTGTGTTCTGGCCTGCTCGTACTCTGAGGGGTTCTTGTCCCCTGGGTAGAGGTCTCGCAATCGTCTCTCCAGGGTCTGGCTGACGTCAACTCGGCCCGCGTGCACGACGACGGCCCTGGCTCCCAGGTGCGCGGCCAGGTCTATGGTGGCCTTGACTCTGGACACAGCCCAGGTTCGCTCAGCTTCGTCCGTAGAGGCAAACAATCCGCTTGCACTCTGGCCTGAAGCGTGGCGGATGTGGGGGCAGGGGGCGTGGACGCTGGGTATGCATTGCTGGCCGGGCACCACGCCCTCTAGCATGGACGGGGTGACCACGGTTCCCGGTTCAAATTGTCGAAAGCCCATGGCCCGCCCGGCGGCGAAGAAGTCGTTCAGGTGATCGAAACGCTTCTGTAGCCACATGGTTGACAATACTGGTTCCAATAGCGAAACTCCAGAGTTGACAAAGTGGGGTATAAAAGTATAATAGCGGAAGTGCGCGGCGCTCATCTGGTGCGCTAATAGAGAAACGGGGAGGAGCAATTTGATCGTCAAGATGCTTCAAGTCGGCCCCATCATGACCAACTGCTACATCGTCGGCTGTGAAGAGACCAAACAAGGAGCCATCATTGACCCCGGCGGCAATGGAGATCGCATTCTGGCCGAAGTCCGGCAACTGGGACTTGACATAAAATATGTCATTAACACCCACGGCCACTTTGATCATACCCTGGCCAACCAGGAAGTGATGGAAGGCCTCAAAGAGAGTCAGCAACAGCCGCCTTTGCTGGCCATCCATAAGGCCGATGCGCCCATGCTGAAGAGCGGCGGTGGGGCGGCCTTGTTCGGCCTGATGGGCTTTTCCAGCCCTCCGGTTGATGTGTATCTTGAGGAAGGCGATGTGCTGACCCTGGGTCAGGTGAAGCTCAAGGTGCTTTACACTCCGGGCCACTCGATGGGCAGCGTTTCACTGCTCAACGAAGAAGAAAAGGCCGTCTTTGATGGCGACGTTCTGTTCAACATGGGCATCGGTCGCGCCGACCTGGATGGTGGGAATCGTGAGACTCTCATGGACAGCATCCGCAACAAGCTGCTGACCTTGCCCGACGATACGGTAGTCTATTCGGGCCACGGCCTGGCCACCACCATCGGCCGCGAGCGAGCTGGCAATCCTTTCCTGACTGGTCGCTGGTTTTAAGTGATGTTAGCGCAGGCGGCCGTACCGCTGTTCTACAACGGCTTGCCCGGCTGGGCTCAAGGCAAACTCGATGAAGGCTTTTACCTCCCCCGTCGGTTCCTGACCCGTCAGGAGGTAGAGGGAACGGGTCAAGGGATACGCACCGGATTGAACGTCCTCGGGCATGGGGCTCACACCTTCGACCAGCAAAGCTTTCACCTGGGGTGAGAGGTAGCCCATTGAGACGTAGCCGATGGCTGTCGGATGGCGGGCTACGTATTCGACCACGGCCTCACTGGAAGGCATCACGATGGCCGTCAAAGTGACCCGCTTTTCTCGCATCACCATCTCCTCGAAAACTTCCCGTGTGCCTGAGCCGTCCTCCCGGCTGACTACCACGATCTCCCCGGGTGTTCCCCCCATCTCCTCCCAATCCAGAATCCGACCAAAGAACATATCCCCGGCCTGGGGCAGCGTCAGCCCCCCCACGGCGTTTTGGGGGTGGACCACCAGGGCGATGCCGTCCTGGGCGATAGCGGTCCACCACAGCCTCTTGGCCTCGGTCTCTGGGTCCCTCTCGTCTTCCGCCGTTGGCGTCCGGGATGCGGTGCCGATGTCAATCTGGTTCTCTCTGGCCAGGGCGATGCCCAGGCGTGATCCTCCGCCCTGCACGTCAACGGTCACGTACTCGTATCGTTCGCTGTAGGCCTGGGCCAGGTCCTCCATCAGAGGTTGCATGGAAGTGGAGCCGGCAATTCTGAGATAGACCGGCTCGTGGGGCTCCAGGGGCGCGCCGCAGGCGCTCAGTAACCATAGCAGAATGGATAGGGCGAGAGAACGGACAAGGTTTCTGCACTGTGGGGCCGTAGTATGCTGGTACAAGTTTCTACTCCGTAGAGAGTGGTGAGTAAGCGAGTTAGCCTATTGGCGGAGTAGCAGAACTTGTTCTGCGCCAGGTGGACGCGAAACAAGTTTCGCTATTCCGGAAGGGAATTCTATAGTATCGAGTTAGCGAGTCAACAGGTCAATGAATCAAGACAGCAATCACCAGACAAATACTCCCGGCCAGCCAGCAGTAGATGGCAAAGGCGTACAGCCTGCCTCTTTGCAGGTATGAGAGCAGCAAGCGGATGCACAGGTAACCGCTGAGGGCTGCGGCCAGGAAGCCGAGGACCAGGGGAGGGAGATGCGCAGTTGCGTTCCCTCTCTTGAAAAGATCGAACAGTTGCAGCAACCCGGCCCCAAAGATGATGGGTGTGGCCAGGAGGAAACTGTAGCGAGCAGCAGCTTCCCGCTTGAGCCCGCGGAAAAGGCCAGCGGCCATAGTGGCTCCCGAGCGCGAGATGCCCGGTGCGATGGCGCAGCCCTGGGCGATGCCGATGACGATGGAATCCAGAAAGGCCAGTTGGTGGGGGTCCTTTCGGCGTTTGCCCAGCCACTCGCTGAGAGCGAGGATCGAGCCAGTAGCTATTAGGAAGCCCGCTACCCAAATGGGCGCGGCGAATAGGCTCTCGAAAAAGTCCTCCCACACGTATCCCATCAATGCGGCGGGCACGGTGCCGACGATGATCAGCCAGGCGATGCGAGCTTCCGGCTCATTGAGGTTCCGGGTGGCCAGGCTCCGACCCCACGCACTGGCCAGGGCGATGAAATCGCGCCAGAAGTAAGCCAGCACGGCGACCAGGGTGCCCCAGTGCAGAACTGTGTCAAAGACCAGGCCCGGCTGGGGCCAACCCAGGAGCCAGGGCACCAACACCAGGTGACCTGAACTGGAGATAGGCACGAACTCGCTTGCCCCCTGCACGAAGCCCAGGATGATGGCTTGAACAATGTCCATAAGTCAGATATTCTCCTCTACAGTTCTCGTCGCTTCCCCCTGGCTTCAACTGAGCCTGTCCGTCTCCCATAGAACTTTGCCGTGCTCGTTCTCTGAGGGTGTATGATGTCCCCTAATGAGTTCTACGACGGACGGCGAACAGCCGCTGCGCTCGGCCAGTTCTGCGCTGAGGTCGGCGTGATACTGATAGACGTAGAAGCCGTAGAGCCAGCTCTGCGGGCGGTTGACAGCCAGTTTGTCCAGCAACGTGGGCCAGAACGCTTCCAGCAGTACGCCAGCCACCCGATGCCAGAGACGTATCCCTCTCTTCCCAACGTCGTGCAACAGCGCGGCTCGAAGCAGATCGGGGTCTGTGTGGCCCCTCCGCAGGAGGTTGTTGAAGACATTGAGACAATGGCGCTGGTCAATCGGTGACATTGCCCGAAACAGGTCTCGTTGGGACGGAGCGAGATACCGCTGCAGGACGGCCATCTCATCGGCGCTGACTCTGGCCCTGAGGGCTGCCAGGAACTGCCTGACGCGGGAAACGGCAGCGCCAATGCCATGTCGTGTGCGGTTCATGCCTGCTCCCGCAATCGCTTCAATCTGAGCTCCTTGTTCCGCTGGCGCACCTGGTGGGGAATGATCTTGTAGTCTGCCAGGAACCTCTCTTTAAAGTCGGCAAAATTGCCGTCGAGGATGGACTGGCGGATCTGGCGTGTCAGGTCCAGAAGGAAATGCAGGTTGTGGACGGTGGCCAGATGCAGTCCCAGAATCTCCTCGGCTTTGATTAGATGGCGCAGGTAGGCTCGGGAGAAGGTGCGGCAGGTGTAGCATTGGCAACCTTCTTCGATAGGAGCGGAGTCGTCGGCGAAGCGAGCGTTTCTGATGTTGAGGCGTCCCTGGCCGGTGAGGAAGGCCCCGTTGCGGGCGATGCGGGTGGGCAGGACGCAGTCAAAGACGTCAATGCCTCTGGCCACACATTCGAACAGGTCCTCGGGCGAGCCCACGCCTAACAAGTGACGGGGCTTGCCTTCAGGCAACAGGGGAACGGTGATTTCCAGCATCTCGTGCATCGCTTCCTTGGGCTCCCCCACCGATAGGCCGCCGATGGCATAGCCGGGAAAGTCCAGTGAGGCCAGGAAGCGAGCGCTCTCCTGGCGCAGGTCAGAGAAAACGCCTCCCTGCACGATGCCGAAGAGGGCCTGGTCATCCCGCCTTTGGGCCCGTCGGCAGCGTTCGGCCCAGTGGTGGGTGCGTTTCAGGGCCTGCACGTTGTACTCGTAGTCTGAAGGGTCGGGACACTCATCGAAACACATGATAATGTCGGCCCCTAGCTTCTCCTGGATTTCGATGACCTTCTCAGGAGTGAAAGTGTGCTCGGAGCCATCAATGTGGGAGCGGAAAGTCACCCCGTCGTCGCCGATGTGCCGCAAGTGCTCCAGGCTAAAGACCTGGAAGCCGCCGCTGTCGGTCATGATAGGCCCATCCCAGGCCATAAAGCTGTGCAGACCGCCAGCCCGGGCTATGGTATCTGGGCCGGGGCGCATGTAGAGGTGATAAGCGTTAACCATAATGATGGGGGCTCTTAGCTCTAGCAGTTCCTGGGGTGAGACGGATTTGACTGTGGCCTGAGTGCCCACCGGGGCGAAGGCCGGAGTAGGGATCTCACCGTGAGGGGTTTGGATCAGTCCTGCTCGAGCTTGGCTGCGCTCATCTTTCTTCTCTATCGTAAAACCGAAAGGCATTCATGCTGTCCTTGAGGGCGTAATCGTAGGTGCGACGCACTTGCCAAGTGCGTCGCACCTTGGCTTTTGTCAGGTAGCCTTGACGATGCCGCCGCAATAGGCGCACTCGGCGCTGCGGGAATCAATCCAGTTGACCTCGTCGGATCTGATGGGACCGCCACACGAAGGGCACTTGGCAGGAAGGCTCCCCCGCTGGACGGCTCGTTCTCTCCAGGGGATGGCCCTTTCTCCTGGCAGGGCTCCCAGGAGGGCGTCCACCTCCTGGCGTAGTTTCTCCGCCTCATCGTGGTACCCTTTCTTGTGAAGAACGGCCATCATCCTGGGCACCAGGCGGCGGACCTTGGCCGGGCGCCTGGCCTGGATGAAGAGCTGAAGGGCCTTCAGGCCGTGATCATCAGCCCGATCAACGTCATCCAACTGGAGATAGCAACGGGCTGCTTCCAGGTGCAGGTCTCCAGCCCTGTCTAACATTCCCTGCTCCTCTGCTGCCTGGGCCTTCTCCTCGAGGATGGCTGCGGCCTCGGCCGGGTCAGCCCGTTCGAGGCGCCGGCGGGCTCTGCGTAGTGCCGGGCGAAGTCCAGGTCTACGTCTTCGGGGTGGTAGCATGTGTGTTTCCTTTCCTTGTGACTTGGGCTGTGCACTGTTTTGGATCTATACAGCTTGCTCGAAGCGGGTCCGTGACCCGCGTCCTGTGGCGCAAGGGTGCCGCCTGGACCGCAATAGTGGCGCTTTCGCAGCCAGAGCCGCCGGGTCTGTGACCCGGCGGGAGCAGGGAACCGGTAGCTTACTCCTGCCAGCGTGTACTGGCTGGGCCATCAGTCAGGGGCCTCACTCGAGGCTTCACTGTCTTCTCCACGCTGGACCCTGGAGCGACCCCGCCGCGGCGCGAACCACTGGCTGGCATCGGGCGCATCTATCTTGCGGGCGAAGATGAGATAGCCGGTGTGGGCCACCATGCGGTCCATGGGCCGCAGCCGTCCGGGCACAACCTTGTAGGGCCGGAGCAGCAGTTCTTCGACCTCGATGTCGGCGAAGCCATGTTGGGGCAGAACCTCGATGAGCCGGACGACCTGATTGGTGGTGGGCACGATGGAACCGAAAAACCCGCCCCCCTTGAGAGCCTGGCGAGCCTGAGCCAGATATTGCCAGGGGGTGCGGACATCCAGGAAAAGAGCGTCGGCATCGGTCTCATCGAAACCTTCCTCGATGTCCCGTTGCTTCAGATCCACGTAGGGGTCAAGCCCGAGCCCCTCCAGGTTCTTACGGGCCAGCGCCAGCACGTCGGGCCGCACCTCGTAGGAATAGACGTGGCCCGTAGGCATGACGCTCTGAGCTAGGGCCAGGGTCAGGCCGCCGCTGCCCGTCCCTCCCTCGACCACCCGGCTGCCGGGTTTCACGTTCAATTTGAGCAACATGTAGCCTATATCTTTGGGATAGACAATCTGGGTGGTGCGCCTGATCTCTTTGATCAGGTCGTGGGTGGAGGGTTCCAGAACCAGGAAAGGGTAGCCCAGGTGGGAAGCAACCTCCCGGCCCAGGGGCTGGCCAAGGAGGTCGTCGTGTTTCACGCATCCCCGGTGAGTATGGAGTTCCCCCCCGCTGGTCAGGCGGATGATGAAACGTTTTCTATCTTTGGCTATCAAGAGCACCAGGTCGTTCTCTTTGGCTGATCCCACAATGGTCTCACTTTTCATTGGCTAACCCTCCCGCAGGTTCTAATCACGTAATCCCACTACGCGCTACCGGCCAACCTGCGGGAGGGTTTATTAACTTCTATGATGGCCTCTATTATAGCTCATAGGAGCGTTAAATGCAACCGCAACTGATCACTGAGGAGTTGGTGCGTATCTTCAGGGCTTCTATGGTGTTGTATCAAATGGCAGGTCGTCCAGTGAGGGGGATGGCTTCTCAGCCAGAGTCCTCTTGTGCAATCTTATCCAAAATTTCCCAAGAAAGGGTTGACATTAATCCTTTTTAGTAGTATAATTAGAAGCGGCGAAGGTATCCTCCGAAGTGCATACAGGTGGTTAGCTGACGTACAAGCGACACTGTTGCTTGTCCTGAGCGTGTCGAAGGGCGTCACAAGCCGTTGTTTCCCCCGTTCGTTATTGACCTGCATGGACCTGACCAACAAAGACGATGGCAGGCGTTTGTTTTCCAGGGGAAGACGAGTGAGGAGAAGAAAGGGGGTGGTCGAAGGCGACAAGTAACTGTCTTAGGTGGCTTGTAAAGGTTCAGTCATCGTTCAACCATTGGGGTTGAACACCTGTTTTCACGGAAATAGGAGGCAAAAGAGATGAATTCGCTTTTGGTACTGATTCTGGGGGCACTGCTCATTGGCATCGGTTATGCTGTGTATGCTCGGCGCATTGATCGGGGCATCGTCCAGCCTGACCCGCAGAAGGCTACGCCGGCCAAGATGTACATGGACGGCGTGGACTTTACGCCTGCCAGCCGCAATGTCCTCTTCGGCTACCAGTTCAAGTCCGTCGCCGCGCTGGCCCCCCTCACCGGCCCCATAATCGCCGTGCAGTGGGGCTGGCTGCCAGCGCTCTTGTGGATTCTGCTAGGCGTGTTTTTCATCGGCTGGGCGCAGGACTATGGCGCGATGATCATGGGTGTGCGTCGCGAGGGGGACACGATGGGCGCGCTAAGCTACAAGCTTATCTCGCCGCGCGCGCGCAATATCCTCATGATCTTTATCTACTTCTACCTGTTGCTGATCATGGGGGCCTTTGGCAACGCGGTGGGGAAGGTACTGATGACCAACCCCAAGGTGCCCTTCGGTATGATTGCTCTGGTTCTGATGGGTGTCCTGGCTGGTCAGATGACCTATAAGTGGAAGCAGGACATCATCCTCACCACCGTCGTGACCGTCGTGCTCACCTTTGTGGGCATCTGGGTCAGCACACTGCCATTCATGTCCAACATCTTCTCGGCCATCTACGGCCTGCCCGATTCCCCTACCATTTTCCTGGGCAACACACAGGCCCAAGTCCTCGGCACCTTGCTCATGATCATCTTCTGCTACCTGGGCGCGGTGCTGCCCATCTGGTCCTTTGCCCAGCCAGTCAACTATGTCTCCTTCTGGATCGTCACGCTGGGGATGGTGGGCGGTGTGATCGGCCTGCTGATCTGGCGGCCGGGAATGGGTGATTTCCCTGCTTTCACCCAGTTCCGCGCTGGCCCCGGGCCGTTGTGGCCCATGCTCTTCGTCACCATCGCCTGCGGCGCTATTTCCGGCTGGCACAGCCTGGTGTCCACCTCCGGCACGGCCCGCCAGTTGGAGAAGGAGACCGATGCCCTGCCGGTGGGCGGTGGCGCCATGTTCATGGAAGCGGGTTTCGCAGTCATCGCCTTCCTGACCGCCACCGTCGCCTTTGGGGGCTGGCAGGGGTATCAGGACGCCGGTGGCCCGGGCGCAGCGCTGGCGGTCTTTGCTGGGGGGTTGGCCAAGTTCCTGGGCCGCATCGGCGTCCCGGAGACCTTCGGCACGGCCTATGGTTCTGTCTTCCTGACCATCATGGCCATAACCATCATGCAACTGGTGGTGCGCTTCATGCGCGTGGCCAGCAGCGAACTACTGGGCGACGCGCTGCCCGTGATGAAGAACGTCCACGTGGGCAGCATCATAGCCCTGCTCCTGACGGTGCTCTTCGTCCTGATCATCCCGTGGCTGACCATCTGGGTGGCCTTTGGCGGTGCCAACCAGTTGATGGCCGGCCTGGCCCTCCTGTTGATCGCACTCTGGCTCATGTCGGAGGGCAGGAGGCATACCTGGGCGCTCTACCCTGCGATCTTCATGATCGTCACTGATATCGCTGCGCTGCTCTACGTGGCCTACACCAACCTCCTCATAAAACTGCCGGCCGCTACCACGACTCAGGCGTCCATCGCCTCTGCCATCATCGGCATCATCTGTCTGGTGCTGGTGGTGACGGCGGTGGTACTGATCGTGGATGGCTGGGGGGCCATCCAGCGGGCTAGAGCAGCCGCCGAGGCCTAGCGAGTTAGCCCAACGTGGCATGACGGGAGAGCCTAAAAA
>JBGVTF010000040.1:0-17608 GCA_041862415.1 Anaerolineae bacterium | reverse complement strand
CCGAAAGCGTCCAGAATTTCTTACTGCAAACTGCCGTCCTCGATCGATTGACCGGCTCTTTATGCGATACTCTCACTGGCCAAGATAACGGCCAGGCGACGCTGGAGAAGTTAGAACACGCCAATTTGTTCATTATCCCCCTGGATGAGGAGCGGCGTTGGTACCGCTATCACCATCTCTTTGCCGATTTGCTGCGTCAGCGCCTGCACCAAATCCAACCGGAGCAGGTGTCAACGTTGCACCGCCAGGCTGGCACGTGGTACGAAGATCAGGGTTTGGCATCTGAAGCATTGCAGCATATATTTGCTGCTGGGGATTTCCAGTGGGCCGGGTGTTTGATCGAACAAATGGGGACCACAGCGTTTTGGAGGCTAGGCGATTGGCCCAGCGTGCTGCATTGGCTGGAGAAACTCCCGAAAATGGTGGTGCACGCCCGACCTAAGCTCTGTCTCACTTATGCCTGGGTAATGCATATCTCTGGTCAACCAGAGGCCGTCGAGCCCTTCCTAAGGTCTGTCGAATCGCATTTGCAGGATGCCAAAGACGGGCTGGTCGCCAGAGCCGATCGTTTGACAGAAACTACGGAAGCGACTTCTAATGAGCCCCTCTTGAGCAGTGACGTCCAGAGCATGATGGCCGAAGTGACTACCATCCGCGCATTGACCTCTCGCGTGCAGGGTGACCTGGCCCGTGCAATCGAGCTTTATCACCGTGCGCTTGAGCTTGTTCCTAGCAAGGAGTTACATCTACGAGCGTTGGTAATCGGATGGCTCGCAGATACTTACTGTCTGAGTGGCGATATTGCGGCCGCAAAACCTCTCTTTGCCGAGGCTCGTGCAACTGGTTTGGAGAGCGGTAATATCTTCCAAGCCTTGGTTTTCTCGAACGGATTAGCTAAGGTGGAAGTGATGCAAGGCCATCTACACCAGGCAGCCGATTCCTACCAGCAGATGCAGCATTTGTTCCTCAGTTGGGGTGAACAACATGCATCGGTTGCTGGTTATGTGTGCGTAGGTATGGGTGAATTATTGTATGAGTGGAATAACCTGGATGAAGCGGTTCAGCAATTAAGGGAGGGTATAGAACGCGGCAAGCAGGGGGCAAACCCCGGAATCCTGCTGCCTGGCTATGTTACTCTGACCCGTGCGCTGCAGGCGCAGGGCGATACGGCCGGCGCACTCAGCGCAATTCAGGAAGCAATGCGATCTTGGCGACAATTCCAGTTAACTCGGGGGTGTGGTATACCGCCGGTGGCCACCTACCAGGCGCGGCTTTCCTTGGCACAAGGCGATGTTGCGTCCGCCGCCCAGTGGGCGCAGGAACAAGGATTACGTGCGGATGGCGAACTCAGCTACCAGCAGGAGGTTGAGTACATCACTCTGGCCCGCTTGCTTATCGCCCAGGGTAACCCAGATGAAGCAGTCGGGCTACTGCAGCGCTTGCTTGAGACTGCAGAAGCGGGGGAGCGTATATTGAGAGTGATCGAAATCTTGCTGCTGCAGGCTTTGTCTTTACAGGCACAAGGGAATACAGATCAAGCTATCACCACGCTGGAAAAAGCCCTCACCCTGGCCGAGCCGGAAAGCTTCATCCGCATCTTCGTGGATGAAGGCCCGCCGATGGCCCGTCTGCTCTACGAAGCTGTTACTCGCGGCATCGCGCCGGATTACGCTCGCCGGTTGTTAGCCGCATTCCCCATTGCCGAACCGGAGCAAGCTGACTCATCGCAAATGCAAATTCCCGAATCTGAATTGGTTGAGCCTCTGAGCGAGCGCGAAATTGAAGTGCTTCAACTCATCGCTAAGGGGTTGACCAATCAGGAAATCGCTTCCAGGCTTTTCCTCTCGCTGAACACGGTCAAGGTCCACGCCCGCAACATCTACGGAAAACTCGGTGTCAACAGCCGGACGCAAGCGGTTGCCAGGGCACGAGCTTTGGGGATCTTGCCCTGCGCCTAATTGCCTGGATGCCTAAAGCTGGCATTGGCAGCACACAAAGACAACAAAGCCTGGCGGGCTAGCGGATAGCGGCCCGCTTTTTTGCTACACCCAGGCACATCCCACAATGCTCCAAGCCCACGAATAATCCCCTGAATAACTCTTACGGGTGATGACACTAATACTATCTTGCGGGTATGCTACAGGTGTAGGAGGTCATTAGTGATGAAGGCAGTCAAGCAAAAGCTTACTTTAGATCAACCCGCCACTTATCAAATCAAAGTGCCGGGACACCTCGACGAGAGTTGGTCGGATTGGGCCGGAGGAATGACGATCACGGTCGAAAGCGAAGGCGATGGTCCGCCGGTCACCACCCTGACTGGTACCGTCGACCAAGCTGCTTTGCAGGGTCTGCTGCGCCGGCTCTATTCCCTGGGCTTGCCTTTACTGTCGGTCAACCGAGTGGACGCCGAAGGATAGGAAATGGTGGCTATCTGGCTTCGCCGGTCTTTCTCCAGCCTGGAAGGTAACATCTGTCTCATCCTGGTCTGAAATTAACCCCCTGAATAACTCTTTCGGGTGATGACACTAATACCACTTGGCTGCTATACTGTAAGCGTAAGATTTCACCAATCTGGAATAGTCAAAAAGGAGAAAAAACGATGAAACCCAAAGAAAAAATGAATTCACTCAAAAAGACCGCAAGAATTGCAGGGCTCCTGATCCTAATTATCACTGTATTCGCTCCCTTCAGCATGATGTATGTTCCCTCCAACCTTATTGTGCCCGGAGATGCCGCAACAACAGCCAATAACATTATGGCTTTTGAAGGGCTATTCCGTGCCGGTATTGCTAGCGACTCAGTCGTCTTTTTGATTGAAATAGTGATAGTCGTAGTTCTTTACGTTTTACTCAAACCGGTAAGCAAAACACTTTCTCTGGTTGCGGCGTTTTCCAGGCTGGCGATGACCGTTATTCAGGGAATCAATCTGCTCAATCATTTTACTGCCCTGCTGCTTTTGAGCGGTGCTGATTACTTGACAGTATTCGAACCAGATCAGTTGTATGCTCTCGTGTTGCTATTTCTCAATGCGCATGAATATGTGGTTCTTATTTGGGGGTTATTCTTTGGCCTTCACTTACTTGTGCTTGGTTATTTAGTTTACAAGTCGGGCTATATTCCCAGAATTGTGGGCGTCTTGTTGGTATTTGCATCTTTATGCTATCTAATACAAACTTTTGGAAATATTCTTTTACCCAAATACGAAGAGATATTTGCCACGATTGGTTTTCTTTCGATTATTGAATTGGCATTTCCCTTGTGGCTTTTGATTAAGGGTGTAAAAGATCAACAACCAGCTACAACGGAGGCCGGCTGATGGTCTGAGGGGATCTTGCTCTCTACCTGATCGGTTGGACGCCTGAACCGGCATTGGCGCCACACCGAGACAGCAAAACGTGGCGAGCTGCGAATAGCGCCTCGCCTTCTTGTTACCCCTTGGCACATCCCATTACGCTCTGAGCTACAATTACCCCCCTGAATACCACCTTCGGGGTATGACACTAATACCACCTGGCTGCTATATTGTAAGCGTAAGATTTATTCAATCTCAATACAAACAAAAAGGAGAATTAAATGAAAGCGATTGTATACACAAAATTCGGACCACCGGATGTTCTTCAGCTCAAAGAGGTAGAAAAACCTACTCCCAAGGACAATGAAGTACTGATAAGAATATATGCGACAACAGTAGCAGCAGAGGACCCGCGAATGCGAGGTTCCCCGGGTCTTAATGGTCTTAGAAAACCAAGAAGAAAAATACTGGGGTTTTATCTAGCCGGGGAAATTGAATCAGTAGGCAGAGATGTAAAACTTTTTAGGATAGGTGATCAAGTTTTTGGATATACCGGGATGAGTTTAGGTGCTTATGCCGAGTACATATGTCGGCCTGAAGCAGGGGTGCTGGCAATAAAACCGGCCAACATGACCTATGAGGAAGCCGTCGCCGTTCCAAATGGGGCATTAACCGCATTGTTTTTCCTTAGAGATAAGGGAAAGATTCAGAGCGGACAAAAAGTTCTTATCTATGGCGCTTCTGGAGCGGTAGGTACTGCTGCGGTACAGCTTGCCAAGTACTTTGGGGCAGAAGTTACCGGGGTATGCAGTACCACGAATTTGGAATTGGTGAAATCTCTGGGAGCCGATAAGGTCATTGATTACACTAAAGAGGATTTTACCAAAAGCGGCGAGACCTATGATGTCATTTTTGACGCAGTAGGCAAGAGTTCATTTTCACGTTGCAAAAGCTCGCTAAAGCACAGAGGAGTCTACCTTACAACTGTCCCTACGCTGGCAACTTTCCCTCAAATGTTTTGGACTTCAATGATAGGTAGCAAGAAAGCGATTTTTGGGGCATCAAGCCGGAGTTGGAGTTCTGAAGATTTAATTTTCCTCAAAGAGCTTATTGAGGCGGGGAAGATAAAATCGGTCATAGATAGACGCTATCCCTTGGAACAGATTGCCGAGGCTCACAGGTATGTCGACAAAGGACACAAAAAGGGAAATGTAGTCATAACTGTGGCACATAATAACAAAACCTGACAAAGCACTGCCCTTCGACTTCGCTCAGGAAGGCCTACCCGACCGCTATGAATCGCAGCGGAATGGCGGTCGGGTAGGCTTGGTGTTGTGCAGCACAAACAAATCATTGAGAGTGAAATATGAAGACCAAGAAACGAAAAAAATCATGGCGGAAACTTATCAACTTTATGGTGATTGTTTTCTTTGTAGTCCCTGTTACTGTCGGAATTCTAATGTTTGCTTATCGCACATGCAAGCAAAAAATAATTCGCGATGATACGAAAATCACACAACAGACTGGCATAGAATCCTTAGAAAAAGTAACTTTGGGCGGTGTAGATCAATGGATTCTTATTCGTGCTGAGGATCAGTCAAAACCAGTGCTGCTATGGCTGCATGGAGGTCCCGGATCACCAACAATGCCATTGGCATCGCAACATGATATGGAACTAGTCAAGCATTTTGTTGTTGTCCATTGGGATCAGCGTGGTGCTGGAAAGTCGTATTCCCCAGAGATACCTACAAGTACGATGGTTGTAGATCAGTTTGTGTCTGATACTTATGAATTGACACAGGTGCTGGTAGAGCGCTTTGATATTCCAAAGATCTATTTAATTGGGCATTCGTGGGGATCACAAGTTGGCATGCTGACGGTCGCTCGACACCCAGATTTGTATTATGCTTTTGTAGCCCTTGGTCAATTTGTTCATTCAGTGGAAGGAGATGCTGTCGGATATCAATTTGCACTTGACCAGGCTGTTAGCGAGGAAAACCAAAAAGCGCTAAAAGAACTAGAGGCGATTGGCCCTCCACCATGGACGACGGTAAAACAGAGATCAACAAATGCACGGTGGATTGATGCATTTGGGGGAACTGGGAGACAGTTTGCAACTGAAGACTATTTCCGCGAAATGATCAACTCACCAGAATACACACTTCAGGATTTGTTTGATTATATCCGTGGTATGCTGTTTTCAGGAAATACAATGCTTGCGAACGGTGAATATAATCGAGTAAACCTATTCGAGCAGGCCCCCAAAGTAGATGTTCCAGTTTATTTTTTTCAGGGTCGGTATGATTACAGCACACCTGGCAATGTTTCAGAGCGTTACTATCAAATGTTGGATGCTCCGCAAAAATCATTGATATGGTTTGAACAATCAGCTCATTTCCCGCAATGGGAAGAACCGCAGAAATTTATGGATGAGATGTTGAAAATCTTGTCTGAGACAGATTAGAATGAGTGTTTACAAACACGCTGGAGCCGCATGACCCCACATAAACCATGACTCGCCTTCGGCTCCGGTACGCAGCACTGGAATTGCAGGAAAAGAGTTTGGTCTGGGGCGGTCTTTTGATCCTCTTCGGTGTGATGGCGCTGGTAGAAACGTACACCGATCTCACGGCCTGAGTATGGGTGGCTATACTGGCCGCCGCCGGACTGGGAGTGTTCG
Organism: Anaerolineae bacterium; assembly: GCA_041862415.1. Lineage (GTDB taxonomy): Bacteria > Chloroflexota > Anaerolineae > E26-bin7 > E26-bin7 > E26-bin7. Next base: position 11,636 of record JBGVTF010000040.1, on the reverse strand, counting down.
GCATCTACCTCACCAATGATTCCCAGTGGGGGTTGCTCATCCCGGCCTACGTGCTGTGGGCGGTCGCCGGGTTGATTGCGCTGGTCACGCTGAACGTTTTGCGAGACGAGTCCGTCGCCACCTACGTCCTGGCTGCCATTGCGCTGCCGTTCCTGGTGGCCTTTCTGCGCGACCGTAGCCAATGGGGGTTGCTCATCCCGGCCTACGTCTTGCTGGCCGTCGGTGTGATGATCCCGCTGATTGAGGCAGGGGTTCTCAGCGAGCTCTTGGTTCCGGCCTACGTCATGTTCGCCATCGCCATCCCGTTCTTTGCGGTCTACGCGCGGGATCCCAGGCAATGGTGGCCACTTATCCCTGGCGGGATCATGGCCGTTATCGGACTAGCCTTTCTCGTGGCCGAAGCCGCAGTCCAGTACGTTGGGCCCGCAGTGCTGGTCCTTGTAGGCGTGTGGATACTGGTGCGCGTATTCACCCGTAGAGAGCCCACGGCACCCGATGCGCCAGCACCGACCGGCCCAGAGGCCGATGAGCCCCCGGCTGAGTGAGCGCGGTCGGCGTGAGACGGAGTGGGGGCTGTGGTGGCGAAGGGAGGGCGACACAGGCGGCGTATTTGTGCCTGACCCGTGGAATACATGCTTGACAACAAATCAGGGCTGTGATATACTCTGACCGCATCTCAGCCGACGTTGCAAGAAGTGTAGTTCATCGCATCGTGACATTCCGCGCCCTATTCACAGGGTGCGGAGAGAGGAAAACCGATGAAGCGCCCACGGCCGGCGTTGTCCTGGGAGTCATCCCGATAGCGCCGGCTGTTTGTTTTAGGAGAAAATTTCATTCAAAACATAAACAGGAGGATAGTACGATGAAAGCGCACGAAGTTGATTACAAGGTTTTTGGCGACGACCTCCAGTTCGTGGAGATCGAACTGGACCCCGGCGAGATCGTGATTGCGGAAGCCGGGATGATGATGTACATGGAAGACGGCATCGGCTTTGAGACCAAGATGGGGGACGGATCCAAGCCAAAGGCCGGCTTCCTGGATAAGCTGGTGGGCGTTGGGAAGCGGGCAATCACCGGCGAGTCACTGTTTATGACCCACTTCACCAACACCGCGCCCGAGGGCAAGCGACACGTAGCCTTCGGAGCGCCCTATCCGGGCAAGATCATCGCCATTGACCTGGATGACGCGAACGGCGAGTTGATCTGCCAGAAGGACTCTTTCCTATGCGCTGCGCTGGGTACCGAGTTGAGCATTGCCTTCAACAAGAAGATTGGAGCCGGGCTCTTCGGCGGCGAGGGCTTTATCCTCCAACGGCTGCGAGGTGATGGCATGGTCTTTGTCCACGCAGGCGGCACCATCGTGGAGAAGCGCCTGGACAACGAGAAAATCATGGTAGATACCGGGTGCCTCGTCGCCTTCGAGAATACCATCAGCTACGACATCCAGATGGCGGGCAACCTGAAGTCTATGATCTTTGGTGGTGAGGGGCTTTTCCTGGCTACCCTGCAGGGGCCTGGCCGCGTTTGGCTCCAGTCGCTGCCGTTCTCCCGCCTGGCCGACCGCATCCTGGAATTCGCGCCCGCGGCGGGTGGGAAGGATATAGGTGAGGGTTCGATTATAAAGGAAGCGACCAAATTTTTGCAGCAGTAAGCAGTGTAGGTCATTCCGGTCGAGTCCAGCTTGGCCTGGAAAGGAGCCCCTACATTGCCATTTCTATGGTATCTGGTGGGTATACCTCTGGACACCCATTGGTGGTGTTATTGCTGGTCAGCATGCGAAAGATGATGCAAGGCGCTCGATCAGAATAAGGGAATCGCCCTGCAGTAGAGCGGAAACCGGGATAGGCGGACTCGAAGGGGTGTGCCACCTCGTCTGTGGCAACAATACGATGCATTATCTCCAGAAGTGGAGCGCAGGTGGCACACCCATGTAGAGCACCAAATTCACCCAACCCGAGTACGCTCAGTATGAAAAGTCGTTGTTGCACTGGCACTGGCAACGCCGGTTAAAGTAAAGAGCCGCCCTACGCAGGGTGGCTTTGCTTTTGCCGTTGTTGCAGTACAGGTCGAGCACAGTTCCAAAGATAGTCTCTGGCTTGATCTCCCGCGGCTGCCGTTGGGACCGGTCAATGGGTTGGCGCGTGATGGCGGCCATCAGCAGCGTGGAAGCGGCGAAGATCTTGACAATGTCCTCCTCTTCCAGGCGCACGGTGTCCAGACTCTCTCGAATCAAGCCCAATCCTCGTTCGAGGGCAATGCCGCTATAGGCCGAGAGGTTAACGATCAGGCTGTCCTTGCTATAGGTGCCCTTGTCAGGCTGGGGAGCCAGACGAAAGAGGCAGCTAGAGGGCACAGGCGGTCCCAGTTCGACAGTCCAGGTTCTGTGTGATATAATTATTCTGGGTACAACAACCGCTTGGGAATCATGGCAAGGGGAACACTATGCCCGCTGGCAGACGTTGGGTGGTTCGTGACCGTTATGGCGGTGAGAGTATGAGTATGACCAAGCCAGTCTCTAATTATGACGAGATGAGCGATACTCTGTACGTTTCATTTGAGTCATGGCCCTCTAATGTTATGATGACATTGGGGCAAAACGGGGATGGAAAGCACCTCGGTCAGAGTCATAATGTGATCGGTGAGACCTTCAGCCATCGCAGGTGTACGTTGTTCCCATCTTTTCGGAGAACTGGTGCCCCTGGTGGGAATCGGCTCCGGCAACTCTTGGCGTAGGCTGCTGTGTGGCAAGCAGAAGTTGTAGTACAAATCCTCGAAGTCGCACTGCCAGTGCAATGGAGCCTGGACTTTGGAGTAGGTGATGCCTCGCCTGACCAGGCGAGAGTTATGCGTCCGAGAGGTCAGGTGGTCACGCTCGATGCGATTCGTAGTGAGCAGTTGATTGAGCGGCATCTGCTCGAACCGCTTCCGCAATGCAGCCACCGAACCAAAGACCATGCGCCGTCGGACACCCACCACGCGACCTCGGCTGTCCTTGTCCTTGATCGCTTGCCCATACAGCAAGTCCGGATTCCGCTGGCGCTTCGGATGCTTACGGGGCCGCTCACGTTTAGGTTGAGCCGGGTCCGGCTGCACTTCAGTGCTGTAGTGCTTGGTTAGAGATTCGCGGTAGCTCCGCCCGTCTGAGACGAAGAAGGGAGATTGACCATCACTGACCTGTTTGATCTTGCCAATGAGGATCTCAGCCTCCTGAGCGCTGTCCTTGCCGGCGTGAGAAGCCAGACGCAGCTTGGTCTCCGGCTTCAGAGCCCGCCAGATGAGGTTCTCTCCGATGGTCTCAAGGTCCGGCTCATTGCCTCGGACGTTCTTCTCCTTTTTTTCACAAAGGTATACAGTTCATCCACCTCCACACGATCCAGGTGGAGCTCATGCAACAGGTACTCTCGCAAAGCATCAGCGTGTTCGCCAGCCCGCCCCTGCCAGAAGGCAATGGTATCTTTCTTGTGCCCGGTGGCCCGAGCGGGGCCACGAAGACTCCCCCGCTCGACCAACACTTTGAGGGCGTCCACCACCTCTTCCTTGGGAGTGCGCAGATTGAAGAAGGGCGTGCCTCGGTTCTCAGAGAAAGACCTCCCGCAAGTCTTGCACTTGAGAAGTTGCGTGCGCTGCTTGCCGTAGCACCTGTTGCATACGATATTCCCTTCACCCCGCTTTCCATAGTCGGGGCACTCTTCATTCGGACAGCAAAACTGGCTGGTATCCATCATGGTAGACATCCTCCTTGACGAGTTGTCTACTATGATACCACAGATTTCATCATAATGTTAGAGGGACATTACCTACCGCCCAGGAAGCTCGATAGCTGGCAAGAGCGTATTCAGCGTTATCTGTGGAAGCCGAAGGATTCACAGGCGCGCAGCGGATAGCCTTTCAGCGGATAGGTAGCGGATAAACGGATGAGCGGATCGTTCAAGTAGGAGGATGACATGACCCTACGTGTATTCAAATGCCCTTTCTGTGGGTACAAGTTTCGGGATGACCCGGAGAGAAAAAGCAAGGGGGGTGCAACAAACATCATGAGGCACATCACGACAACTGCGATGTTGTTAGAAGACCGTAGGCGCAGCGTGGACCTGACCTGTCCCAACTGTGAGCAGGATTTTGAGGTCGAGGTGGAGGGATGAGGTGGACGACCGCATGAGCAAGATAGAGGAACGGGTAGCGCGACAGGCCGGCTTGAGCGACGAGGAACTGCCCATCGCGCCCGACCCCAACCTCAAGTTCTGGAAGGACACCGCCAAGGGGCTGCTGGGCGAGTCCATCAAATCCATCGAGGAGACGGCCAAGCAGGTCATAGGCGTGGCCGGCATCCTGGAGGGGCTCTACTTCCACGCCATCGCCTACTCAGACGTGCGGGGCAAGCTGGGTAGCGGCTGGCTGGTTCTGTTGTATCTGATCCCTCTGGCCTTCTGGCTGGTCAGTCTGTTGGCGGCCCTGCTGGTCTTCTTCCCCCGTGCCTACGAAAGCAACATCAGTTCCTGGCGGGAGAGCAAGACCGCCTTTGAGCGCATCGTCACTTGGAAACACAACGCACTCAAAGTGGCGGGGGGCTTTCTGATCCTGGGCGCTTTGGCCCTGTTCGCCGCCATGGGCGCCTACCTGTCGGGGTAATCGACACTATGGCAGAAGTGACACGTTGGTGATTAGCCATCTGCGATCTGTCATTCTGAGGAGCGAAGCGACGAAGAATCTCGTTTCTGGCGAACAGGTACCTGTCATGTGAAGAACGAGACCCTTCGCTTCGCTCAGGGTGACAAATCCAAGTGTGACTTTTGCCTCAATGCGGTAAAAGGAGGTCTCGGACTTGGACTTACCTAGTACCTGTCTCCTGGCTTTGGCTGGCCTCTGGCTAGTGGCCTATCTGGGGCTGCGCTATCTGTACCAGCGAGGCTGGCTCAGCGATGATTACCATCGCGATGCCCTCGCCCTGGGCGCTATCGTGCTGGCCACCGTCGGCTTCTTCTGGCAGTTGCTCTTCACGCCGAACACCTACATGCCAGCGGGGGGCGGCGACCTGGCCTCTTTCCTCTACCCGGTCTACCACTACGCCGCCCGGAGCCTCAAACAGGGCGTCATCCCCCTCTGGAACCCCTACCTCTACGGCGGGGCCCCCTTTGTCGGTGACATTCAGTCGGGACTCTTCTACCCGGTCAACCTCCTCGTCTTTTTCCTGGTGCCCGAGCTGACCTATCCCATCATGGAACTCCTGGCCGTCCTGCACTTTTTCCTGGCCGGGGCCTTCACGTACCTTTGCCTCCGGTATCTGGAACGGCGGGTGCGGATGAGCCGTCTCGCCGCCCTGGGTGGGGGCGTGGCCTTCATGTTCTCCGACCTCTTTATCACCCATTTTGGCAATCTGAACATGATCGCCGTGGCCGCGTGGTTGCCATTGATTTTCCTGTTTTACCACCGGGCCATGCTGGAGCGCAGGCTGAGCTGGGCTGCCTGGGCTGGCCTCTTCTTTGGTATCGCCACCCTGGCTGGCCACATCCAGATCACGCTGTTCATCGCCCTGGCCCTGGCGTTATACACAGCCTATCAAATCGTCACAGCCCCCTCCCCAATCTCCAATCTCCAATCTCCAATCTCCAATCTCGTCCTGACCATAGCAGTCGCCCTCGGCGTTTCCGCCCTCGTCCTCTTGCCCAGCTACGAGATGGCTGGCCACACTCTGCGCGCCGCCCTAGACTACGGCCAGGCCAGCATGTATTCTCTGGCCCCTGGTCAGCTCATTGGCCTGCTGGTTCCCAACTTTTTTGGGCGGGACCCCAGCCATCACTGGAGCCCCTGGGAGCGGGTGGAGGTGGGTTACATCGGCATCCTGCCCCTCGTCCTGGCCCTGCTGGCCGTCCTCTTACGGCGTGAGAAGTTGGTCCGCTTCCTCCTGGGGCTGGCCGTGGTCTCTCTGCTCCTGTCACTGGGAGGCTACAGCATCCTGCACGGCTGGCTCTACCGTTGGGTGCCGGGCTTCCAAGGACTGCGAGCGCCAGCCCGGTTTGTCTACCTGATGGACTTTGCCCTGGCCATGTTAGCTGCCCTGGGACTGGATGCGCTGTTGCGGCCTTTGAAACCTGGCCAGCGGGTCATCTACCGCCGTCTGCTGAAAATGGCCCCCTGGGTGGTGGTGGGGACGGCGCTGCTGGCTGCGCCCTTTGGCTACTTTGCCATCCTGGACGCCCAGAGCAAGGACACTATCGTCTTCTGGCGTGTCTCCATGGCCGTTGACAGTGTGGCGCTGTTCTTGCTTTTCCTGGCGGCCAGCCTGGCCCTCCTTTGGATGAGAGGCTGCCGGTGGGTGCGGAAGCATAGCCTGGGCCTGCTGGCGATAGGATTGATCGCCGTTGACTTGGCCAGCACGGGGGCCTACGTTGACCTGGGCCATCAGGACCCTACGATTGGGTTCCACCATCCGGCGGCTGTCGAGTTCCTCAAAGCCGACTCTGACTATTACCGCATTGACACCCGGACCGATGTCTGGGAGCTCTGGCAGCCCGATCTCAGCCTGCTGCACAGAGTCCACGATGTCTGGGGGGTGGTCAATCCCCTGACTCTGGCCGATTACAACCGCTACTGGGAGCACATGGGCAGCCGCTCGTCGCCTCTCTACGACTTTTTGAACGCCAAGTACGTGGTCGGCTCCAAAGGAGTGGCCCTGGACTGGGAAAAGTACGTCCCCGTCTATGAGGGCGCCCCGCAGGTCAACATTTACCTGAACACCAGGGCTTTCCCCCGGGCCTTCCTTGTGCACCAGGCTCTGATCGCTGGTGACCACGAGGAAGCCTTTGGCCTCGTCCATCAGCCCGATTTCGATCCGGCTACAGTTGTCGTTTTAGAGAGTGCTGGCGGTGAGGTCCTGCCTACAGACGAAGCCGAGACGGTCAACATCGTCAGCTATCAGCCCAACGAGATCCTCCTCGACGTGACTGTGGCTACACCGGGCTACCTGGTGCTCAGCGAAGTCTATTACCCTGGCTGGCGAGCCTATGTGGATGGGCATAAGGAGGTCATCTGGCGGGCCAACTACACCTTCCGGGCCATCTACCTGGAGCCGGGCTCCCATCGGGTGCGCTTCCTATTTACGCCTCTGGCGTGGAGGGTGGGGCTGGGCATCAGCCTGGTGACCTGGCTTGGCCTGATCATTTGGAGCCTGCTTTCGGCGCGACGCTCCGCTCCAAAGTGACTTGGGTGCATTTCAAATGAGTTGTAGGACTTACTTGTCCCAGAGGCAATCTGCCAAATCGCCCTACAACTGAAATGAAACACGCCAAGTGACTTTGCACCTTCATGCCAGCTATGATATAATGCTCAGGGAGCTTTCAGCGGTTAGGCAGTCGCTGAAAGCTAACTGCTGCTAAGTCTCACTAAGTTATATCACCCAAAGTCTCGCAAAGTTGTATCACCTGCCACTCGTTCCAGGTGAAAGGAAGAGCTAGTTGGAAGCAGTCCATCAGAACCAAAGGTCCCAGTTCTCCCATCAGATCAGCTTTTGTGACCCCTTTGATAGGAAGGCGCTTCTTTTTGTCCCCATCTGGGGCAAAGAACTTGAGCTGTTGATCCGCAGGGTCGAAGGTGATTTCCACATCTTTTCTGGCCCAATCACGACCCAGGACATACACCTGTCCGCCCAAAGACACGGCGCCGATGTTACTTCCCTTGCGGAACCATCGGCCTTGGCCCAAATAGGCGTACACACGGGAAAGGTCCAACAACTCGGCTTCCCACTCTGGGCGATAGAGACGGCGCGGTCTACGAGCTTCCGGATAGGCTACCAACGGCGGGACGCCTCCCAGTGTCGAACAAGGAAGCCGTTCATTGAGAAAAGTCCGACGTTCTTGCAGGGCATGGCACAGAGCTTTCCAGTTAGCGAAGGTCTGGCCTTCCAGCACCTGCTGTGCCCAGGTCTGATGACTCCGCTCGGTCATGCCCCGCTCTGTAGGACAGTCTGGAGGTCCCAAGATCATATCCACGCCCAGGGCCAGCAGCCACAAGTGAAACCGGGTCGGGAATGGCGACTTGCTTTGATTGTCGTAGAAAACGCTATCGCGATCCACGGCCAATCGGTCGGGCAACCCCCACTCGCTGGCCGTCAGACGAAACACCAGTTGATAATCGGCAGTGTGGGGATGCCTGCTCGCCCGTCGTTCACCCAACCAACAAGGATAACTGAGCAGCTTGACCTTGCTCAAGCGGTCATTCAGATTGATCAAGGTCACCACCCCTACCTCCGGCACCCTCTCATAGCCTCGTCCGTCCATCTCCCATTCTTGGTGACAAGCCTGAACAGAGACCGAGGCTGGTTGAGGGAGATCCTGATGCCGCTCATAAGGGCGAGTGAAGCCCTCCTGCTTCAACCACCGGGCGATACTCGAACGATCAGGCAGCGACTTGCCCTTCAGGGACTCATCACCTTCCAACTCGATGCGCAGCGTCAATGGCCCCCAACCTGGATGAGCTTGACGCCACGCTCGCAGCGTCTCCACCACGATCGCAGCAAAGGTACTCAGGGCCCCCATCGCTGGACGTCCCATCTTCGAGACCAATCCAGCACGACCTTCCTTTTGCCCACGACGACGCCATTTGCGCACCGTGGACAGTTTCCATCCTATCCGCTGGGTAATGTCCCGGTCGCTATGCCCAGCATCAGCCAAGGTGAGAATCGTCACCCTATCTTCCAAAGTCGTCATTCGCATCGCCGTTCCCCCTCCATAAGTGTCTGGAGAGAGAATGGCTCAATTGCCTGACTCTGTCAAGCAGAGGGGTGATACGACTTTATGAGACTTTCAAGGTACGACTTATTGAGACTTGACACCGATGAGGGCTGATTGCTCGATATGGAGAAACAGTTATGGACATTCCTCCGGACATTGCGGCCGTCGCCCCCGATGGGCAGTTGACCCCCGCCCAGCGGCGGCGCATCTTGATTGACATCTGTCGGCGGCGCATCCGGCCTGGCACCGGCAGTTCGCTGGAGTTTCTACGAAGGAGGACAGCCATGAATCCCTGGCCCGATCTGCGCCCGGTGCTGCAAGGCATCCCCTGGGTCGTCATCGGCGCTGTGGCCACCCGCGCCTACATGCCGGAGCGGGCCACGAAAGACCTGGACATTCTGGTGCGCCGCGAGGACGGTGACGAGGTGCGCAAGCGCCTGGAAGCGGCCGGCTATACCTTTGTCACCCATCTGGCCGTGCCCGGCTTCCTGGTTCACTCCCCGGAGGGGGTGGAGGTGGACGTGATGCTGGGCGATGATCCCTGGTTGGACGAGGCCCTGGCCCATCCCCGGCGGGATTCGGCTGGCTTTCCGGTGCTGGACTTGCCCTATCTGGTGCTGACGAAACTGATCGCCTCCCGCCTTCAGGACGTGGCCGACCTGTCTCGCATGCTCGGCCTGGCCTCGGACGAGGAACTGGCGTCGGTGCGGACTGTCGTAGCCCGCTATGCCCCCACCGAGATGGATGACCTGGAATCGCTCATCTACCTAGGCCGTTTCGAAATGAAGGACATCCATGAAAGTGCCGAATAAGAGGCCCCCGGCGCTTTGACTTAGCGCCCCGGTCGGCGTCACTTGTTCAGCGAGGGGTGCTGTCGTCCCCAAATAGGAGAGATCAATTGTTGCGTACGGTCTTGGATGAAAGACAAACAGAATTACTCAGGGAGGAACGGCGCTGGCTTCAGGGGTTGAGCGTGATCTTGGCTCGTTTCGAGACCGCCCCTGAAGACATGGCAACCCTTCAGAAATCCATCTTGCAGCTCGATGAACTTTTCCTCCTGGTCACCGTCGGGGAGTTCAACTCGGGCAAGTCGGCTTTCATCAACGCCTTGCTGGGCCAGCGGTTCCTGGCCGAGGGGGTAACGCCCACCACGACCCGGGTTCACATCCTCAAACACGGTGAGCAGGCGGTCACGGAGCCCAAAGAAGAGTTCGTTTCGGTGGCTACTTACCCAGTGGAATTCCTGCGGGAGATCAACATCGTAGACACCCCAGGCACCAACGCCATCATCCGTCGCCACGAAGAGATCACCGAGGATTTTGTGCCGCGCAGCGATCTGGTCCTCTTCGTCACTTCGGCCGACCGTCCCTTCACCGAGAGCGAGCGCGTCTTCCTGGAGCGCATCCGCAACTGGGGCAAGAAGGTGGTCATCGTCCTCAACAAGATTGACATCCTAGAGGGCGAGGCCGACGTGGAGAAGGTGGTGGGCTTTATCACCGAGCACGCCAAAAACCTCTTGGGCTTCGCACCGGAGGTCTTCCCTCTCTCAGCCAGGCTGGCCTTGCAGGCCAAGACGACCGCTGACGGTGCGCAAAGGGATCGCCTTTGGGAGGCCAGCCGTTTCGCCCCTCTGGAGCGTTACATCCTGGAGACTCTTGACCAGGAGAGCCGCATCCAGCTCAAGCTGCTGAACCCCCTCGGCGTGGCCGAGCGGCTGGCTGGCCAATACTGGGAGGCGGTGAATGAGCGCCTGGGCCTGCTGCGGGAGGATCTGGAAACCATTGACAACATAGACCGCCAACTCGACCTCTACAAAGAGGACATGAGGCGGGATTTCGGATTTCGTCTCAGCGACATTGAGAACATCCTGTACGAGATGCTGTCGCGGGGGATGGATTTCTTCGATTACGCCGTGCGCCTGAAGCGCGTCTTCGACCTCATTGACGCCGAGCGGGTGCGGCGGGGCTTTGAGCAGAGGGTGGTAGCCGATACGCCCCAACGCATCGAGGCCAAGGTGCAAGAGTTGATTGACTGGCTGGTGGACAGAGATCTGCGCCAATGGCAAGCGGTGATGGAATATTTAGATAAGCGGCGGGCTACACGTCACGAGGAAGTCATCGGCACCCCTAGCGGGCCTTTCGAGTACAACCGGCAGGCGCTGTTGGATTCTGTGGGGCGGGCTGCCCAGGAGGTGGTGGCCAGCTACGACAAGGAAGCTGAGGCCAAAGAGATAGCCGAGTCGGTGCGGGCAGCCGTGGCGGGGGTGGCCTTACTGGAAGTGGGAGCCGTCGGACTGGGCACCCTGCTAACCATCGCTCTCAGTTCCACAGTCGCCGACTTTACCGGCATCCTGGCGGCCAGCGTCGTCGCCGCCCTGGGCCTCTTCGTCCTCCCTGCCAAGCGGCGTAGGGCCAAAGCTGACCTGCGGGCCAAGATTGAGGACATGAAAGGACGATTGATTGCCACCATGACCGCTCAATTTGAGCGGGAGATGGAGCGCAGCCTGCACCGCTTGGAAGAAGCCATCGCCCCTTACACACGTTTTGTGAGAGCCGAGCGGGAAAAGCTGGGGCAGGTGGAAGGGAAGCTGAAAGATACCCTGGAGGCGTTGAAAGTATTGCGGGTGCGGGTCACGAGCCCTTAGCCTGGCTCGTCTACGAGGAAGGAGGGTAACGGATGGTCAGTGAGCAAAGCGTCCAGACCCTCATTGCCAAACTGGCGGCCACGCGAGAGGAAATACTGCAGACTGTCGAGGGTCTGGACGAGAAGGCGTTGACCTGGCAGCCAGGGGATGGCCGCTGGTCCATCAAGGAGACCTTGGCTCATCTGGCCAGCGCTGAGGGTTCTCACCGGCAGGTGGCCCAGGACATCGCTGCCGGACAGACCGTGGACGTGCCCGATTTCGACTTG
>JBGVTF010000039.1:0-3961 GCA_041862415.1 Anaerolineae bacterium | reverse complement strand
TTCCTTTCTCCTCTCAGATGCAGTCCCCCCATCCGCTGTTCCAGGCTCGTGACTTTGGTGCCGTCCAGGAGTCGGGCTCCGGCTACCACCGCTCGCTCAACGAGAGCCTCATCCAGCCTGAGGCGGGGGATGACGCGGCCATAAGAGAAACCCTCCCGGCGCTCAGGCCGGATGCGGACCGCCTCACCGTTGGGCGAGGAGAAGAGCATCACCTCGGGCTCAGGGAACCCTCTGAGCCAATTGTCCAGGCCCATGCGCTCCAGCATGACCAGGGCCCGCGAGGCCAATCCGTCGCCACACACTTTCTCGCGGGGGAAGACCTCCCGATCAACCAGAAGCACATCAATCCCGGCCCCGGCCAGGAAATAAGCGGCCGACGCACCGGCTGGCCCTGCCCCAACCACTATGACGTCACTCTTCAATAAACCCCTCCTCTAAGAGTGTCTGAAAAGACTTCGGAAGTCTCAGCAGTGGGCCAAATTAGCGAAATACAAGCTAATTTCAAGCCGGTTATGTCTAGAACATGCCTGCTTGAAGACTCCGAAGTCTGAACGCTACACCCCACCTCACCGGTTATTTGGAGTAATCGTAGAACCCTTTGCCTGATTTGCGTCCCAGATGCCCAGCCAGCACCATGCGTCTGAGCAGAGGCGGGGCAGCGTAGCGTGGGTCTTTGAACTCCTCGAACATGGCATCGGCGATGAAGAGGGTCGTATCGAGACCGACCAGGTCCAGGAGGGCCAGGGGGCCCATGGGATGGTTCAGGCCTAGCTTGATGGCCGTATCAATGTCCTCCCGGGTGGCCAGGCCGTCCTCGTAAATCCGTACTGCGTGCAGAAGATAGGGGATCAGCAGCCGATTGACAATAAAGCCTGGGGTGTCCTTGGCCACCACGGTGGTCTTGCCCACCGACTGGCCGAACTCCTGGGCTATGGCCAGGGTCTCGTCGCTGGTCAGAATGGTGCGCACCAGTTCGAGAAGGGGCATCACGGGCACGGGGTTGAAGAAGTGGATGCCCAGCACCTTGTCGCCGCGTTGGGTGGCGGAAGCCATCTCAGCGATGCACAGCGACGAGGTGTTGCTGCCGATGATGGCCTCAGGCCGCAGGATGCCATCCAGTTCAGCGAAGATCTGTTTCTTGAGCTCCATGTTCTCGATGGCGGCCTCGATGACCAGATCGCAGTCCGCAAAGTCGGCCGCCTTGGTGGTCCCCTTGATGCGGGCCAGGGCGGCATCCATCTCCTCCTGGGTGGCTTTGCCTTTGGACACAGCCCGGCTCAGAGATTTGTTGAGGCGGTCCATGCCCTTCTGCAGGAACTCGTCGTTGATCTCGCTCACGACTACCTCGTAGCCAGCCTTGGCGCAGACCTCGACGATGCCGGAGCCCATGAGCCCACAGCCGACCACACCTACCTTTTTGATCTTCATTTGTTTCACTACCTCCCTGTAAAATTTATGACGGCGAAATAGGCACAATCATGCTTTTCAGACCGATGATGCATCTTCACTGGCCTCCCCAGCGACATAGCCTTCCCCCCTTTCAGCCAGTGCTTTTTCCTTCATCGGCGCTTCAGGGCTGACCGCTGCCGACTTTGAATCCACCTCGCACATGCAGAAAGTCGCTGGACACGATTTAGTATTATACCAGCTTTCGACCGCCTTGACAACAGGCGTTGCCCAAAAAACAGAAGAGGCTGGCCTAAAGCCAACCTCTCTATTTACTCTCATAACATCGGACGCCGGAGTACCATTGAAGACAGGGCCTCAACCATTCGGATGGCAAGCCGCGAAGTGCCCGCTTCCGACTTCAACAAGGTTAGGCTCTTCCTGGCTGCAAACCTCCTTGGCAAAGGAGCAGCGCGGGTGGAAGCGACAACCAGACGGTGGATTGATGGGATTGGGGATTTCGCCCTCGGGCAACACCTTCTCCCGCCGGACGTTGGGGTCAGGCACCGGCACGGCCGACAGAAGCGCCTGGGTGTAGGGATGCAGCGGGGAAGTATACACGTCCCTCAGTTGCCCCACCTCGACGATCTTGCCCAGGTACATAATGGCGATCCGGTCGCAGATGTACTTGGCCGTGGCCAGATCGTGGGTGATGAAAAGATAGGTCAGCTCCAACTCCTCTTTGAGTCGGATCATCAGCTCCAGCAACAAAGCTCGCACCGACACGTCAGCCATGGCGATGGGCTCGTCGGCCACGACCAGTTCGGGATTCATGACCAGGGCACGGGCGATAACGGCCCGTTGCCGCTGCCCGCCGCTGAGCTGATGGGGGTATTTCTCGTACAGCGTCGCTGCCGGGGTCAGGCCAACCTTTTCCATCAAACTGACGACAATTTCGCGCTTGGTCGCGCCGCGAGCGATGCCGTGGATCTCCAACGCATGGCCGATGCCATCCCCTATCTTCATGCGCGGGTTCAGCGAGGCATAGGGGTCCTGAAAGATGATCTGCATCCGCCGTCGCAGTTCGCGCATCTGCTTGCTGCCCAGAGAGGCGACGTCCTCCCCCTCGAAGCAGATTTCGCCTTCCGTTGGCTCCACCAAGCGCAGGACGAGCCGTCCCGTGGTGGTCTTGCCGCTGCCGCTCTCGCCAGCCAACCCAAAGACCTCGCCACGCCTGATGTCAAAGCTAACGCCATCCACGGCGCGCACGTAATCAATCCTGCGGGCGATGAGGGTTTCGACAAAGCTCGTCTGCACAGGAAACCATTTCTTGAGGCCACGGACCTCGACCAGGTTGTCATTCATTGTTACCTTCTCGTTGCTTGCAGCAAGGGGGCAAACAGGGTCAAGCCACCGATGTTGCCCTCGATAACTGGCTCAACCAGTTGATCACGACAGCGCATCAGCAAAGCCAACACGCAGCAGTTAAGGTTCCGGAGTCGAGGCTTCAGCCGGATTTCTCCGCCTAAAGGCTCTACTCCAATTGCTCATCTAAACCGTATTGTGGCTAGCCCTAGTCCCCCTGGCGTGCTTACATACTCTTCTGAACGGACTCGGGTATATCTTTGGTGTGGCAGGCAGGCCAGCATCGCATGCGGTAGTATCCCGAATAGTTGGTATAGCCACGAGGTTTTGGTTTTATGGATTCGGGTATGTCTTTGGTATGGCAGGCAGGCCAGCACCGCATGCGGTAGTATCCCGAATAGTTGGTATAACCGGGCTTTGCCTTGGGGGTTGGCGTGCTTGCCTGTGCAGCTTGCGCCGCCGTCCCCGTGCCAGGAACCAGGATAGCGCTGCAGATGATAAGCAGCAAACAGACCAATACTGACAGAACCAGAAAATGCTTCATTCTCACTCCTCCCTTGTGTGTAATGAGCGATGGGGAGTTGGCCACTCAGTATAGCCAACAGGCCGCCCGGTGCCCGTTTTCAATCTCTTTCATGGGTGGCTCAACGCTGGAGCATTTCTCCATGGCATAGGGACAGCGGGGATGAAAATTACAGCCGGTCGGCGGTTCGATGAGGTCCGGCGGCGAACCGGGCATGGTCTCCAGTTTCTGTGCCTCCAGGCTGATGTTGGGAATGGATTTCAGCAGTCCCTGAGTGTAGGGATGCAGAGGCCTGTCGTACAGGGGGACGGCCTCGGCCACCTCCACCAGCTTGCCGGCATACATCACTGCGATGCGGTCCGCCAACTCGGCCACGATGCCCATGTTGTGGGTGATGAGGATCAGGGTCAAGTTGAAATCCCTCTTCAGCCCCTTCATGAGCTCCAGTATTTGAGCCTCGACGATAACATCCAGCGAGGTGGTAGGCTCGTCGGCGATGATCAGGTCCGAGTTCAGCACCAGAGCCAGGCCGATCATGATTCGCTGGCGCATCCCCCCACTCAATTGATGGGGATAGTCCGTCAGACGGCTGGCGATGATGCCCAGCTTGTCCACCAGATCAGCGGCCCGCTGGCGAGCCTCTTTCGAGGACGCTCTCTCGTGGATATTCACCGTCTCGATAAAGTG
>JBGVTF010000038.1:0-2838 GCA_041862415.1 Anaerolineae bacterium | reverse complement strand
TAGGCGATCCCACTGGGACCGCTGCCGTAATCAAGATGAATGGTGCCAATTGCTGTGTTGGTATCGCCGTTAATGATGGATATGCTGTTGCTGTCGTGATTGGTTACATAGATGCGGTTGGTGGTGGCGATGATAGCAATGCCCCGAGGGCCATCTCCCACACCTACAGTGGCCTCCACGGTGGGACAACACAACACTGGCGTGACCACCGTCTGTTGCTGAGGATCCTGGCCCGGCGTGGCCCAAGCTCTGCCTCCGGCACCCAGGAGCGAGACCAGCATCAGGCTGACCAGCACAAAGGGCCAGGGGAAGCCTTTGTCTGTGATTGATTCCCCGTGTCGAATTCTCTCCTTGTTAGCTGACATTTTTCCTCCTTCAGTGCCAAACCAGCTCAAAGCGCCGATCGGTGGACAGGACGGTATCGAACTCTACGATGTTGGCCTGCACTCTGGTCGGCTGCGGCTGGGCGGCTATGAGCCTGGCCGAAGTGGGGAGGGTCACGGCCAGGTGCACTGGGACGGCCAACGTTCCCGGCTGCTTCTGGATGAGCAGTTGATAGCGGCCGCTGCCCTCTTCCTGGAGGGTCTCAAAGGGCAAATCGTATTGAAAGTTGATCTCCTGCTGCTGGCCAGGAGCGACGACGAAGAACTGAGAGAAAACAGCTTTGCCTCCTTCCGGCGGTTCGACCGTCGGCCCGCCATCGTCTGCCCGGACCTCACCAGCCTGGCTCAAAAGGCTCCCCTGGGGCAAGGGGACCTCGGTGGCCCAGGTGATGTGGCTTCCCTCCGGCACGTAGAGACGCAGGTAATCCCAGTAGCAGCCCTCCATCATCTGGTCGTAGCTGGATTGGAACTTGGTTTCCTGCAGGCACCTGTCCATTGCTACGCTGCTCTTATTGGCATAGGAGACCGTCACTTGGCCGCGAGCACGGCCGTCATCGCCGATGACCACCTGATAGTCGAGCGCCCTCTCCACCTTTTGGTCTACTTTGTTGTACCCCACGTTGGTGTCCACCACGAGGAGGTAGTCTCCTTCACCTGGGCGGATAGTGCCATCCCAGTTGTGCTCCGCCAAGAACCGCTCAGTGTCTGGGTCGTCTGCGTAGATCAGCAGATGCTTCTCTTCAAGGCTCGTCCAGAGGGCTATCAGCAGGTTCATCCCCTGGCGATGGTCCAATTCAGTTTCCAGCTTGGTGAACACACTCTCCGCCAGCGCGGCCATGAAATCCTTGCGGTGACTCCACCACTGCCCCTCCTGAGCCAGCGGGGAAGCCCAGTAGCTCTTGAGTTTGTCCATCAGGTCTTCCTGGCTGACCTCCTCGCCGTAGGCCTCTATTTGTATGGGGCCGATGGCGCCGACGATGTACTCTATGGCCGTCAGGTCCACGGCGATGACCCCATCTACGGCCACGCCCTGTCCCAGTTGGTACATTTCCCCGGCCACCCTGGCCGTGGTAGGGAAATCGGGTGACCAGTTGGCGTCCCTCAACACCCACACCCCGGCTCGCATGGTTCTCGTCAGGGCTTCGGGGGGTGGGGAGTAGGACCTGGTTGGGTCATCGAAGAGATAACTGTCGCGGAAACCGGTTGTGCTGATCCGGCCCTTGTCAACACGCAGGAGGCCGACTGCGGTGATAAAGCCCCCCGTGGCCCTGAGTTCGTGGTTGTTCTGGGTCAGGACCAGATAGGTTCTGGGGCTGTCCAGGCCCAACAGGCCAGGAGTTGCGTCAGGCGCAGAGATCGCCATCTGTACGCCAGCCTGGAGGAGTGGCAGATAGCGGTCCAGTTGATCCAGGCGGCGCCGCAGGCCGGGCGAAAGGGCGGCCTGGTCAATCTCTTGCCGATGAGCCGCTGCGCTGTCCAGCCGAGCCTGGGCCTCCAGGAAGGTGGACCGCTCATCCACTAGGACAGTCAGAATCTGCTCATCAAACCCCTCGGCCAGGAAAGTGCCCGGGGACCTTCCGACCAGCAGGCTTGCCGTCGGCTTGGCCCCCTGGCAGCTCAGTCGCCCTGCCCCGAGGCAGTCCATAGCCAGGTCAAGGAGATGCGGCGCTGCCTTCAGATCCTCCCCCACCAGAGGTAGCCAGCCCAGATGGGGGCTCAAAGCCAGCAGGGGCCCGAGCTCACCTTCGACGGCTCTCAGGTCAGCTTCCGCCTGGGCCAGTTCTCCCTCGATGCTTTGCAGATTCTCCAATTGCAGAACGGCCGAGGTATCAGCCCTGCTCGTTCTCTGAATCTTGGATAGATGCTCCTGAACCGAAGCTAGGTGGCCTGCAATCCGCCTGAATTTGATGTAGCCAAAGGCCAAGAAAGCCAGAAGGAGAAGGATGCAGGCCAGGTCAATCAGCTTGGCGTGCCTGGCCGAGCCAGACGACTCGCACCTCATCTCTAACTCCGACGCCCAAGGCGTTTCAAGCCCGGGATCCTGCTCAGCAAGCTTCTTTTCCTTTCTTGCGCCCCTTTCGGCCGTCACCGTCTCGCGAGTAGTAATAATAGTAGTAGTAGTAGCCGGCCCCACGCGGCGAGAGTTTGTTCAGCACTGCGCCCAACACATTGGCTCCTACCTTGATCAGATCCTCCTTAGCCCGCTGGGCCATCTCCCGCCGCGTTTTTCCCGCGTCGGCTACCAGAAGCACACCGTCCACCTGCCCGGCCAATACCGCAGCGTCGGTGACGACCAGGGATGGCGGGCTGTCGAGGAGGACGACGTCGGCTTTCCCCTTCAGGCTCTCGATGAGGCTCTTCATTTTCTGCGACCCTAACAGCTCCGAAGGGTTGGGAGGCAGCGGCCCACTGGTCAGGACCCGTAGGTTCTCCACCTGGGTGGCTTGCAGACGAC
>JBGVTF010000037.1:0-22082 GCA_041862415.1 Anaerolineae bacterium | reverse complement strand
TGTGGGGGCCGGTTTATCTGGCCTGGGCGGCTGGCTGCCTGGGGGCGGGAACTCTTATTTACCTGCTATACGCGCGGGGCCATCACATCGAGGCCCAGGAGGGAATCACCGTCTTCAAACCACCGCCCGAAGAACGAGCCGAGGTGGGCTATCGCGTGCTGGTGGCTATTGCCAACCCGGCCACAGCCGGCACGCTGTTGCGCCTGGCTGGTGCGCTGGCCCAACAGCAAGCTGGCCAAGTGCTGGCATTGCAGGTCGTGGTCGTGCCCGACCAGGTGCCTTTGGAAGCAGGCCACCTTCGAGCACGAGCCAGCCGGACCCTGTTAGAACGAGCCATGGCCCAGGCGAACGAGGAGGGGTTCGCCCTTCATCCTATGACCCGAGTGGCCCGCAGCGTGACCCAGGGCATCCTCGACACGGCTGATGAGGAGAGTGTGGACCTGATCGTGCTGGACTGGCGAGGTGACTCCCGCTCTTTTGGCCCTTCAATGGGGCCGATCATTGACGCCGTCATCCGTGATGCGCCATGCGACGTTGCGGTCGTCAAAGGACACGAGTGGGAGCAAGTTGACAAAATCCTGGTGCCCACGGCTGGCGGTCCCAACGCTGCCAAGGCTGCGCGGCTGGCTATGCTTCTGTCGGAGAGCTACGACTCTCAAGTGACCGCGCTCTACGTGCAGCTAGGACAGGCCACACCCGAGCAGATGGAGGAGAACCGGCAGCGCATCGCTCAGACGCTGGCGGGCCTGGAGTTCAGCCGTCCGCCGGAGCAAAAGGTGATCATCGCCGACAACGTAATAGAGGGGATCGTCGAGGAGGCCGCGGGGTACGACCTGGTGCTGCTGGGGGCCTCTGAGGAAGCTCTGTTCGACCGGTTCGTCTCTGGCAGTATATCACCGCAAATCGCCGCCCGCGTGCCCGAGACGGTGATCATGGTCAGAGAATACGGCGGGCTGACCGAACTGTGGATCCGCAAACTGTTACGCGGGGTGCTCAACCTCTTCCCAGCCCTGACCATAGAGGAACAATGGGATGTGCGCCAAGAGATAAGCCAAGGTGCACAGCCGGGCGTCAACTATTTTGTGCTGATCGTCCTGTCATGCATCATCGCCACCTTGGGCCTGTTGCTGAACAGTGTAGCGGTGGTCATTGGGGCCATGCTGGTTGCCCCGTTGATGTCGCCCATCTTTGCCTTTTCGCTGGGACTGGTGCTGAGTGATGTGCGACTGCTATGGCTCTCCATCGAGGCGGTGTTCAAGGGGGTGGCGCTGGCTGTCATCATTGCCGCTTTCATCGGTGTCCTGTCGCCCTTCAAGGAGCTAACTGGCGAGATTGTGGCCCGCACCCAGCCCACCTTACTCGATCTGGCCGTGGCCCTGGCCTCAGGGACAGCCGGAGCATATGCTCTGGCCCGTAAGGATGTGAGCGCCGCTCTACCCGGGGTGGCCATCGCTGCCGCGCTGATGCCTCCCCTGGGGGTAGTGGGTCTGGGGTTATCGTTAGGAGATGCACGGGTGGCTGGTGGCGCCTTCCTGCTTTTCACCGCCAACATTGCGGCCATCAGCCTGGCCGGGGTGCTCGTCTTCATGCTGCTGGGCATCCGCCCCCAGATCCGGCAGCCAGAGGCACAACGGCAGGTCTCGCGCAGGCTGATCGGCTTCATCATCCTAATGCTGGTGATTGCCATCCCTCTGGGGATCATCATGAGAGGCGTCATTCGAGACACAGCCGAGGAACAGACGGTCCGGGAGATCCTCAGCCAGTATGTGGAGGATGAGGGCGGCCGGCTTGTAACTCTGGAGATGGAGCGAAGAAAGGCCGACCTGCTGGTCGTGGCAACGGTGCATGCCACCCAGCCCTTGGACCAGGAAACGGTAGAGGATCTGGAGGCGCTACTGAGCGGACATCTGGATCACCTGGTGCAGCTAGAAGTGATCGTCCTCCCGGTCATCCGCTCGCGGGAAAGGTAGGAGCTGTGGGGACGTTTCGCGCGGGTGGGGTACGAGATAGACGTGCCCAGAGACTTTCAAGTCACACCCCGCCTGGGGAAATCAGCCGTTGCGACCTCTCCGGCAGCTATTCCCCACCCGGGGCAAAGCACGTATCCAAGCAGAAAAGGAACATAAAAATATGGACGAGAAAAAAGGAGAACTGATTCGCGAGTTAGGCCTAAAAGAGGGGCTGGCCGTCGGCCTGGGCACCATGATCGGCGCGGGTATTTTCGTGCTCTCTGGCATCGCCGCCGAACGCATTGGACAAGCCGCTGCCCTCTCTTACGTGATCGCCGGGTTGATCTGCCTGCCAGTGGCAATGGTCGTCTCCGAACTGGCGACGGGCATGCCCCGGGCCGGTGGGAGTTACACCTTCATCACACAGGCGCTGGGACCTTTAGCTGGCTCGGTCGTGGGCCCCGCCAACTGGCTGGGACTTACCTTCGCTACTGGTTTCTACCTCATCGCCTTTGGTCAGTATCTGGCCCTGTTCATCCCCATCCCTCCCTGGATCGGGGCGATCGCCTTGGGTCTTCTGTTTACCTGGCTCAACTACCGGGGCGCCAAGTTCTCCGGCGGTGTGCAGCACATGGTGGTTATCGTGCTGGTGGCGATCTTGGCCCTCTTCGTCATCCTTGGGACACTCCGAACCGGCATTGCGCTGCGCGAACCATTTGCCTTACACGGTTGGGGGACGGTAGTGAGCGTGATCGGACTGATCATTGTTTCCTTCACCGGTTTCGAGAAAGTCTCCACTATGGCTGAAGAGATCAAAAACCCCAGCCGCAACCTGCCACTGGCGATTGTGGGCTCAGTGGTTATCGCCATCGCTCTTTATGCGCTGATCCTTTTCGTCGCTATCGGCCTGGTTGTGCCAGCAGAGATTGACCACCAGAAGGGCCTGCTCATTCAGGCAGCTAACCGCGCGGCCGGTCCTGCTGGGGAAACAGTCATGCTGGTCGCAGCACTGCTGGCAACACTCTCCTCGGCCAACGCGGCGATTATGGCCTCCTCGCGCATCAGTTACGGCATGGGGCGGGATCGGGTTCTGCCGGGTTGGTTCAGTTACGCTCACCCCAGGCTCAACACCCCCTCGCACGCAATCCTTTTCACTGGTGGGCTGGGCACACTGCTGGCCATGACGGGCCAGGCTGAGACGCTGGCCGAGATCTCCAGCGCGCTGTTTATGGTCTCCTACGCTCTGCTGTGTACTTCGGTCATCGTCATGCGCGGCGCAAGGCGTCGCTGGTACCGGCCGTCATTCCGCACGCCGCTCTATCCGGTGTTACCAGTGGTGACTGGACTGCTCTGCCTGAGCGTCATCCTGACGATGGACCCCTTCTCGCGTGCGGCGGGGATCGGGCTGGTGGCACTTAGCCTGCTTTGGTACAACGTCTGGGTTCGCAAACAGGCCGTCGTGACCGGGGAAATCGGACCGCTATGGGAACGAGAGCGCCCCCTGGAGGGAGTGATCGAAGCGGCTGAAGCGGCGGTGCTGGGCGAGAAGAACGAGGTGCTGATCCCACTGTTTGAGGACTCTGATCCCGCCTCGCTGCTGGAACTGGCCACGGCACTGGCCCTGGCCGACGAGCAATTGCTGATCACTCTTCTTGACATAAAAGTGGTGCCTATCCAAGCGCCATTAGAACTGGCCCAGACACGGCTGCCGCAGCAGGGGACTCGGGAATACGCACTGACGCAGATGGTCGCCCAGGCGGCGGCCAGAGGGGTGCCGGTGCGCACCCTCCGCCGTGCCGGGCACGGCCTGGACTCGGGTGTCATGGCCGTGGTCGAGACCCGCCCGGCGGTAGGACTGATTCTGATGAGCTGGCGCGGGGTCCTGTCGGCGAGCCGAATTTACGGCAGCCCGACCAAGCGAATACTGGAGGAAGCCCAGTGCGACGTGGCCGTGCTGCGTGCGCGAGGACTGAGACAGGTCAAGCGTGTATTAGTACCCATCGGCGGGGGGCCGCATGCTCGACTGGGGCTGCGCCTGGCTTCACAGATCGCCCAGGGAGACGAGGCAGCACTGACGGTGCTCCGCGTGTTGCGCCCCAGCGAGGATCTGGACGTGGAAGTGGAGATGCGTGGGCTGCAACATGTAATCAGGGACGTGCTGGGTGAGGCCGCGCCCAGCATCTCGGTCCGTGTTCAGGTCCATGAGACGATCATTGAGGGTATCGTGCGCGAGGCCCAGGAGGGGGAGCATGACCTGCTGGTCATCGGCGCTTCCGAGGAGTGGCCGATCAAGAGCCTTCTTGTAGGAGCGTTGCCCGACGCAGTGGCTGACCGTGCCCCCTGTTCGGTACTGATGGTGCGACGGTACGAGCCAGCAGGCATCTCCACCACTCGTCGTATCATGAGCAGCCTGCGAGGCTGGAGGTAGGAGAGCAACGATTGTCACCGGATGCTCAATGGATTTAAAAGGGGGTGAACATGAACGAGCAGAAAACAGGAAAACAACGAGAGGTGCCCATCGGCCCGCCGGAAGGAGAGCCTCTGGCTGTCCCAAAGGTGAACCTGAACACAGCCAGCGCCGACGAACTGGCCCAACTGCCCGGCGTCGGGCCCAGAATGGCCAAACGCATCATCGAGTACCGTGAGACGGTGCGTTCCTTCGAGGAACCGGAGGAACTCATGGCTGTGCCCGGCGTCGCCAGGGAGACCTATCGCCGCCTGGCTGACCGGTTGACCGTCAGCCCGGTGGCACAACCACCGGTGGAGGAGGGCGAACCGCGGCCCACGATAGGGGAAGTCGAGGAAAGGATTCACACCATGAAAGCGGAGATCGAGGCCGTCAGCACCGCTTTGCTGGGGACACCGCCTGGCGAGGGGGAAAAGCCACCTGCCGAGGGAGAAGAACCACCGCCGCCCACCGAACCGGAGCCCCCGGTCAAAGAAGAGCGAGCCGAGGTAGAGAAGCCACCGCCCAGGGAACCGCCACCTCTCCGCGAGGTGCCACCCGAAGTGAGGCCACCGGCGGTCGCGCCACCACCTGCTCCCTCCGCCTGGCGCGGGGGTTTCACCTGGTTGGCAGCCGCCTCCCTCATAGGGGCGGTTATGGGCGCCATTCTGGCTCTGCTGGTCATCGGTGGGATCAACGGCACATTGGACCTCAACCAGAGGGCAGCTGTGGTGGAACTCCGCGCCGAGGCCGACCGGCTGAGTCGCGAAGCCGAGGCTCTTCAGACTGACCTGGACGGTCTGCGTGAGCGACTGGACGCCTTAGAGGGCTTGACCGGCCGGCTGGACGACGTCGAGCGGGACGTCGAGGACCTGGACAGCGGCTTAGCTGAGGCCCAGACAGACATCGTGACCCTGGATGCGAGAGCTGACGCCTTGGACGAGGACATCGCTACGGTACGTGCGGCGGCCGACCGTTTCAACGCCTTCCTGGATGGCCTGCGGGACCTACTCTTCGAGTTTCAGGGCCCACCTCCTACGCCCACACCAACGCCCACACCAACGGCCACGCCCCGACCAACTCGCACGCCGCGTGCGACGCCTACACCTGGCAAGTGAGGAGGGATTGTCTAATGGATACAAATGTAGAAACACAACAGCCCGGTTGCTGGAACCGTCTTGGGCGGGCCATCGCTCGTTTTTTGGCTGTGCTACTGCGCCTCATCTTCGTCGTCGTTATCGCCATCCTCATCGGGGTGGGAATCTATTATGGTGCGCCCTGGGTCTATTGGCGACTGGTCATCCCGGTGCAGGACAGCGCAGCGCGAATCGAGATGCTACAACGAGATCTTGGAAACACCCGCGCCAACTGGAACACCGAACTGACCGAGCAGGGTCAGCGGATCTCTGCACTGGAGAGCGATCTGGCGGCCCAGAGAGAACGCATCGCCGCTCTGGAAGTGGACATGGGACGAATGGATGAGGTCCTGATCACCCAGGGGGAAACGCTGAGCGGGTTGCAGACCGCTCTGGATAGCGCTCAGGAAGCGACAGGTCAGCTTGGAGACGACGTCGAGGCCCTCTACGGTGAGTTGGATGCTCTGCAGGCCGACATAGCCGACCCCAACCAGGTGGTCATTGCCTTTGAGCGGCGGCTCATCCTCCTGCAGGCCTGGGGGGAGATTCTCAAAGCCCGCCTCCATCTATTGGAGGACAACGCTGGCAATGCTCGCCAGGCATTGGCTCTGGCCGGTGCCAACCTGGAACGAGTCATCGTCCTCAGCCCCGAACCCGAGGCCGAAGCCCTGATCGCCATCCAGGAACGGCTGGACGCGGCCGATACGGCTATCGAGGAACGCCCCTTTGTAGCCATAAATGAACTGGAGATCATCTGGCGGGACCTGGACACTTTCATCACCTCAGAGAAGAAGTAGAGAGCACTTTCGCCATCGCCGCTTTGCAGAAAGAGCCCGCTGACGTCCCTTGACAACGGCGGGCTCCTAAGGGGCCAAACTGGGACGGTTATCCTGATTTGACTAAATGCCTGTTTTAGTTTATACTTTTAACAAGCCGAAGTGGCGGAATGGCAGACGCGGAGGTCTCAAAAACCTTTGAGGGTCAACCTCATGTGGGTTCGACTCCCACCTTCGGCACCACAGGTATCTGGAAATGGGCACCGAGCTTTCCCTGAGGGACGCGCTCGGGCTCTATTGACAGCGTTGACAGCAGGGCCCCAAGCCCTGCTGACCCTTGTAAGTTCTCTTTGAGAAAGGGGGGAGGAGATAGCCCGTCGTTTCTAAGATCGGAGTTGGTGATGAGTGACTACGATCACAAGATCCTGTTTGTAGCATTGCTGGCGGGAACCGTGGTCGGCCTGCTTTTCGGCGCTCTGGTAGGCTGGGTGATCTGGCCGGTACAGTATACCGACACCGACCTCGTTGATTTAAGGCCGGAACACAGGGACGATTACGTGGTTATGGTCAGTGCGGCCTATGCTCTTGACCGTGATCTTGAAAAAGCGGAGGCTCGTTTGGCCAAACTTGAAGCGGATGAGGTCGGTCAGGTAGTGGCAGACTTGGCGAGTCGCTACATGAGCATTGGGGCTGGTCTGGTGGATATCCGCAATCTAGTTCAGTTGGCCGATGCGCTGGGGAGCAGTGATAGTGCTATGTTAGATTACATCGCCACCCCCACGCCGACTCCCACGTCAACAGTGACCAATACACCGACCTGGACGCCGACGTCCACGTGCACTGCCACACCAACGCCGACCGATACGCCGACGTCTCCTCCACCCACACCAACCTTTACGCCCCAGCCACCCACGGCTACTCCCACGCCGCGTCCGCCCACCCCTAAGCCTCGCCTTCCTACGGCCACCCCGGCGTCCCAACAACCCTCGGCACCGCCGGTCACTGCACCGTCCACAGCCGGTGTGGACTTTAAGGTCGTGAAGCAGCGCATGTTTAGCAATGTTGAGAACGGAGGCGATAGTCAGGGTTGTGGGTATAACCATACAATGTATCTCACCGCGCAGGATATCAATGGTACACTATTGGATGGAGTTGTCTTAATAGTCTCTTGGTCAGGGGGGGAGCAAGAGATTGTAACGGGCAAGAAAGGACCAGGCAAAGCAGACTTCCCAATGTATGGTTCGTATCGGGTGAAGGTTGTGAGAGACACATCGGGACGTGGATACAGTAGCGAGCGAACTCGGACATTGGACTCGTATCGCCCGACGTTGGATGATCTGATAGCGGGAGGATACTGCTTAGACAGAACCGCAGCAGAGTGTGCTGAACTGCGAGATATAGGCCCTGGCCATCTGTGCTGGGGACATTATTCCTATGAAGTTGTCTTCCAGCGGCAATGGTGAGAGAACGATTCGACAGGTTGGTGAAAGATGACAGGGGACCGCTGGGGTAAGGTTTGGGTGGGGGTGTTGACAGGAGTGGCCATTGGCCTCCTCGCAGGCTTGTGGCTGGGACGTTACGCCCAACCCACAAAGGACTACGCGGTAGCTCTCACCGAGTTGGAGGAGCAGCGCGGAGAGGATTATATCGTGCTGGTCAGCGCTCTGTATGCTCTGGAGGGCGACCTGGCCAGGGCCGAGGAGCGGCTGGCCAGATTGAATGAGGAGGACACGGCCCACTTGGTGGCCAATCTGGCCACCAAGTACATCAAGGGAGACAGAGGTTTGGAGGTGACCCAGGACCTGGCCACGTTGGCCTATGCTTTGGGTGCTGGCGACGAAGCGATTCTGGCCTACGTGGTTACTCCCACCCATACACCTACATCTGTGCCGACGGCGACCAACACACCGCTACCCACTACCACATCCACTGCGACGCCGGGGCCAACAGCGAGTCTTACAGCGACGCCTGCCGCCCTGCCGACGTCCACCCCGACTCCGGTGCCGCCCACGCCCGTTCCCACTTTGCATCCCCTGCGGTGGGATGGTCGGTTGGATACCTGGCTGTATCCTCCGGTTCGCTTAGAACCGGCGGCGGCTGAGCCCGGCCAAACCTATTGGCGGCTGGTCGTGGCCGAGTGGCATAGCCCGGATGAAAGCGGGTACGGACCTTATATATACCTTAGTACAATTGACGAAACCGGAAAGCCACTGCCTGGCCAGCGAGTCTTCGTTGACAACGGTGGCCGGACTATCTTGGTCACCGAATACAAAGCTGGTACTGACTATGGCGTCACTTTTCCCATGTATGGCACGCTAGGGTCCTACACGTGCCATGTTGAAGGCTTGAGCGACAGAGTAGTGGGCTTGGGGCTCGGTACAGTAAAGGGAGACGCAGAGCACACTGCTTTCCGCCTCGTGTTCCAGCGAACGGTGAAGAGATGACTACCCACCGTGGGACTGGGGCTTTGCTGATAGCACTTTTTGTGGGGGTGGCAACAGGACTGGCCCTAGGTCTGACGCTGACCTGGGTGGTCTGGCCAGTGAAGTATTACAATACTGATCCTGTTGACCTGCGGCCGGAGCACAAGGAGGATTACATCGTCCTGGTCGGAGCCGCCTACGCGGTTGATGGAGACCTAGGCAGAGCTGAGGCCCGCCTGGCCAAGCTTGAGGAGAAGGACACCGGCTCTGTGGTGGCAGGACTGGCGGAGAGATCTTTGCGGGAAGGTCAGGACGTAGAGGAAACGCGGAGTCTGGCCAAACTGGCTGATGCCCTTGGTGTCAGTACCAGTGCCATGTTGGTCTACATTGCCACGCCCACGCCGTTCCCGACTTTTACCCCGGAGGGACCCTCCGTTGCCCTGGGGCCACCGCCCCCGATGGTGCCCACGTCTACACCGTTCGCGACGGCCGGGCTGCCTCGGGCCACAACCACGCCTGAGGCCGTGTTTCAGTTGTTGGAGAAGCGTCGCTTCTGCGAGGGCCAAGGCGGCGGTCGCATCCTGGTCTACGTCAGAGACGAGGAGGAGCAGGGCCTCTCTAATGTTAGGATCAGAGTCTCCTGGCAAGAGGGCGAAGATGATTTTTTCACGGGTCTGAAGCCTGAAGAAGACCCCGGCTACGCCGATTTTGCAATGCAACAGGGAATAATGTATAATCTGGCTATTGCTGGGGCTGAGAGCATTGAAGGGCTCAATACAGAGTTTTCGGCGGCCGATTGTCCCCAAACCGAGCAGCCTGTGTCCTCTTCCTGGCGACTCGTGTTCCAGCGTGGGAGCTAATGCACTCATTAAAGAGGCTCTCTTCAACACTAATGGAGGTTAGAGAGTAGAGTGAAATTAAAATATGTAAAGAACGCTGTCCTCTTCGCAGACCTTTCTGAAGAGGAGCAGAAAAAAGTCTCGGAGAGGATGCGTCTTGTCCGGTACCGTGAGGGCCAGACCATCTTCGAGAAGGGTGACACCAGTGATGTTTTGTACCTCATCAAGTCAGGATGGGTCAAGATTACTACTGCTGAATCCACGGTCCTGGCCAGCATGGGACCCGGTAGCCTGTTGGGCGAGGCGGACCTGTTCATGGGGCGACCTCGTTCCACGGGAACCCTGGCTGCCACCAACGTTAGCCTGTGGGCTCTTTCCGACCAGAATTTGGAGAAGTTGATCGCTGAAGAGCCCAAAATCGGCGTCAAATTGAGCCTGACCTTTGGCTCGCGGATCGCTCAGCTCAACTACTACCTGGTGGAGAAATCCTTAAGGGGAATCACTGCCTTTGCTGATCTTTCCGAGGAAGAATTGCTGGCCATCGCTACGCGATTGACGGTTGAAGAGCGCCGGCGAGGCGACGTGATCTACCGAAGCGAAGAAAGCGCCGAAGCTTTATACATCATCGAGTCAGGGCGAGTCAAGATCATCCCCACCGCTTCTGGAGAAGAGGTATCCTTTGTAGAACTTGATGCGGGAGCCATTTTCGGTGAGATGGGATTGTTGACAGGCAGACCCTATGCTGAGTCTGCTCAGGCGATAACTGAGACTACGCTGTGGGCACTGTCGCGTAAGGATTTTTGGGAGCTAACCGGTGACTATCCCGCCATCAGAGTGGCCCTCAGTTCACGGCTGAGAGCTCACCTCAGCCCTGATGATCAGGCTCTGGCTGCGGAACACTTGAAAGGGGTACCCCTCTTTGCCGATCTGCCCAGAGATGCCCAACAAGGCCTCTCAAAGCGGCTGCTCCTGCGGCACGTTCCTAAAGATGAATTGGTCTATGCCGAAGGGACACCTGGCAATGCTCTCTACATCATTGAGTCAGGCCAGGTCAGGATTGTTTCCGACGCTGAGAGTGAGAGAGAGGTTTTCGCTCACCTGCAAGCAGGCGATTTCTTCGGTGAGATGGCCCTCCTGACGGGTAAAAGTCGTTCTTCTGCAGCGCGGGCAGAGACCAATACTAACCTCTGGATGTTGTACCGATCCGATTTCGACGGACTGTTGGTCCAATATCCGGCTATCAGCCTGGCTCTCAGCCGGACGCTCAGCGAACGTCTGGCTCAGGCCGACCAACGCTTTGTGGAGAGACATTTGAGAAGGATGTCCCTCCTTGTGGGCCTTTCCAGCAAGCAACTGGAAGACGTCTCGGCCAGGCTCCGGCCGGTAAAATACAGATCGGGGGAGGTGATCCTCACTGAGGGCGCGCCTGGCGATGTCATGTACCTCATCGAGTGGGGCCGGGTGGAGGTTCTGAGCAGAACAGATGGCCACAGCAGGATCTTGGCTGTCCTGGGGGAAGGCGATTTCTTTGGTGAGATGGCCCTTTTGACCGGTAGTCCTCGCTCGGCCACCGTGCGGGCTGTGACCGATGTGGATCTCCTGGCTCTATATCAGCCTGATTTCGATGAGTTGGTCCTCAAGTATCCCACCCTGGCCGTCACCGTTGGCCGCGTGCTCAGCCAGCGGCTGAGGCGAGCTGGCGAGTATCTGACAGGAGAGCTGGCAGGGGTGGCTGCTGGAACTAGAGTTGCGCCAACCCAGGCAAGGCCGAGAACCGGTAGGGAAGTGGCCCTTGCCGCACGGGCAGCGAGACCCAGGGTCAGGCAAACGCCTCGGCTGTTGCCTGGGCCAACTCTACGACAAGGTCTCGGGAATACGGCTGCCTGGTTTGCTTTGCGGAGCTTGGGAGCCAAGTTGCGCCTGGTAAGTGTGTTTCTACTCTTCGTCTGGCTTTGCGGTATCAGCGCTCCAGCGACGGTCATTTCGGCCTTCCCATCTGATTCTCTCGGCGAGGGAGCTCTGGCTTTCTTGCAGACGCCGACAGCCACGCCTACTTTCACTCCGACCTCCCCGTCTGCGCCGACAGCCATCTTGATGATGCCGACCGACACCCCCGTACCTCCTACGCCTACACCCCAGCCGATAGCCATTATCCCTACTGACACCCCAACGCCGGTGCCACCCACAGATACACCTATACCGGCACCTATCAACACACCTCTCCCGGCGGTGCCCACGGACACCCCGACGCCGGAACCGCCGACGCCTACCCCCGCCCCAGCTTACGATTTCGTCCTGGTGGAGGGATCCCCTCGACGCCTGGAACCCTGTGAGAACGAGGGGGGACACCATATCCTGGTCAACGTAGTTGATGCCCAAGGCAATGGCCTGCCGGACGTGAAACTGGAGGTTGCATGGGGAGGAGGCTCGGCCGAGATCGAGACTGGTCACAAGCCGGACAAAGGACTGGGATTCGTTGATTTCCCCATGTACCACGGCACCTACTCTGTCAGAGTGCTGGGCGCTCGCAGCCAGGTGGCTGAAGGCATAACCGTGGATATAGATGAGAATCAAACGTGCCCTACAACCGGTAACGTGCAAGCCAATTCTCTCTATCACTTCTCGTATGATGTGATATTCCAGCGGACGTATTGATCATCCGTGTACGTCGCTCACCAAGCGATGGGCGTTAGAGTGAGACCAGCGACCTGCACCGCAATAGTGGTAAAAGCACTGTAGTTGAGAGGCAAAGATGCCACTGGTGACAAGCAAAGAGATGCTGGAACGAGCCCTGGCAGAGAGGTTCGCTGTGGGCGCTTTCAACGCCAGTAACATGGAAATGGTGCAGGCCATCGTCGAGACCGCTCAAGAGGAAAGAGCGCCGGTCATCTTGCAGGTGAGCCAGGGGGCCATCCGTTACACGGGACTGACCTACGCGGCTGGCCTGGTCGAGATCGCAGCCAGCCTGGCTGATGTACCCGTTATCTTACACCTGGACCACGGCACCGACTTTGACCAAAACGTCCGCTGTCTACGCGCGGGCTTCACCTCGCTAATGTTCGATGGCTCTAAGCTGCCTTACGAAGAAAACGTGGCTATCAGCAAGAGGGTCTGTGAGATCGCCCACATCGCCGGTATCCCTGTCGAGACAGAGTTGGGCCGCGTACTTCAGGCCAAGGACGGCGTGACGCCCGAGGAAGTGGAAGCGGCCATGACTGACCCCGACCAGGCTAAAGAGTTCATCGAGCGGACTGGAGCCGATTCTCTGGCTGTGGCTGTCGGCTCGGTCCATGCCATGAAGTCACGCGAGGCCACCCTGGACGTCTCTCGTATCGAGGCCATCCGTCAGAAGGCCGGCGTGCCGTTGGTCTTGCACGGCTCATCAGGCGTCAAGCACGAGAGCGTGGCTGAAGCTATTGAGCATGGCATCTGCAAGGTCAACGTGGCGACTTACCTGAATCAGGCTTTTGTGCGAGGAATGAGAGAGGGTTTTGAGAAGCATTCTAATGAAGTGGATCCGCGCAAATACCTGAGCATCTCTCGCGAAAATGTCAAAGAAGCAGTGCGGGAGAAGATCCGCCTTTTCAAGAGCAACGGCCGCATTGACTCCAGCAGCGGGTTCGTCAGCTCCCCTACTCAGCATCGTAGTGTGGATATCGGAGGCGCTGAGGAATAAGATGCGACCTGACCGGAATTGGATAGGGTAAAGAAAAGTCTGGCCCTTTTTGACATCTGGGTCATGACGTGCAGGAGGAGGAGTTTCATGAGAATTGGAATTCTAACCGGCGGAGGGGACGTCCCCGGCTTGAACCCTGCCATTAAGACAGTGGCCTACCGGGGCGAGAGTGAAGGCCACGAAATAATCGGCGTTCGGCGTGGTTGGATGGGTTTGCTGCACTACAATCCGGACGACCCGGAAACTCACGAGCGTTTCATCAAACCTCTGAACAAGACCAACACGCGCACCATTGACCGGACCGGCGGCACCTTCTTGCATACGTCACGCACCAACCCAAGCCGCATACGGCCGGACAAAGCACCCGCCTTCTTGAAACCGGAGGAACAAGAGCCCGACGAGGAGGGGTTTTTGGATTTTACCCCTCATGTGCTCAAGAACCTGGAGCACATGAAAATTGATGTGCTGATCCCCATCGGTGGTGAGGACACACTGGGATATGCCGCACGGCTTCACCGTGAAGGATTCCCGATTGTATCTATCCCCAAGACAATGGACAACGACGTCTTTGGGACTGATTACTGCATCGGCTTTTCGACTGCGGTCACCCGCAGTGTCCGTTTCATTCATCAATTGCGCAGCACTGCTGGCTCTCACGAACGCATTGGTATCATCGAACTATTTGGTCGCCACTGTGGGGAGACCTCGCTCATCTCCGCATACCTGGCCGGCGTAGATCGGGCCATCATCTCCGAGGTTCCCTTCGACATCGAGAAACTGGCCGATTTGCTGATGCTAGACAAACGCGCCAACCCCAGCAATTACGCCATGATGACGATCTCCGAAGGGGCTCGGATCGTAGGCGAGGAAATTGTCCATAAGGAGGACGAGGTTGACCCCTATGGACACAAAAAGCTTGGCGGCATCGGTGCTGTGACTGCTACCAGGTTGCAGGAGATAACCGGCGAAACGACGTTGATTCAGGAAGTCGCTTACCTGATGCGCTCTGGGGAACCGGATGCTTTGGACGTCATGGTCGCCGTCAACTATGCCAACACGGCGATGGACCTGATCGAGCAGAAGAAATTCGGGCGCATGGTGGCGCTGCAGTTAGGGCGTTACACTGACGTGACGGCGGAGGCGCCATTGCTGGGGGTCAAGACTGTAGACGTGCGTGCCCTGTACGACGTCGAAGAGTACCGGCCCAAGGTCTGGCACGCTCATGGCAAGCCGATGTTTTTGTATTAGTCTCTGTGCGAGTTCATGAAACGGCGGCGACCCAACTGGAGACCACCTGAACGGTTACTTTCAGCAGATAACCCCCGAGTGCATTGGTAAACATAAAGGTAAAGCCCACTCTCAGAAGCCCCGGCTTTGAAAATAGTAGCCGGGGTTTTCCACGTTTGATGCCAACAAGGATGGCTCACACCAAAAATCCCGGCGCTAAGGTGCGCCGGGATTTGGATACCTCCTGGGACCTATCAGCTACGTCGCCCCAGGCGGCATTGTTGACGCACTTTGCTCGCTCGAGTTCTGGAATAAATACTACTGGATGCCCACGATCTGCTTCGCCATGTCGGCTGCGGCCGGGGCATTGGAGGCATAACCATCGGCCCCGATCTGCTGGGCAAAGTCCGAGGTCACCGTCACGCCGCCGACCATAATCTTGACGCTGTCGCGCAGGCCCGCCTCTTCCAACGCCTCAATGGTGCGGTCCATGGTGGGCATGGTGGTGGTCAACATGGCCGACATGCCTACGATGTCCGGCTTTTCTTCCTTCACCGCTTCGACAAAGGCTTCGGGGGCGACGTCCTTGCCCAGATCAACGACCTCAAAGCCGGCACCTTCCATCATGATGCACACCAGATTCTTGCCAATGTCATGCAGGTCGCCCTGCACAGTGCCCATGACCACCTTGCCCGCCCTCTCGGCTCCTGCTTCAGCCAGCAGTGGCGTGAGGACGTCCATAGAAGCCTGCATGGCACGAGCAGCGAAGATCACGTCGGGCACGAACATTTTCGCCTGGCGGAACTCATTGCCCACATAGTCCATGCCCGGCATCAGACCTTTGCTCAGGATGTCCTCGGGAGTCAGGCCCTTGGACAAGGCCAACTCTGTCAGCGTACCGATGTTATCAGGGTCTCCCTCGATGACGGCTCTGGAGATTCGGTCCAGAATCTCGTTCATTTTGATTTTGCCTCCATTCAGATTGAGATGCTATTTGATTCAGGAGAATCCTATGACTCCCTCGCTCGCTCTTCGGCTCGGGCGACGATAGCCGCCAGAAGCTCTGCTATCTCCGGAGACAGCGGTTCGGGCTGGTGCGTTTCCAGCAACTCCTGGGCGCGGGCTGCAGCCCGGTCGCCAAGGGTCAGGCTTCCATTCTCAACCCATGTCTCGTAGCTAGTGCGATCCAGCAAGGTGGGATACCAGTTCTCTCGGAAATGATGCCGGGTGTGTTTCTCGCCCAGGAAATGGCCGCCGGGGCCAACCTGGTCTATGACGTCCAGGGCCATGGTCTCTTCGCTGACCTCGATGCCTTCCATGATGCGGGCCACCATGCCCACCACTTCATCCATAACAACCAATTGCTGATAGCTGGTGGTCAGACCGTTGTCAATGTAGCCCATGTCATGGACCAGGTTGCCACCGTTGAGGGCAGCGATCATTACCCACAGCGAGCCTTCAATGGTAGCCTGCTGGTCGAAGGTTTTGGCATCCGAACAGCCGGCAAAGTGGAACATGGGCAACTTGTAGTAGCGAGCCATATCCTTCAGGGCGCAAACGCCCATCATGAACTCGGGCGCACCGTAAGCCATGAGGGTGGTCAGCATGTCTATAGGCACTAGGCCACCGCCGTAGACCAGCGGAGTGCCCTCTCGGATAAGCTGAGCCAGGACAAAGCCGGCCAACATCTCGGCATTGCCCTGCACCAATCCCCCTGCGATCGTGACCGGTCCGCTGGCTCCGGTCAGGAGTCCGGGAGTAAAAACGGTGGGCAGGCCCTTCTCGGCCATATACATCAGTTTTTGGGTTGCCTCCAAGCCCAAGGTCAGCGGCGAGATGGGTTCGCTGTACAACACACAGAAGGGATTGCACTGGAGCGCTTCGGGACCACCAGCGACGACCTCGGCCATCTCAATGATGTCTTTCAGGTTATCCAGGCTCCAGGCGGTGAAGAGGATGGGCTTCACTGTGTTGCTGACCATGGCCTCAAAGTGATGGACATCGGAAATGGACTCGGACACGTCAGAGGCTATGCCAGAACTGGACACGAACGAATAGTGAGGCAGCGCGTCCACCACCCGGCTGATGTTTGCCACGTCCTGTTTCGTCGCCAGCCGTCGCTTCCCGGTATAGGGATCCACGACGTTGGGGGTGTCGGTACCGGTGCCGAAGTAGGCCCGCTCGCCTTGCAGGGCCATGGCTGGCCGTCCCAGGCGGTCACAAAGTAGCACCCGAGGCGGTGTGACGGCGATGGCCCACTCTACCAGATGTGCCGGAAAACGGACCCGCTTGCCGTCCACCCAGCAGCCAGCCTTGGCAAAGATATCAATCGCCGCCGGTTCTTCTACCTGCAACCCGGTACGACGCATGACTTCCAGAGTCCCTTGGTGCAACTCGGCGATTTGGTCATCGCTCAACATACGGAATTGTGGAGTTACGTTCACCTTGAAATTGCTGTGAGTGTACATCTCTATCGCTCCTATATTTATTGGAATCTGCAATGGCAAAGCTAGCTGGCTTCACAGCGGGCGTCAGCCCGTTGTACAATAGCTCGCACCGCGGCCTGCACATCGTCAGACAGTGGCTGTGGTTGGTGGCTGTCCAGGATCTCCCTCACCCGGGCCTTGGCCCGCTGGCCGTAGGTCAGACCACCACCCTCCAGCCAGATGTCGTAGGTGGTACGGTTGATGAGGGTAGGGTACCAGTTCTCACGAAAGTGCTGCCGGGTGTGTTCCTCGCCCAGGAAATGACCACCAGGGCCAACCCGGTCTATGACGTCCAAGGCCATCGTCTCCTCGGTGACTTCTATGCCACCCATGATGCGACGCACCAGACCGATGACTTCGTCGCTCATCACCACCATTTCCATGCAAGCAGTGAGGCCGGAGTTAACATAACCCACATCGTGGGACATGTTGCCGCCGGTCAAGGCAGTGGTCAGGATCCACAGCGTTCCTTCCAGGCTGGCCTGCTGGTCGAAAACTTTGGCATCCGAGCAGCCGCCAAAGCTGAAGACGGGCAGTTGATAGTAGCGGGCCATGTCACACAACGCCCCCATGTTGACCAGGAACTCGGGTGCAGCATAGACCACACCCATGTAGAGCATGTCCATGATGGCCACACCACCGCCATAGACAAAAGGTGTGCCCTCTCTGGCCAATTGGGCGATGACCAGCCCGCTGAGCAACTCCGCATTGGCCACCAACAGGCCGCCAGCGCTGGTCACCGGCGCTGTTGCCCCAAAGGCCATACCTGGTGTGTAGACCACCGGCAGTCCCTTCTCTGCCACGTACATCAGCTTTGTTGTGCCCTCGACGATGTGTTGCAGCGGTGAAACCGGCTCGCTATACAGGATAGCAAAGGGACTGCGGCGGAAAGCCTCGGCACCGCCAGCCACCACCTCGCAAATCTCCACTGTATCCTTGAGGTTATCCACATTCCAGGCCGTGAAGCAGATGGGCTTGGAGGTATTGTTGATCATAGCCTCAAAATGGTGGATGTCGGAAGTGGCCTGGTCCAGTTCCTGGGCGATGGTCATGCACATGACGAAATCAATGTTAGGCAAAGCATCGGCCAGACGGGCGAAATTGGCCACATCCTGCAGCCGCCCCTGCCGGCGCTCACCCGTGTAAGCGTCTATAACACTAGGGCAATCGGACCCGGTACCAAAGTAGGTCTTGTAGCCTTCCATTTCCACGGCTGGCTGGCCGTTGCGGTCGCACAATACGACGCGCGATGGGGCTGTACGGACAGCCCACTCCACTAGATGGGATGGGAAACGCACGACCTCACCATCAATCCAGCACCCAGCCTTCTTGAGCATCTCTCGGGCTTCAGCTACCAGGACCTTTACCCCGGTGCGACGCAGCACCTCCAGCGTCCCATAATGCATCTCCTCGACTTGATCAGCCGAAAAGACCTGGAAACGCGGACTGGCGTTCACCGTGTAATTGCTTCTAATCATGAATTCGTCTCCTCACTTTGACTCGCTGCACGCATTCAACCCTGGCTGGCCGCAAACCCTGTTCGAATCCGTCAACCGCCCAGATAGGCTCGCTGGACCTCCGGGTCGCTAAGCAACTCTTGACCAGTGCCCTGGTGCCGTATCTGTCCCAGTTCCAGCACGTAGGCCCGATCAGCGATAGACAGTGCGCGGCGGGCGTTTTGTTCCACCAGGAAAATAGTGGTCCCGCTCTCGTGGATGAGCTCAATCTGCTCAAACACGGTTTCTACGATCTTGGGTGCCAGCCCCAGGGATGGCTCGTCTAGCATGAGCAACTCGGGCTCGATCATCAGCCCCCGGGCAATGCCCAGCATTTGACGCTCACCGCCCGAGAGCGTGCCGGCTTTTTGTTGATAGCGTTCCTTGAGCCGCGGGAAGTGCTGGAAGACCTTTTCGATGTTCTCCAGCACCTTGTCACCAGACATGGTATAGCCACCCATCTCCAGGTTTTCATAGACCGTCAGCGAAGGGAAGATGCTTCGTTCCTGAGGCACAAAGGCCAAGCCCATGGCGACAATGTGATGAGGACGCGCGCCAGTAATATCCTGGCCCTTGAACCTTACTACCCCGCTGCGGATGTCCGTTAACCCAAAGATGCTACGTAGCACGGTGGACTTGCCGGCGCCATTGGCACCCACCATGGTCACAATCTCGCCTGCCCTGACCTCCATGCTTACTCTGTGCAGGACTTGGCTTTTGCCATAGCCGGCCACCAGATCACGGGACTCCAAGATTGCGTTATCCGCACTAATGCTTTTGTTGCTCATCCTTCACACCCCCAGGTAGGCATCAATGACTTCGGGGGCATTGGAGACCTCATCGGGCGTTCCCTCAGCGATCTTTTCGCCGTAATTCAACACTGCGATTCGATCGCAGAGATTCATGATGACTCGCATGTCATGCTCCACCACCAAGAAAGTCTTGCCTTGCTCGTCCCGCAATTTGCGAATATAGTCCAGGATCTGATTGACCAAGCTGGGGTTGATGCCCGAAGCTGGCTCATCCAGCAAGATGAGGTCCGGATCGGTCATAAGGGCCCGAGTGATCTCCACCATCTTCTGCTCGGCAAACGAGAGGTTGCCACAGTACTCATCGGCGAGGTTCTCCATCCCCATCACAGCCAACAGTGCCATGGCTCGTTCGATGGCCTCCTGCTCCTGCCCCCGAACTTTCGGCACCCGCAGCATGCCCAGCAGCAGATTTTCGCCTGCCTGATGTTTGGGAGCCATAAGCAGATTCTCCATGACCGTCATGCGGTGGAAGACGCGAACCAACTGGAAAGTACGGGCGATCCCCCACTGCGCGATCACGTAGGAAGGCAGGCCGGTGATTTCCCGATCTTTGAAGAAAACCCGTCCAGTCGTCGGTGGGAGAAAGCCCGTGATCAAGTTAAAGACGGTAGTCTTCCCAGAGCCGTTAGGCCCAATGAGCCCGAAGATCATTCCCTCGGGCATCTCGAAGGAACAGTGATGAACCGCCCTTAGGCCACCAAAGTCTTTGGTGAGATCTTTAACTCTCAGCATGGTCCTGATGCCTCCGGTAGGTGACCTTACGCTCGGGGATAAAACCGCGTGGCACAAAGATAGTGGTGATGAGCAACAACACGCCAAACAAGAGTTGCTGCAAAGCGGCCGGGTTCAGCCATTCCGGCAGGCTGATGAATCGTAATCCCTCACGCAACGAGACAAAAACTACCGTCGCCACGATGGCTCCCAGATTGTTGCCTGGGCCTCCGAGCATAATAATCAAAAAAATGAAAAACGTCAGCCACATCACGAAACTGGATGGATCAATAAATGTGATGTAATGGGCGAACAGACTGCCCGCCAGGCCGGCCATGGCCGAGCCGATGATCAAAGCCCATATTTTGAAGCGATAGGTGTTCTTACCCAGAGCCTGGACTGCGGTTTCGTCCTCGCGAATGCCCTTAAGCACCCGGCCGAAAGGAGAATGTAGCAGACGCTCGGCGAGGATATAGACAAACAGTAAGGAGATAACGCCTAGAAGCAGAAACTTTTCGGCTGTGTCAAACTTGAAGCCCAGTAGTGAGGCATGGGGGATGCCCGGCAGCCCCATCGGCCCTCGCGTCAAAGAGATCCAGTTCTTGAAGACAGCGCGGGCGATCTCACCCAAGCCCATAGTCACCACAGCCAGGTAGTCTCCCACTAGTCGTAACGTGGGAATGCCAATAAGAAAGGCAATGAGCCCGGCTAGAAACACGCCAGCCAGCATTGCAAAAAACCAGGGCACGCCAGCCTTGGCCAACAAGGCCGAGGTGTAGGCCCCAATGCCGTAGAAAGCGGCGTGGCCGATATTGAAGAGCCCGGTGACGCCCATGATCAAGTTCAACGCGATGGAGAGGATACCATAGATGGTAATGATTACCAGCAAATGGACGACCAAAGACAGTTCTGAGGGCATGATCCTGTCTCCCCTTGTCTACAATACTGTCGCCTGGGTTTCTTCCTTGCCAAAGATGCCGGCAGGTCGCCATAAGAGCATCAAGATCAGGATACCGTAGGCGATGGTGTCTTTCCACACCGGTGGGATGTACCACACTCCCAGGTTTTCAGCGATGCCGATGAGATACCCACCGACGATGGCTCCATACACATTGCCCAGGCCCCCCAGGACGACGGCAGCGAAAGCCTTCACGGTGATGACGAAACCCATGGTCGGTTGCAGATTCGCGTCCATCCCAATCAGCGCGCCAGAGGCGGCCGCCAGTGCCGAGCCAATGGCGAATACGACCGAAATGATAAGATCAGAGTTCATGCCCGATATCTCGGCCAGACTGATGTCGTCAGCCACCGCCCGGATGGCTTTGCCCAACTTGGTATGGGCCAGAAGAAAGTAGAGGCATGCCATGAAGAACAGACTGGCGGCAATGATGATGCACTGAACCGGTGTGATGTACACCGGGCCGATCTGAAAACCCCGTCGTGCTGGCAAGTTGAAGGTCTTGATGTCAGCCCCAAAAATAATCATGACCGCGGCATCCAAGACGAAGGAGGCCGCCACCGCAGTGGTCAAGGGGGCCAGCTTGGGGGCGCGACGCAGAGGCCGATAGGCCACCCGCTCGATGAACACCCCCAGGAGAGCTGTCAAGACCATGGACAGGCAGAAGGCGAACACCAGATGCAGGTGCAGCCCGCTTAACGCCAGAGCTAACACGATGTAGGCCCCCACCATGGCTACTGAACCGTGGGCAAAGTTGATGAACTTTAGTGCACCGTAGACCATGTTGTAACCAACGGCCGCCAGGGCGTAAATGGCGCCCGCAATCAGGCCATTGACCAGAAGCTGAGCAAAAAGTTCCATAATTAGGGTCTCCACTTCTCACACTCGTAGTGGCGACCTCAGCCGCTTACACAGCAGCAGAAGTCGCCACTACACGATCCTTTCAGCCAGTTGCTACGTGGCTGTTCCAGAGTGTACTATTCGTAAAGCACCCACTCGCCGTCCTTAACGACCATCCATTCGTAGACACCCTGGGAGATGCCATACTCGTCGAACTTTTTGGCCCCAGACGGCCCGACGTAGTCTTCCGCCACCTCGAACAAAGCCTTCTGGATGCCATCCGCCGTGTAGCCTCCCTTTTCGATGG
>JBGVTF010000036.1:0-61342 GCA_041862415.1 Anaerolineae bacterium | reverse complement strand
TTTCGATGTTGTGCATAAGCTCTTCTGGGCTCTTGAAGACATTATGGTTTATCCGCTGAAGAATGTAGCGGCGGACCGCACCGTCCCCTTTTCGAAAACGAGCAACGTACGTGTCGTTGATGTGCCCGAATTTCCAGAGGTTGGCTTCTAAGAAATCGTCCTCAAATCTGAAGTGCTTGACCATTGCCGCAAAGTCAGGTCTCATTTGACATCACCCCACAAGTTCTCTGGATAGACGCCGCAACGGATCAAACCTCGTATGGCCTGCCTGACCCTGGGTTTGTCCTGCTTGTAGGTGACCCCGAACCATCTCTCGTTTGTCGAAAGGACTCTAACACGCGCCTTATTCTCTCGAATTAGGTCTCCTACAACGTCGGGAAGGAAATATTCCGCTTTTTGTATGTTGCCCCTGTTCTCTTGGAGGAACTGCGGGAAGCGTACTTCTAGCTCCAGGAACAGACTTGGCGTAAAGCCCCACATGTTCATCGAAACAACGCTTTCGCCTGGTATCTCAACCCAGGTCTCGCCATCCTCAGTGTACTTCACGATCTCGCCCAATTTCTCTATCCGGGTGCGCTCGCGAATTTTCACGAGAAACCCGTCCTCGTCTACCATGCAGACGCCTCTTGCCACGTGACCGTGCTCTGTCAGTGTGTTTTTCAGCACATAGCCGACCATACAGTAATCATACACACCATCGTGGTCCTGTGCGCTTCTCAAGTAGTCGCAAAGGGTCTG
Source organism: Anaerolineae bacterium (assembly GCA_041862415.1). GTDB lineage: Bacteria > Chloroflexota > Anaerolineae > E26-bin7 > E26-bin7 > E26-bin7. The sequence goes on along the minus strand of JBGVTF010000036.1, from coordinate 60,604 downwards.
ATAGGAGGACCGTCCATAGAAATCGTCGGCGTTGATCACTGCAAATGGGGAATCAACCACATTCCTGCAACTGAGTGTCGCGTGGCCCGTCCCCCAAGGCTTTTGCCTGTCCGGCGGAACCTCAAAGCCTTCTGGCACATCCTCAACTTGCTGAAATACGTAGATAGTTTCACACTGTTTTTCGATGGTCTTACCCACCCTTTCCCGAAACGCTTCTTCGATGTCCTGCTTTATGACAAAGACGACTTTTCCAAACCCCGCGTTCAGCGCATCATAAATGGAATATTCAATGATGATTTCACCATTGGGGCCGACAGGTTCAGTCTGCTTCAGTCCGCCATAGCGGCTTCCTATGCCGGCAGCCATCACGACAAGGGTAGGTTCTGACATATCTTCTCCTGGTAACGGTTGAAACGTATTTAGCCAAAGATGAGGTCCGTGTATTCCTCGTATCGGTGAAAGTCTAGTTCTGTGAAATGCGCTGTCGCCGAAAGTTCCAGACTCTCAAGGTCGCCAGAGTAATTGTATCTACACACAGCAAATTGCCAAACCGTTCCAGAAACGGGAACCGTCTCGAATCCGAATGCCGCCCAGGGTATACATAGTTCCACGGTCCACGTATTCTCTGCCGCTATGACCTGAACCCGTTTCGTGCTTCCACTGTCTGCTGCTACAACCTCATCCCAGGAAATGACGTTGTTCATGTACTTGTCACGCGATGGAATGTGGATGTCCATAATCAAGTCATTTGGAGAAACGTGGATTTCCCAATAATCGTCCCTGATTTCTCCGGGCTTGACGAAGAACTCGACAACATCTCCGAGAGTCCACAGTTTCTCATTGTCACTCCGGGCCTGGGTGTATATGTTACTGTCCTCCAGACACACGTAGAAGCACAGACCCTCTGCATTGTACCCCACGTAGCTTAGGCCGCTTTCGTCAGGCATATGACCCGCACCCTCCCACCACTGCACAAGCTGTAGCGGCTCAGATGCTCGGTATTCCTCAGGGTGTTCGAGACCGAAGTCACGAACCTGACCGGTGACTTCCTTGCAGACAACCGACGGTTTGCTCACCTTTTCCACTCCTCACTGAGTATACAAAACCGCTTACCAACAAGTATGGTGCCAATGGTTCTACCGAGTGAGCGTAACCTTGCTCAGCCCGCGCGGCGTTTCGGTGTCATACCCCTTCGCGCGGCTCAAGTGATAACAGAACAGTTGGGCAGGCACAATGCTCACCAGGGGGCTAAGCCATTCCGGTAACCCAGCCGGCAGGCGCAGCGGCGTATGGGCAAGTGCCAGAGCCTCCTCTTCGTCCGAAGTGACCAACAGCTCAACCTGGCGCTCGCTAACCAGGCCGGACAACAGAGCCAGCATATCATCGAAGACGGCCCCACCCGGCACGACCGCCATAACGGGGAAGCCTTGGGACACAATGGCAACAGGGCCATGTTGAAAATCAGCCGAGGAATAGGGTTCTGCGACCACGTAGGCCAGTTCCTTTAGCTTCAGCGACCACTCAAAAGCGGTGGCATAGTTGTAGCCACGGCCCAGCACCACGCACTCTTCCATATAGCGGTAGCGCTCGGCTACCCGTTCGATGGTGGCGTCCAGCGCCAGCGCCTGCTGTACCAGCGTCGACACGCGCTGCAGCGCCTCCAAGCGGTCGCTTTCTCCACTCAACGCCACCGAAAGCATAGCGATGGCCAGCAGTTGAGCCGTGTAGGTTTTCGTCGCAGCCACGGCCTTCTCAGGTCCAGCGCCGATGTCAATCACGAACTCGGATGCCTGCGCCAGCGGCGAGCCAGGATCGTTGGTAATGGCCAGGGTCGGTGCGCCCTGGCGGCTTCCCTCGGCCACCACGCTGACGATGTCGGGCGACTGGCCGGATTGGGAGATGCCCACCACCAGTGCATGCCGCAAGGCGGGCGGCTGGCCGTAGATGCTGAAGAGAGAGGGGGCAGCCAAAGCGATGGGGAGCCGATTAAAGGATCCCCATAGATACTTCGCATACAACCCGGCGTTATCGGAGGTGCCCCGTGCAGCGAGGAAAATGTAGTCAATCTCTCTGGCGCGGATTGCCTGGGCTATCTCCTGAATGCCCTCCATCTGGTTTTCCAGAAGGCGGGCAAGCACCAGTGGTTGCTCAAAGATTTCTGATTTCAGACTCATCGAGTCTCCTCTTGCAGTCTGGTCAATCGCTCCGCCACCTCTTGTGCAAACCGCTCGGTGAATTCCTGAACGTAGGCCTGGATACTCTTGCCCGGGTCTTCAATCAATGGCGTGAGGTCCATGGCGAAGATTATCCCGGTGGCCACATCCGTGCCGTGTGTTTCATGATACGTCGCCTGCGCGCGCCGGCGTCCCGCCGTTGCCAGGTCATACCGTTTTCCGCCGCAAATCTGCGAGTCAAATATCCCCAGCAGCGCTGCCTGAAGGTTCTCATGGGCCGAGACGTCAAAGGCAACCTTGTCCGTATCCACCATCCAATCGAGATCGCGCCACACCTCGCATCCGTACAACCACTGCGGCCGTTCCGCTGCCGGCAGACCTCGGATTGCCTCTATCACCTTGAGCGCCACGCCCACGTGCGTGTCGTGTTTGTCGGCCAGGTTGTGCGTGTATACCACCTGGGGCTTGGCCTTCTCCAACAGTAGCCGCAGGTCCTCCACGGGCGCTTTGTTGGAAGCGTCCTTCACCGCTGAGCTTGGATAGTCCAGCAGGACTTGCGCCCCATATTCCCCCACCACTGCCGCTTTCTTCTGCTCCTTGCGCCTGACCACCCGCATCGCTCCGTCGGTGTAATCCCTATATAAGTCGTCCCTAGGCGACCCGCTACCGTTGGTCACGACAACCCCACAAAACCACTCATCGTCCCGCTGGAAGCACTTCAGGATACCATCGTAGGCCATAATCTCAAGGTCATCCTGATGTGCCCCAACCGCCATGTGCGTAGTTCGGGCCAATGCCTCCTCAGCCTCAAGTCCATCTGGCACAAAGATATCTGCCGTTTCAAGATTGAGCTTCATCTGTCGGTTCCTCCTACCCAATCGCCGGAAGGCTTGCTGCTGCGATTGCTTGTCCCACGCGCCGGCTCTTTTCATCCGGTAGTTGAAGGTTGATCCGAGCTGCAAGCTCCGGGAACTCCAACTGAAGCACTTCGTTGGCACCATCCAGGATAAGCTGACCACCTCTCCCAGAGGTACAACGCCCCATAATGAGCGTGTGCTTCAACTCATAGAAGTCGGCATAATGGACGATGGTATAGCCCATATAATAGCCTATGCTTTGCCAGATCTTTGTAGCACCTTCGTGTCCCGCCTCCAGTTTTTCCTGGACGAACTCCAGTTTCTCAGCTGGCGTGACATCCCCAGGGATTTCTATGCCAACCTTGGGCGCGAGGCGAAACACACACTGCTGTGAAAAGTAGAGGGCACCACACCCCCTGTCCCCTGACCACTCATCCACAGGAGCTTCAGGATTGTAGTCCACTGGCGCAAAGGCCAACTCGTTCAGCCAGCCCGTGATGTTCCCCTCCATCGTCACATAGCCACTGGCCTCGCTCGAGCCGAGTGCTATGCCCAGGACGCCGTTGTCCTCCAGCGACATCGAACCCGCCAGCGCCGTTACATCTCCGTCATTCACAATCTCTAGGGGTACCCCCATCTCATCACGGATGCGTAAGAACAGGTTCCTGACCTCGTCATACCGGTCCTTTGGAACACCGCGGAACAAAGAGGCGATCCTGACCCTGTTATTGATGTAAACCCCTGCCGCGCTGCCCCCTATCGCATCCACACGGGGCATCTTCGAGGCCGCTGTCTTCAAAGCCGTCATGATTTCCCTGTAGTGATACTGCGGATCGCTTTGTATGCGCGGCTCCCACACAACCTCCTCGCTGTAGACTGCCTCCCCGTTGACCACCGCTGAAACCTTGCGGTCCGAGGCCCCCAGATCAAACCCGATACGGCATCCGTCCAAGTGACGGCCCAGTGGCTTCCCGCTCTCTCGCTCGGCGGGCACTTCAGACGGATCACAGGAAACCACGGTGAATGTCTTCTCGTAGACATCTTCCCCCATGAAATAGTAGTCGAACTCCCGCGCACCACCCGGCGAGTAACACTCCCTGATGTAGTCCCCAATGCTCTTGGGGCCACCCACGTAAACCTTCCAACCTCCTCGCTGCCAGAGAAGAAACTTGAAGATCCGCTCGGCACACATCAGGTTCGCATCGGCCTGCGGGTGACCTTCGGGGAAAACCTGTGTCTCATAACGCGACACGGACCCGTCTGGGCGCTCCAGACCAAGCACCAATGGCACACCAACCCCCGAATCCTCTACCTCCTGCCGAAATGCGCGATTGGCCAATACCGCAGGTCGAAAATCTTTATCGAGCGGGGGCAAGAACCTCGGTTCTACCAGCTTAAAACCCTCAATCATGTAACACGTCTTTCACCCAGTTCCAAAGGCGCCATCGCCTTGCTGAACTCCGCCTGCCAAGGAGCAAACAAGCCCAGTTCGTGAGTCAGAACTACAGTAAATGCTTCCAGATCAAGTGAAGAGTCTCATATGTTTGTCAGTCAAAGTAAATATTCGACACCGTTACTTCAATGATAAGTGACCCTGCGCCAAATCAAAAAGCACGCCTCCGGTCACCGGGCTGACGCCGTGCCAGAGACGTGCCAGACTATCTGCTGAGAGCGGTTCGACGGGGCTCACCACGGGCAGCCCTTCGTGCAGCGGATTGCTGATTGCCAGAACCACCATCCGCCATTGGACTAACCTCCCTATCATCTGAAGCACCATGTGCCAAGGTTATCCGAACGTCAAATGTCACTACTCGAAAAACGCTTTCACCAAGCAAAATTATAATCTACGGTTCGAGATTTGTCAAGCCTCTCGCCCGGGTGTCCGGGATCATCCAGTCCGACGAACAAGGCCGCCAGCCGGGCAGAGTCCTACGTCGTTGATGACCTTAAGAGGCAGACATTTGGTAACGCCCGAGGTAGGCAGATCCTCTGCTAGGCTCCAGAGATTCGGCTTTGATTTCAGTCTCGCCAGCTAGGACTGTGGGTAACGCAGAAGACAGGGGGCCAGCGGAACATCGTACTGGGCCTGCTGCCCCCCCTTGCCCTACTGGAGTGAGAGCACACGCTCCATAGCCCTATCAACTATGTTATCTCATTCCCCTATAACCTGTATGCAATAGGTCCGACACAGAGGACCGTCATACTCAGCAAAATAGATCCTTTGTCGCGAGCCTTTGACGATCTCGCCCTCGGCAACGGGGAAATAGGCAAAGTAGCCACCCAATATGCTCTTTAGATGCGACCCAGCATTAAAACCCAGCCGCCCATCAGTGTCCAGGTAGCGGCTGTGCCAGTAGTCGCCCCCGTCTGGAGCCAACCGCTCCAGATGGGCGATCACGTCTCGCTCCAGACATTCCAGCCCCTCGTTGACCAGCAGACCCGATGAGGTGTGGGTAGTCATCACGTAAACTAGCCCTTCGCGCACCCCGCTCTCGGCCACTACTCGCTCGACCTCTGGGGTGATATCAATCAGTTCCTTATCTGTTCGGGTCTGAACCTCAATCTTCTCCAGCTTGATTTTCATTTGAGACTCTCTTCACGCTATTAGGACCTGCACAACAAGTCGGGGGCGGAGGTGTCCCCTCAATGTCCCTCTCCCTTTTCCCGGTGTGCTGCATTGGCCCACCAACCTTGCTCTCAGGAGGAAAAAGTGGGGTTGAGGGGGTACGTCTCGACTGAGCTCGACGAAGTCCCCTCAAGCTCCCCGGGCTTTGCGCAAGCCCCATTAGCCCGGCCGAAGGGTCAAAAGTCGTTCAAAAGCATCATCTGCTAGCTCGGTCAGGCGCTTTACGACCAGGTCGGCATCGCTCAACCTCTCTGCTGGTTGCGTGGTGGCCACAGCCAGGCAAATCATTCCCGCTCTACGGGCTGCCTCCACGCCAGCCACGGCGTCTTCGACTACTACACAACGTGCAGGGGATACCCCCAAGGCGGCAGCGGCCTTGAGGAAAATAGCCGGATCCGGCTTACCCTTGGTCACATCGTCTGCCGAGACAGTGGCCTGGAAATACAGCCCTACGTTCAGCACATGGAGCAAGACCTCGATGTTGGCTCGCGGTGCCGATGAAGCGATAGCCTGACGATACCCCTGTTGCCTGAGCCGCTCCAGCCAGGTCTTCACCCCGGGCAAGAGGGAGACATGGACTTGCACCGCTTCTCGAAAGAGGGTTTCCTTGCGCTCGCTGATCCGCCCTATCTCGTAGGACGAGACCGTCTCTCCCAACAAGAGCCGGACGGCATCGGGGTTGACGATTCCAAAAATACGACGAAAGTCGGCCTCATCGAAAGGGCGACCCAACTCGGCCATGACCTGTCGCCAGGCAGCGAAATGAGCAGCTCCGGTGTCGGCGATGACGCCGTCCATGTCCCAAATCACAGCCTTGGGCAGCCCGCCCATGTTTCCCGCATCCCTTGGCATCGCCGCACTCAGGTCTCCCCCAGCAGCCGCTCTGCATTACCTCTGAAGACCAGCTCCAGACAGCCCTGGCTCAGCCCCAGGCTACGTACCGCAGTGGCCATGTTCTTGATCTCTACGCGAGGATAGTTCGAGCCGAAGACAAGCTGCTTGCGCAGGCTGCGCTCCCATACTGTGACAGGCACCTGCTCGGCCATCGCAAAGTGGATAAAATCCTTGGGGTTGTCGAAGTACAGCGCCGAGGTGTCCAGGTAGACGCTGGGATACTTGAGCGCCAGGGCCACCGCCTCCAGAACCCAGGGCCAGGCCAGATGAGCCAGGACGATCCTTAGCTCCGGGAAGTCATAGGCCACATCCTCGAAATAGATGGGCCGGCCATACCCGGTCTTAGCGCGAGGCTCCCAGGTCATTCCAGCGTGGAACAGAATGGGTATGCCCAGTTCCTGTGCCTTCTCGTAGAGAGGATAGAGAGCCGGATCGTTCGGGTAGAACTCCTGAATGCCCGGAGCCAACTTGAGTCCTCGCAGCCCCAGCCCCCTGACTGCCTGCTCCAGCTTTTGCACCGTTTTGGGCTGATGGGGGTCAACGCTGGCGAAGCCAATGAAGCGCTCGCTCATTTGACACAGCTCCTCGATCTGTTCATTGCTCCAGATCGATGCACCGCGCGTAGAGGTGCAGTCTATGGGCAACAGCACGGCACGGTCGAGGCCCGCTACATCCAACTCCAGCAGAAAGGTCTCCAGGGGCTGGAAATTGTTGCCGATGAAAAAGATCTCGCGAGCGGCTCGTTCCAGCTCGGGGTGTCGCTCAATCATCTCGCGGACCAGTACAGGATGGGTGTGAAAGTCAATCATATTGCCAGTCCCTTCATAGAAACTTGCTCCAGCACTACGCTGGCTGACGACTCCGCACCAGCCTGCGCACAGCTACCGCCGAGTCCAGATTGATAGCTTCACTGGCTAATCTCTGGGCGGCCTGAAGAGACCAGTGGCGAATTGTCGCCTTGATGTGCGGGATGCTTGCGGGAGACATGCTAAGCTTATCTACTTCCAGCCCAAGCAGAATCGGTACTGCCTCTGGGTCACCAGCTAACTCACCGCACACGCCAATCCATATCCCCGCCTGATGCCCAGCCACGACCACATGCTGAATCTGGCGCAGCACTGCCGGGTGACAGGCGTCACTCAGATGAGCCACTCTGTCGTTGGTGCTCTCGGCAGCCATTGTGTACTGAGTGAGGTCGTTTGTACCGATGCTGAAGAAATCAATTTCGGAGGCGAACAAGTCCGCCAACATCGCCACCGAGGGCACTTCGACCATGATTCCCACCTGAATCGTCTCTGCCATTGGATGACCGGCAGCCTGGACCTCACGACGGGCCTCATCCAGCAGAGCCTTGGCTTGTCGCACCTCATCGAGGGTGGTGATCATCGGGAACATGATTCGCAGGTCATGGCCTAGGCTGGCGCGCAGTAGCGCCCGCAGTTGAACCTTGAAGAAATCTGGTTGGTCCAGGCACATGCGGATGGCTCGCCAGCCGAGGAAGGGGTTGGACTCACGCCCCAGATCCAGATAAGGCAGGTCCTTGTCACCCCCGACGTCCAAGGTGCGAACAACCACGGGACGGGTTTCCATTACACCTAACACTGAGTTGTAGGCGGCGAGCTGCTCTTCCTCGTCGGGTGCCGTCATTCGGTTTAGATACAGAAACTCGGTGCGTAGCAGCCCAATCCCCTCGGCACCAAACTCTAGGGCGGCGACAGCCTCCTCCGGGTTTCGCACGTTGGCCACAACTTTCACTTGGTGGGCGTCCCGGGTGATCGCTGGCTCATGAGCCTCTGCCATCTCAGCCCGGGCTACCCGCAAGGCTTTGCGACGTCGCGTCTGGAAGTCTTGCAGGGTTGTTTCGTCCGGATAGGCGATTACCTCGCCGCGATCGCCGTCTACGAGAAGAAACGCACCAGGGGGTAGGTCAAGCGCAGCCAGCCCAAGACCCACAACAGCCGGCAGATCAAGCGCCTTGGCCAGGATAGCGGTGTGGGATGTCGGTCCTCCCTCGGCGGTGCAGAAGGCAAGCACCAGCCTTTTGTCCAGAGAAGCAGTTTGCGAAGGGGTCAGGTCCTGGGCGATAATCACTGAGGGCTCGTGTAGGTCGAGGCCAGGCTGAGCTTCTCGGCCGAGCAGGTGGCGTAGAACACAAAGACCGACGTCGCGCACATCGGCAACTCGAGCGCGCAGGGTCGGGTCGGGCAGGCTATCAAGCTGCCCAGCGTAATGCTCCGCGGCATCCATCCAGGCGGCCTCGGCGTTCAGACCACCTTTTATGGCAGTCTCAGACCTGTTGAGCAAAGCGGCATCGTCCAGGATCATTATGTGGGCGTCAAACACTGCTGCTTCGGCCAGATCGGCTTCTTTGGCCACCTTGTCCTTTAGACGGCTGATCTCCTCCCGGGCAACCCGGCGCGCTGCTTCCAATCTGGCCCATTCGGTCGCCCGGTCCTGGCCGGTGTGCCGCGAAACGACGACGGTTTCCTCAGACCATACGACGGCCGGCCCCTGAGCCAGCCCAGGGGCGGCGGCGATACCTCTCAGGGTACGGGTCTTGTTCTTTTGAGTTCGCATCACGACTGTCTGCCTTCAGAAGACAATGTTCTGCTTGTGCCTGCCGCAGACCAGGCTGCGCCAAGCGGTTAGAGTTGACCCGCTAGATCGGTACGGATCAGTTTCTCCAATGCTGTGGCAGCTTGGGTCTCGTCCGAACCCTCCGCAGTGATCTCAATTTCGTGGCCCTTCTCGACGCCCAATGTGAGCACGCTCAGGATGCTCTTAGCATCTACCCAATCACTATCCGTTGTCGCGTTGCGGACGCGGGTGTCAGATTTGAATAGGCCAGCTTCCTTGACGAACAAGGCTGCTGGCCGGGCGTGAAGTCCTACTTCATTAGTCACCTTAATACGTCGGTATTCCATATAGGGGTACATCCATCCCTACATACTTTCCCTCTCGGGCGATCAAGCCGCGGGAAGCCTCGGGTGCCAAGGGGCTGTCCTCATAGCAGATGATAACTAAGACGGTCTTTCCCGAGCCTTCCTTGAAACCACGCACCGCCCATAGGGTTTCCGTCGTCTCACCGGAGCGGGAGACGGCCAACAATAGGGTTGGTCCTCCCCGCACCAGGGATGAATCGGGGAGAAGGGTATGAATTGCCCTTTTAGCTATAGACCTCTCTCTCTTCTCTTAACCTTCGCTAGAAGACATAGAGCATGCGGTCTTTGTATTCGGTCATCAATCGCTTATTGTACTCGTCTCCACCCGGCACATTGGCGGCCAGATAGACCGGAGGTGTGACGCCCTTGGTCATTAACTTCTCCACCGTGGCGGCCATAAGGGCATGGAGGATAGCACAACTGGTGACGCCCGAGATAGGGCAGATCTTCTGCGGCACCCCCTCGACCTGCAGAATGGCATCGCCGGGGGGAACCGGATTGTCAATCACCACGTCTACCAGCTCATACATCCTCTTCCCGCTGGGGTGGCGGGAGCTGAAGCTGGTGGTGTATTCCATGGAGGTCAGGCCGATGACCTTCATCTCCTTTTCCTTGGCAGCCATGGCCATGTCAACAGGCACGGCGTTTCGCCCAGATACGGACACCAGGATCAAAACATCGCCTGCCTTGGTAGGGAGCCTATCCAGCAACAGCCTGCCGTAGCCCTCTAGCCGCTCCATCTTGGAGGTGAAGGTGGACGGGAAATCCTCCAGGGACAGGCCAGGGCCAAAGACGGGATTGACCAACATCAGGCCTCCAGCCCGGTAGAAGATCTCCTGCACCGGGAGTGAGGAGTGGCTACAGCCGAAGGCAAAGAGCATGTGCCCGTCAATGATGGCCTGGCTGATGATCTCAGCCGCTTCCTCGATCTTCCCTAGCTGGCTCTCCTCGATCTTTTTGAGGATGGCCGAAGCCTTTTCTAAATACTCTTTAGCTAGCATCTTTCCTTATCTCCTGTTGTGAATTCAGACTTTGCGGTGATCCAAATACACCGCTATAAGCACCCACCACCACCCAATGGGTGGCAACTGGGAGTGCGCAAGAAACGTTTGAAGAGTTGCTCAGGCCTGCACACTCAAGCCTGATAAACCACCTTGCCGCCGACCATGGTCAAGACCACTTTGAGTTCATCGTCCAACAAGACGATGTCCGCATCCTTGCCCGGCTCCAGACTGCCCTTCTTCTTCTCCATCTCGATGACCCGTGCTGGGTTGTAGCTGGCCATCCGCAAGGCCTCGGCCAGAGAGAGATCAGCGGCCGCCATCGCGTTCTCCACCGCCCTATCCATGGTCAGAGTGCTGCCAGCCAGACTCCCCGTAGCGATCCGAACTACGCCCTCTTTTACAGTCACCCGCTGGCCCCCCAGCCCATAGATGCCATCAGGCATGCCTGCTGCCCTGATGGCATCGGTTATTAGCACCGTCCGCTCCACGCTCTTGGCTTGCACCAGGAGCTTTATCACTATCGGATGGATATGGATGTTGTCGGCGATGATCTCAGCCATGATCTCATCGCAGGTCAGCACTGCTCCAACGGTTCCCGGCTCTCTATGATGGAGACCTCTCATGCCATTGAAGGTATGGGTGGAGTGGCTCAGACCCAGCCGCACGGCCGCCAGCACCTCATCGTAGCTGGCTGCAGAATGGCCCACAGCCACAGTCGCCCCCTGTTGAATTGCATAGGTGATGAGTTCATTGTTTTCGGGGATCTCTGGCGCAAGGGTGATCACCTTGATGTTATCCCAGGCGAAGAATTCGCAGTACTCATCGGGCTCAGCGGGCCGGATGAACTGCGCAGGCTGAGCGCCTGGCTTGCTGGGGCTGATGTAGGGGCCCTCCACGTGTACACCCAGCACTTGCGCACCGCCGGCCTGCTCCCTTTGGCACAGGGCTACGTTTTCGATGGCCGCAAGGATCTCCTCCTTGGACGCTGCGACCGTTGTGGGAAGGAAGCCGGTCACACCGTGGCTGGAAAAGAACTGCGCCATCCCTTGGATGGCCTGTGGGGTGGCGTCCATGGTGTCATGGCCAGCCCCACCATGGACGTGGATGTCAATGTAGCCTGGGGCTACTGTCCTCCCCGTAGCATCAATGACGGTTGCCCCTGACTTCCCCGAAGGCTCAAACCCCTCTCCAATCTCTGCGATCTTTCCCCCCTCGACAACCACTACGCCCTTTTCCAACACTTGCCATGGGGTGATCACCCGCCCATTGGCGATGATAACTCTATCCATTGACTTCTTTCGACTTCTACAGATGCTTTACCCTACCCTTATATCGCTCCAGATATTTGGCGTTGATTTCAGTCCCGCCAGGCAGGTTGATAGAAACCCAAATGGGAGGCTCCACGCCCCTTCCAGATAAAGTCTCCGCCACCTGGACCACCAATGCCTGGAGGATGGCAGCGCCGATGACCCCTGACGTGGCCCCCACCTTATATGGGATGCCATCCAGCTCTATGGCAGCATCCCCCAGTACAGCACCGTTATCCAGCACTACATCGGCTATATCAGGGAGCTTTTTCCCGCTGGAGTGCCGGGCCTCGACGCCGGCGCAATAGGGGAGCGAGACCAAAGCGATCACCTTCAGTCCCCGCTTCTTCGCCTGCAGGGCCACTTCCACAGGCACCTCGTTGCACCCAGAGGTGGAAATGACGAGGACGACGTCGCCGGGCCCGGTCCGATACGAGTCCAAGACAACCCTGCCATAGGCTTCTTGACGTTCATACCAGTAGCAGTTCTCGCTTGCCTCCCGGAGCCCCAGTGCCGGTTCGATCATCGCGTTGGTGGGTACCAGGCAGCCAGCTCGGTAGAAGATCTCCTGGGCCAGAAGTTGGGAGTGAGAGGTGCCCAAGACGTGGAGGATGCCCCCTTGTCCCAGGGAGGCGGCGATCATCTCGGCGGCCTTGAGGATCTTCGGTGCCTGCTTCTCTCGGACATCGTCTATCATGCCTTGGATCTTGCTCAGATAAAGCGCAAAGCCTCTCTTATCATCCACTTGATTTGCTCCGTTGAGATCCCCCTAAGCCTCCTGGCTGTACTCCTTGATCAACCGAACCGTTTTTTCAACGCTATCACATCGGCGAAGGGCAGACACCGCCTGCTCTTCTTGCAGGAACGTAGCCAGGTCCTTTAAAGCATGAAGATGGGCTTCCTTGTCCACAGCTCCAAAAGCGAAAACCAAGTCCACGGGGTCATTGGCCTCAGAGCCGAACTCGATCGGGGAAGTCAGCCTTACCAAGCTCATGCACATCCGTTTCACCCCGTCCTCTGGCCTGGCATGGGCCAAGGCAATGCCGGGGGCTACCACCATGTAGGGACCAAGCTCCTCTACGACTCTCACCATGGCATCAACGTAGGAGGGCGAAACTGCGCCGATGTCCACCAAGAGCGCCCCAGCCAAGCAAATGCTCTCCGGCCAATCGGCGGCCTCCGCATCCAGCCTGATCGTTGTTTCGTTCAGCAAATCCAGTAAGCCAGCGGCCATGACCAAAGGTTCCGCCTTTCGCAGTCTTTGGAAGGCTGTGGATAACACAGGGGAAAGGGGGCCAGCGGAAAATCGTACTGGCCCTGCTGGCCCCCAATCCCTACTGGAGCGAGAGCGCACGCCCCGTAGCTTCAGCAACTATGGGAGTCCGAAGAGCTTGGCGATGCCCCAGATAACGAAAGCTGGCAGGATGGCATCGGGACAGGTAAAGAACAAGCTTTCCGCACCCATGCCCGCCAGGTTGCCGAAGATTTGGAGCTGATAGCCGATGCTGATCATGAACCACCCGGCGAAGCACCACCAGAAACCGCCGATGATAGCCCCCCACTTGCCACCATAGGCGTTGCCGAAGATAGCCCCTGAGCCGCTGGCGAAGAAAGCGGCGATCATGCTGGGGATGGGGATGGGCCAGCCAAGAACGCCCAGGATGGCGATGGCCACCACCTGCGCGATGCTGCCGGTGATCAGCCCAATCATCAGGGAGACGGGCGCAAAGGGATAGATCACCGGGCAATCCAGGGCAGGCCTGGCGCCAGGCACGATTACATCGGCGATGCCCTTGAAGGCCGGCACGATCTCAGCGATCAGCATGCGCACTCCCTGGATCAGGACCAGGACGCCGGCGGTAAAGCCCAGGGCCTGGAGAATGGAGAAGACGATCCAGTTCTGGCCCTCGCTGAGTTCGGTCACAAAGGTCGGCCCTGCGAAGATCATGGCCACGATGACTACGACTAGCATGATCAGCGAGATGGAGATGGACATGTCGCGGAAGAAGGCCAGGCCCTCAGGCAGCTTCAACTCCTCGGCGCTGTCCTCCGGGTTGCCCACCAGCCCGCCCAGCCAGCCGCCCGTCACGTTCAGCAGAGTTTGGCCATGGCCAAAGGCGATCTCATCCGAGCCCGTAATCTTGCGCATGAAGGGCTGGGCCAAAGCTGGGGCCAGGGTCATGTACAGGGCATCAGTGATGGAAGCCAGGACCACCACCAGCCAAAAGGGCAGGCCGAAGGAGTGGTAGAGTATGGCAAAAGCGCCAGCGTGGATCCAGATCATGTGCCCCGTCAGGTAGATGTACTTCCAGGGGGTGAAGCGGGCCAAGAGAATGTGGAGGATATAGCCGAAGAGCATCGTCAGGGCAATGGCCCCGGCGACGCGACCCACATTCGCGGTCTGCACGGCGGTGACGCATGCCTCATCGAAGGTCACAAAGCCCTCGATCTTGAAGGCCTGGGTAAACATCTGCTGGATGGGGACCAGGGCGTTGATCAAGGCTCCGATGCCCACGCTCATGATGAGCAAGCCCAAGATGGTCTTCAGCGTGCCGCTGAGGACCTCGCCTGCGCTCTTGCGCTGGATGAGCAGGCCTACCAAGGCCATCAAGCCTAAGATGACTGCAGGCGTCGTGACCAATTCCAAGATTAACTGAAACATTGATTTACCTCCTTAGCAAGAATCGGCACTGACAGGAATGGTAAAAACACTAACCACCACAGTTCATCTATCACCCCCTTCCCTTGACCCAACAGCTCCCAATATTCGTGCCCTGTGCGAGGCGGAGCTATTGGTTCCTGGCTAGTCGAAAGGACTAGAAGTCTTCGGCCTGACCTCTATTCCGGCGGATGGGTGCCTACGAACCCCGAGATTCTTCTAGAGCGGGTAGCAGTTTGTCGCGTAACTCCTTCTTGTCAAGCAAATTCCTGATGAGCACCACCTTGGCCGATGTGCTCCTAAGGTGCATCTCCATGTCCGTGGGGGCCACTACGATGTCGGCTTGCTGCCCCTTGAAGGTGCCCAAGTCCCAGGGCACCACCTCGGCTTTCATCCCCAGATCCTTCAAGATCTCGTCGATGAACAGCTTGAGCATCATGCTGGTGCCGAATCCCATGCCACACAATGTTGCAATGCGCATTTGAATCTCCTTCTTGATCGGTTGATGGCTTTACTTCTTTTTTGGCGCCAGATCGCTGGCTGGAGGAAGATGCTCCGGTCACCTCTTCACTCAGCTCGCGCAGTCAGCATCGTGTACAATCGTTGAAAAGTTCTCCCCATTCCTGATTACTCATCCAACGTCACCACTGCTTCAAGATTAAGCGGTCGGTCTGGGTTTAGTCCTTTTGCTAACGCTCGTTGATAAGCCATGCGCTGGAGCACCGGGAGGTAGAGCGGCCCACGCACCCACTCGTCCAGACCGCTGCACATTTCGACGATGTGGTCGGCCCGCCAGCCGGAGAACGCCGAACCATCCTCGACCAATGCCAGCGTGCGAGCCCCTAGTCCCTGCATATCCTCCAGCACGCGGAGTTCCTCCGCCAGGCCTGTATCCGAGAGTAATCCTACTGTCAATGTGTGCTCGTTCACCATAGACATCGGCCCGTGGCGGAACTCCAGGGGGTGGTAGGCCTCGGCGTAAGAGAGGGACATCTCTTTCGTCTTGAGCATTGCCTCGTTGGCCAGCCCGTAGAGCGGGCCACCGCCGAGGAAAAAGACCCGCTCGATGTCCAGGTCTGTCCCCAGTCGTTGGGGCAAATCTCCCAGCCGGGCTACCAGGTCTTCCAGAGCATCGGGAAGCCGCTGCAGGTGCTCTAACATCCCTTCGTCGTGGGCCAAGGTGGCAACCAGAGCCTGGGTGAGGAGGAGCATGTTGGTAAAGGAGCGGGTCTGAGCGACGCTCCGTTCCTGCCCGGCCGGGGTGACCAGCGCAAAGTCGGCCTGCTGGACCAGAGGGCCTTCGGGGTAGCAAGTGATGGCCAGAACGGGCCCGCCGTGGGTCTCTCTGAAGCGTTCCAGCGCCCGTAGCGTCTCTGTTGTCGTCCCAGAGCGAGAAACAGCGAGGAGTAGTGTCCGATCAGAGGGGGCTGTGTCAGGGAAGAGCCACAGTTCGGAGGAGGGAAGGGCATAGGCAGGGGTACGAGTTCGACGAGTGAGGATAGCAGCAGCCGTCTGGGCCAGGTAGTGCGTGGACCCACACCCCACGACGAGAATCTGCGTAAAGTCCGTTTGGGCCAGGAAATCATCCAGCGCTGTCCGATCAGCGGTGAAGACCTTCAAGGTCGCGCGCCAGGCCTCCGGCTGCCCAGTGATCTCAATCCAGGTGTGCTGTCCTCTTTGTGTCATTGCTTGATTCTCTCCCTTTCACCCCTCAGGCTTGAAGCTGCTGGCCCTCTGGTTCAACATCTGGCGCTACGATCACCTCTATGCCCATGGCCCTCAAGTCCGCCACGACTTGGGGTGGGGTGCCTGCGTCAGTCACGATCTTGTTGACACTGGTGATGGGCGCTACCAAGGCGGTGGAAACCTTGCCAAACTTGCTGTGATCGGCCACCAGGATCACCTCTGGAGCGAACTGGATAATGGTTCTATCGGTCTTGGTTTCAGGAAGGTAATCATTGGTCAGGCCTTCGTCGATGCTGATGGCTCTCATCCCCATGATGACCTTGTCGGCGCGCAGTTCCTTTAACGCCTGTTCGGTGAGATGACCAATCAGCGACAACTCTGAGTGACGAAGGAGCCCACCTGTGACGATCACCGTGATATTCTGTTTGCCTGCTAGTTGGTTAGCGATGTTGAGGGCGTTGGTGATCACGGTCAAGTTCTCTTTGCCGTCCAGGTTGCGAGCTACTTCCAAAGTGGTGGTCCCTGAGCCCAAAAAGATGACGTCACCATCCTGGACGAGTTGGGCAGCCGCCTGCCCAATCCTTCTCTTCTCTTCTTGGTTCTCCACCATTCTGTGCACCACCGGAGGCTCTGGGGCTGCCCGTTCCACGGTGACGGCTCCACCGTGAGCACGTCGGATTTCCCCTTGGCCGTCCAGCTTCTCCAGATCACGCCGGATGGTGGCCTCGCTGACACCGAAGCGCTCACTTAATTCTGCAACAGTAGCTCGCTTGCGTTCCCTGATGAATTGTACAATCTGTTGCTGCCTTTCTGTGTTCAGTAACATGTCTTTCTCACCATTTAAATAATCCCACTTGTCAGGTATGCTCAACTATCCGCTCATATACGAGCATAATAAGATTGTTTATGCTCATATAATAGCACATTTTTGCTTATTTGTCAAGAGCCAGTGGATACAACAAGAGGATAGGGCAGTTTACTCAATGTGTTTCACCAAACTTGGAACACTCACATCGCCGCACATGCTCTCTGTAAGCGTTCCATATTGGGGACAGGCAGGCAGGCTGAAACGGGAGGTTGCGCCCGTAAAAGTGGCCCAAGAGGTCGTCCTCTGTTACCGATTTCCGCTACCTGTGATATAATAGGGGTACAACAGAGAAGGGAGGATTCAAATCATGGTCAAAGCCGCTGTCATGGATGCTCCTAAAAAACCGCTGGAGGTGCAAGAGTTCCCCCAGCCAGAACTGGAACCGGGGGCTATCCTGCTGGAGACGATCTACAGCGAGGTGTGCGGCACCGATGTGCATCTCCACCACGGGCACCTGGCAGGGGTGCCTTACCCCATCATCCCTGGACACGTCAGCGTGGGGCGCATTGCCCGCCTGGCGGGAGAGGTGATGGATGTGGAAGGCAACGCGCTGCACGAGGGTGACGTGGTCACCTTCCTCGACGTCCACGAGACCTGTGGAAGTTGTTGGTTTTGCCTCGTCGCCAAAGCGTCTACCAGGTGTCCCAGCCGCAGGGTCTACGGCATCACCTACTCGGCCGACGAAGGACTGTTGGGTGGGTGGAGCCAGGCCATCTACCTCAAGCCAGGGGTCAGGGTCATCAGGCTGCCGGAGGAGTTGACACCAGAGCGGTTCATTGCCGCTGGCTGTGGCCTGCCCACGGCGGTCCATGCCCTGGAACGGGCCCAGGTCCAACTGGGCGACAGTGTAGCCGTGCAGGGCAGCGGCCCCGTGGGGCTGAGCGCGGCCATCCTGGCCCAACTGTCCGGGGCCACCCAGGTCATCGTGCTCGGCGCACCTCAGGCGCGCCTGGAGATGGCCCTGGCCGTCGGGGCCGACCACGTTGTGGACATCGAGCAGTACGGGCCGGAGGAGCGGGTAGCCCTTGTGCGGGAACTGACCAGCGGACGCGGGGCTGACGTGACCATCGAAGCCACGGGCAACCCGGCGGCCGTGCGGGAGGGGATGCACATGACCCGAGACAATGGCCGCTTCGTGGTGGTGGGTCAGTACACCGACGCCGGGACGGTCGAGATCAACCCCCACTGGGATATCAACAGGAAGCATCTCGAGATACGGGGTTGCTGGGGCACCGACTTTAGCCACCTGTACCGCGGGGTGAAGGTGCTGGCCAAACACGGGGAGCGCTTTGGCTACGAGCGATTCATCAGCCGCAAATACAGCCTGGAAGAGGCCAACCAGGCCCTGGCTGACGTGGAAGAACTCAAGGTGGTCAAGGCTGTCATCGAGCCCTAACCACATCCCAAGCTGCACGGCACGATGCGCACCTGACGCCCCACATTCAAGAACACGAGCAAGGCGCGTGGTTGCTCTCCTAGCTGCTGAGTTACGGCCTGGACGTAACCGCGCACTTGCTCGTCGTATTTCTCCTCACAGATGCGTGCGCTCATCTCTGCCTCATCTTCAAGACGGTCGGTTTTGAACTCGGCGATGGTCCAGCGCTCGTCGGTCCGGTAGAGCAGATCAATAAGGCCACTGCGCCGGCCATCGTCCAGAGTCACGCTGTAGGGCACCTCGTGGTATCGGTCGGCGGCGGCCATCTCGGCGTACAACGGGTGGGCCTGGAAGCGCGCCAGCAGTCGGCGGGCCTCAGCGACGACCCTGTCAATCTCGGTCTTGTCGGTCAGGCCAGCCTCCAGGGCATAGGGCTGCAGGAAGGCTTCAAAGCCCTCGCCATCAGGGAAGCGCCAGCGGCGAAGTGCAGCGTGAACGAGGGTACCCACCACCCAGGCCGGGCCGGTCGGGCGTACCGCCTTGGGCACGACGCGCCACACACGCGGCGGCGGATCACTCTCGCGATCCTGGATTTTGTAACCGGCGCCGTCGTGCGCGGCGAAAGCCAGGGGGGCCACCAGATCAGGTGGGAGAGACAAATCTGTGGGCACAGCGGCAGGAAGTCTGTCCAGCGCCGCCTGAAGCCCAGAGACGACGGATTTGAAATCCGCTGCGAGTTCTGCCAGCGGCGGATGTAGCAAGCAGGCTAGCGGGCCACCGTCCCAGTTCAAGTCAAGGGGCTGCGGGGCCGTCGGCGCCTCGGGCAGGCGCACCTCGTTCAGCCCGACCACCTCACCCAGACGCGCCAGCCAGCCACTTAAGAGCAATCGCCCTGGATCAGCCTTGGCCGAGCTGACCTTGACGTGCCCGCTGATCAGCAGCTTCTCCCTGGCCCGGGTGGCGGCGACGTACAGCAGCCGTTTGTCCTCGGCCTCCTCCATGGCCGAGTGGCGCAGTGCAGCCAATTGGTGCATCGCCGGGCGGGCGTCGTCTTCACGCACATCGAGCAGTACCCCCAGATCGGATTCGATGAGAACAGCGGGCCTGACACTGCCTTTTCCATGAGCCGCATCGGCGATCACTACCACAGGGAACTCTAACCCTTTGGCTTTGTGGACGGTCATCAACTGCACCGCCCCACCAGCCTCGACAGGCGCCTCGCTCTCACGGGCCCCCACATCGCGCAGCGCCCGCACATACTCCAGAAACTCACTCACGCTGACCAGCCCGCTACGGTGAGCGTCTGCCAGCAGCTTGTCCAGGTTACGGCGCAGACGCTCGCCCCCGGAGACCAGGCGCAGGGCAGCGCGGTAATGGGTAGCGTCAAGAAAGCGCTTGAGGATCTCGGCCACCGGCGCACGGCCAACTAGCTCGTGCAGATTGGCGATAGTCTGTCGTGCGCGCTCAGCCCGTGCTGCCTCAATTGGGTTGAGGCTGGCCAGGTCGCCGTTCAGCGCTGCCCACACCGGGCGGCGTTCCCCGTCTGGCCCCCAGCGCAACAGGTACAGGGCCGCATCGGTCAGGCCGAAGGCTGGCGAGCGGAGCAGGCCAGCCAAAGCCAGGTCATCGTCAGGAGCAGCGATAGCCGACAGGGCATTGAGCAGGTCACGCACCTCGGGCCGGTCGTAGAAGCCGCGCCCGGCGACGGTGACAAAGGGAATGCCGGCCCACTCCAGGGCGTCCTCGTAGTCACCGAAATGGGTCGAGGCGCGGAACAGTAGAGCGACCTGGCCCCATTCAACGCCTTCACTTGTGTGAAGCTCCACTAACCGCCGGGCCAGTCCGGCTGCGGCTGCCCGACGCCCTTCGTCGGCGTCTCCGCCAATCCCCAGGTGCAGTTCGATAAATGGCTCACGGATCCCCTCAGCGGGCGACTGTCGGTAGGCGCGCAACGGCGCAAAGGGCACAGCGTAAGGGTGAGCTGGCTCGTCCTGCGTGCCGAGGATGGGTCGGAGCAGGGCACTGGTTACCGTCAACAGCGGTTTGTGAGGGCGGAAGGTGAGATCCAGATCAATGTGCTGCCCACCGGCTTCAGCCACGTCGGTCTGCACGCGACGGAACACGGTCACGTCAGCGCCGCGAAACCGATAAATGGACTGTTTCGCATCGCCCACCACGAACAGAGAGCCGACCTGGGATTTGGGATTTGGGGCTTGGGATTTGGGAAATCTTGTCAGAGCGTAGACGATGCGACGCTGGCGCTCATTGGTGTCCTGGAACTCGTCCACCAGCACGGCGCTGATCTCGGATTGCCAGCGCACCCGCACGGTGGGATTCTCAGTCAAGAGCCTCGCTGCCCGCATTTCCAGGTCGTCAAAGTCCAGCGCTTGACCTTCGTCCTTTAACTGCTGATACACGGCGATGGCCTGCTCGAACAGCCGATTCAAGTCGGGCAGGGCCTCAGCGACCTGTCGGTCGAGGGCCCAACTGACCGGCTTTTTCTTGCTGACCAGCGGCGCGATTTCGCCGTCGTAATGCGTTCTCAACGTGGACATCGCCTCTCGTGCTGCTGCCAAGTCGTCCGCTTCCCAGTTGCCCTTGGCCCCGCCAGTGGAAATCGAGTCCCGCAGCGCGATCAGGCCCGCGAAGACAGTATCCCAATCTTGCTCTGCGCAGGCGGCGCAAATCTCGGCCCAGCGAGACAGTACCGCGCGGCGGGCTCCCTCCAGTTTGTCGTCGGGTTTGCGAGCCTGCACTACCCCCAGCACATCGAGTGAATCCAGCCAGACTGGTACACCCAGCCGTGCCTCCAGCCAGGCCGCCAATTCACCTGTCCAACGGTCGAGTCGTTCGTCGCCCAGCGCATCGAAGGCTGGCACCGCATCAAGCCGCCGCTCGAGCAGAAAAGCCAGGGCGGCGCGCAGCCGATGCTCACTGAGCAGTCCGAACAATCGCGCTGCGTTGGGCTCACTAACGGCCCAGGCCAGGGCGGCCTCCACCGCACGGGACTTTAGTACGGCGGCCGCGTTCTCTTCCAGCACAGTGAAGGCCGGATCAACGTTGGCCTCGGCAGGGTGAGCACGCAGGATAGCGGCGCACAGGCTGTGGATGGTGCCGATGCGCGCCGCATCGAGTTCAGCGAAGGCCGATTCCCAAAGATCGCGGTCGGCAGCCACGCCCTCAGCCAGCCACTGCTCGATGCTGCTGCGGATGCGGGAGCGCATCTCGCGGGCGGCCTTCTCAGTGAAGGTGACAGCCACCAGCGAGCGCAGCGGCTGGCCCTCTTCCAGCAGGCTGAGATAGCGCCCTACCAGGGCACGGGTCTTGCCCGAACCGGCTCCGGCGGTGACGGCCACGTCCACCCCACGTGTCGTGGCAGCCTCAGCCTGACGGCCTTTAAGTTGAAGGTGGGAGAGAATTGATTTCTGTGGCAATGGGGTGAGAAAACTATTGGTCATCTACTGCTGTCCCCCTGGGGACAAGTATAGCATGGGCTATAAGGGGTGTCAAAGGTATAACCCAGATGACGTGGCGACTGTTCCAGAATTGGGGAAATTCGTGGATGGAGGAATAAAAGGCCCTATTCCCCAGCCTCTTCCTGCTTCAAACCCCCGCGGCTCAGTTTTCGCAATTCGATAAGAATCTCTCTCAGCAGCAAAAGCTGCAGGCGACGCCATTGGATATTACTGGCCAACTTGCTCCACCTGGCAGGCTCTTCCGAGAGATAAGGTTCTACCAACTCTGCCACATCTCGGCCCATTTTTCACCTCACTCAAAAAATAAAGACGATACCCACAGTGACGGCACAAGGGACGACACTGAGGTCATCCAGCAGGGCGTAAGCTTCCCAGCCCGCTTTGTTGACCAGAGCGATTACATCTATGCCCATCGCTTCCATCGCCGGCCGGGCGCGATGAGGGAAACGACACCTGCCACTATCCAGAAACTGGCATATCATCCCCTGGCACAGGTAATCCTTGCAGGAGCCGCCTCCGAACCCCATGGTCAGATGGTAGCCGTCCTTGTACGCCTGGCGCTCCAGGGCGTAGACCACCTCGCCGCTCTTCTGGTGAAAAGAAAGCGTACGCCGCTGCTCTGCTTTGGTCGCTCCTCTACCCGGTGCATACTTCTCTATCGGTTTAACGTCGCACTTGAACAGTATCGCCCAGGAGAACCGGCTCATGGCACGGCGTACCAGGTCCAGGTCTGGGGCATAGGGAGGGCAGTTGGGGGTTTCCCCGGCACGGAGACAACGGGGTACCACGCATTTCAGCCGTACCCGCTCATCTATGATGACGTCGCTGGCAGGAATGACCGCCGCCCCTGAAGCTCCCGACTCTAACGCCAATTCGCGGTAACGCTCCAAATCGGTTCCTAAAGTCTCTTCATCCACTGCTTTGCCCAAAGCCCTGGGCATTACTCCCTGTGTCGTCAATGCTACGCCTCCTTTCGCTACCACTTGGGCAAATGCAACGACCGCTTGTCCACACCCAGCACAGCGTCCTCCATCGCCTCGCCGATGGAGGGATGCAAAGGCATGAGCCACATGAGTTCACCGACAGTAGCTGCGGACAGCATGGCCACAGTGACGGCGCTGATCAGGACCACAAATACTATACCCACTTCTGGTCTTCTGTCAACTCATTGGTATGTGGCCTAAATCCTGAGATAGAAATCTTGCACGCCCACCTGCAACGCCTGCTACTCGATGGGCGAGGGATAAAGAACCTCCGGCGGCACGACTTCTCTCTCACCAAAGGGAGTGATCCAATACAGACTTACACCGCTGGACTCCCCATCCTGGTAGGAATATCTTACCTCGATCTCGTGCCAGCCCTCCTCCAGAGCCACCCGAGTCTCTTTGGTAGAGAGGACGTAAGGACGTCCCGGCTCCTCCAGCACTATGCGATCATCTATGTAGACCGTCGTCCCACCGCTCCGGGACTCCACCTGGAAGGTGTAATCTCCTTCTTTTTCCAAGCGGAGATAACCTGCCCACTGTACGCTGTAAGGCTGGCCTTCTAAATCAGGGCTGGGGCGACCACGCCACAGGGATGGGATGCAGGTCAGGAGAACCAAAGGGTCGATACGCTTGAAGACAGGCTCCCCTGTCCAATCCCTGCCGCGATAATAGCTGCCCACCAAGCCGTTGACGGGGGCCGCGGTGGAGAGGGCATAGGGGGGGATGATCTCCCTTTTCCCTCCCGGCGGATGCCAGTGGAGCCTCATGGCTCCCCCCTTTTCTTCCGCCACATAACGAACCTTAAGCCGGTGCCAACCTATGGCCAGGGTAGCCTTCCCTTCACCCTCGCCCTCGATTAAGAGGGAATCGTCCAGATAGACCCATGACTTCCCCTCGGATTCAGCAGCAAAGACATACTCGCCGTAAATGGGGACATAGATCGCACCCTCCCATTGGACGCTGAAAGGAAATGGGATAGGGGGATGACTAAAATCGAACGAAATCGTCGCGTCTTTCCTGATGAGGGCAGGCTCGCCCGACCAATCCAACCCGTGGTGATACCAGCCCACGAGCCCCTGCAGCGATTCCACCTCCTCCCGTTGAACCAGGCAGGAGGCGAAGGTGTAGCGGTTGTAATCGCCGTGAAAGATTTGTACCTCGCTTCCAGGGTAGAAACGGCGGACGAGGGCCGACAGGGCTTGGACGTCGTAGGGGACGCTAAAGATGTAAGCGACGTCGGCCTGGGTGGAGTCACGGCTAGGGAGTATCTCCGTGATGTCCACGCCTCGCCGCCCCTGGGGGTCCCCAGCCATCCAGGCGAAATCGTGCCCCTGCACATAAAAGGGGAAATTGGCCAAGAGATAGACGTGGTAACCTTGTCCCAATGAGCCGATGTGATTGGCAATAGCGGCGATATCTCTCAGGAACTCTTGGCGCACTTCGGGGGCACTGATCTGCTTGTTGAAGAAGGTATCATAGTTTGTCCAGGCGGACAGGCAGAGCAAGACCACCAGGAGAGCCACAGGAACAACGTATTTCACCTTTCCCCTTAGCTGAAGAACGCTTTCAAACTCCCGCCAGGCCCAGTCCAGGGTGACGCAGGCAAAGATGTAGACGACGGGTATCACAATGAAGATACGATGGCTGCGAAAGCCCTCAACTAGAACCCCGCCACCGATCATGGCAAAGAAGAACCAAAGGAGGAAGAAGAGGTTCTCATCTCGCCAGAAGTAGAAGAGGCAGTATCCCAAACCAAGAGCGAAGAGGACGGCGGTGAAAGGGTCCAGCATGGGTGTCGCCGGAAGGTTGATGCCCCCCCACCTCTCCCCTTTATGATTAAAAAGTAAAAACACTTCTCGGATTCTGGGGCCAAGGTCCCTCAGGTGGTTGAACTTGTTGGGGGCAAAGAGGATAGGCATGACGCTGGTAAACCGCTCCATGAATATCGTCTGCGGGGCCCGCTTGACGATGGCAATAAAGGGGACGGCGAATAAGAGGGCTGTGATGAGAAGGACTAATGGGCCTTGATAGTTTTCGCGAAAGATGGCCAAGACCCTCCTCCATTTTGTGGGCTGAGGTGAGAGAAGGAGGGCGCCGCAGGTGGAGACGACCTTGGCGAGGAAGAGGGTGAAAATGATTAACGGAACAATCCGGTAGGAAGCATGGCTGTAGAGTCCCAGAGCCGTGGTCATGCCCGCCAAAGCGTAGTTCATCTTTCTCTTGGTGCGCAGCCCTCGGAAGAGGAAATAGAAGCTCAAAAGCCCGAGAAGGGCAGTGGGTGTGGAAGGTAGAACAAGCTTGGTGAAACTTATATGCCAGCGGGAGATGGTTAAAAGAGAGGTTCCCAGCAAGGCGATCCTCGGGCTGAAAAGGTCCCTCACGAAAAGGTAGAAGGGGATCAGCATAGCGAAGCCCATCAAGATGAAAGGCAAACGAAGGGCAAGGACGCTCTCGCCAAAAACCATAAAGGAAAGAACAGGCAGATAGACGGAGAAGGGAAACTGCCAAGGATGAGCGCGGCCCCGGAGGAATTCGTGGGCGTCCTTTCCCATCTGGGCCTCATCGTTCCAGGAGATGCCACCAGGCGGCGGGTAGTCATTCAGACGATGAAAACGCAAGAAAAGACCAAGGAGAAGGACGATTCCTAAAAGGAGGAGCTCGGCTTTATTACGCCTCATCGCTTGCCATGTTTGGACCAGCGAATCCTTGATGCCCCAACCCTCAAGGAGGGAGAAAGCATAGGTGGCCAGAGCCAACCCCACCCCGTACAGGAGCGATGCTCGATTTAGATACGCCCAATCGTGGCTCAGGTAGCAGGCGGCACAACCGCCCAAGGCCACCGCGGCCGCCAGATAAATGACACCTCTCCACCTCCCTCCTGGGGATGGCTTCAATACTCCAACCCTCCCCTCTTTTGGAGAGGATTTCTCCGCCCACCGCAGGGCCCAAACTGCCAGGATGGCTAGAGCGTAGAGGATCAGGGCTGCATTGAAATGAATGCGCTTGACGAAGAAAATCTGGGCGACGGCTGCCAAGCCAAAGGCCAAAGCGACCGGGACGAGATTTGTCAAGACGACCTCCTATATGCAGGTCAGGCCTGCACGAACGATTCCCATCTCGGAAGCACCCTATTCCTCTCTCCGCAACACGAACTTTTGCAAGCGGTGGTTCAGAGTATCGGCCACGTAGACGTTCCCGTCCTGGTCCACCGCCAGCCCTACCGGGATGTGAAACTGCCCAGCGGCCGTACCATCGTCTCCCCACTGGCCCAGGAGCGTCCCGACGGGAGAGTAACGCTGAATTTGGTGCTGCTCAGGAGCGGTCATGAGAAGGGAGCCGTCCGGGGCCAGGGCTAGATGAGAGCCGTTGTAAGTACCAGCCGCAGGTATGGGCCACTCGGCCCGGTAGCCACCCCAGGGGTCAAGATGCTGCACCCGCTGGTTGCTGCTGTCCACCACGTAGAGGGCACCCCGGCCATCCAGGGCTACATCCGTGGGCTCCAAGAACTGGCCCGGCCCTGACCCTTTCGATCCAAACAGGCCCAGGCGCTCGCCAGCGGTGTTGTAAACGACCACCCGGCATCCCCCCGTGTCGGCCACATAGAGCCTGTCGGCCTCATCAATGGTCAGACCTCGCGGGTGGAACAAACGGGCTTCGGGCCCGGCGAAGCGCCCCAAAAGGGTACCATCAGCGGCGAAACGGTAGATCCAGCCCGGCTCGGAATCGAGAACATAGAGGTCCCCCCGACTGTCAATGACCAGGGCCAACGGTTCCACAAACTCGTCCTCCCCACCATCCCAACTGGCGATGAATTGCCCCCCGCTGTCGAAGACCTGCACTCGGCGGTTGCCCGTGTCGGCCACGTAGAGGCGGCCCTTTGCGTCTACAGCGATGTCACGGGGCTCGTTGAACTCACCCGGCCCGGTCCCCTGGGTGCCCCAGGCCGAGACAAAATCGAGGGCCAGTTCACCCAACTCAACCGAGGCTACGGGAGGTGGCGAAGGCGGGGGAGCCTGGGCATAGCTGCCCTGAGGCGGATAGAGGTTCTGCGAAGGCACAATCTGACGGCCCTGGCCAGGCGGTGTCCAGTACAGGTTAATGTGAGAGTAACCACTACGGTCGGTATAACGCAGGCGGATGTCATGGAAGCCTTCCATAAGTTCGACGGACCCCTCACTGTAAACGTTGGGCTCCGTGGCCTCAACCACTAAACGGCCATCTATGTACAGGTGAGAGTCGTCAATGGATTCCAGGCCAAAGGCGTAGACACCCGCGTAGGGGATGGAAATCACCCCCTGCCATTCTACAGTGTAGGGCCGAGGCAGAGGGGTAATGTGAAAATACATGGACAGTATGGGGTCAATCCGGGCCAAGGCTGGAGGTCCAGCCCAGTCGAGGTTCTGATAATAGGTTCCCAAAAGACCGTTGTTGGTCACCGGCGGCCTGTAGAGAGCCCAGGTGGGAACGAGGGTCTCCTCATCACCGGGTGCTCGCCACTGGAGCCTCAACCGCCCTTCGGCCCCCACGGCTCGGACGCGCAAGGCGTGATTGCCTTCGGCCAGGGTGATATCCTGAGCCATCACCCCACTGCCATCCAGGAGCAGACTCTCGTCCAGGTACAACTGCGCTTCGGCCGGCGCTTCCAGCCTCAGAAGATACGGCCCATATTGAGGGGCATAGAGCACACCCCGCCACTCAACGCTGAATGGTCCGGCCCAGGGAGCCTCACCCGGCCAGTTCAAGTCCAGGCTCCCTTCGACTTTGCTCAGAACAGGCTCTTCCTGGTGCTCTAGAGCTGCTTCCCCCTCCCACTCCTCGCTCCGATAATAGTAAGCCATCAGGCCCTGGACGCCCCTGAGATCATCGCCTGTCAGACGGATGGTGTAGAGCACCGTTGGGCCGCCAAAGGGGGGGGCTAGTTCCTCGAAATCGGCGTCGGGATAGTAGCTTTGAGCCTCCAAAAAGTCCGAGCGTTTTTCAGCATCAAGGAGGATGAACAACGGCCTCTCACCCGGTTCGCGAATGGGCAAGTTGTCCGAAGTATCCCACCTCTTGTAGCTGACTACATTAGGGACAATGAAACGCACAGTGGGATGCTGATAATAGAGGGAGGTTACGTAAAAGTCGTAGTGACCAGCCGCGGCTTTCATGGCCCGGGCGGTTAGGGTCTCGGGCGTAGAGAAGGCATTCCAGACAGCAAAGTCCCGCGCCTGGCGGTAGAAATAGGTGTGAAAATTAGCGTATCCAATCCAGGCCAGGAGGAAAACCAAGGCCCCACTGAAATACCTGCCTCCCCGAGCCCCCCAACCCCGAGTGAATGCCCCCTCCAGTTGTTGCAGGACAACACAGGCTAACACGTAGGCCACCGGCAGGGTCCCGATGGCCCGCAACGATTGAGGCGCTTCGAAGTCAAGGGAGAAAACACCCCCAGAGAGCATCACTGCAAACCAGATGATCAACAGAAAGCACTGGCGTCTCCGCAAATGGTAGAGACTGTAGCCCAGACTGATGAGAAAGAGGACAGATGTTGTGGAATCGAGCATGGGCTCGCCAGGCAAGTTATGTCTACCATTGGGATCGCCTCGGTAATTAAACATCAAGAGGTGTTTGCCGAGATTGTCATCCACCGCTTTCCAGCCAGGTTGGTTGACTTCCTGGCTGAAAATAGAGGTCCTCCGTGTACGAGCCAGGAACTTTTCGGTGTGCTGACAGGCGAACTGCAACACTGGAGCCACAGCCAAAAGGGCCGCCAGACTGAAGACGAGCAGATGGCGATAGTGCTCTCGCAAAAAGCCCCGGCGCGTGACCACTTGATAGAGCAGAAAAAGGGCGATCACCCCAGGAAAAAGACGGTAAGGGGCATAGAAACAGAGACCCAATCCCAGGCTCAGGCCACCCCAGACAAAGTCCTGGACGGCTTTACGTCGCAGCCCCTTGAGCAGGAAATAGATGACAGCCAACTCGAAGAAGGGGGTGGTCACACCATGCAAACCAATCCGGCTGAAATTGACATCCCAGCGGGAGACAGCCAGGAAGAAGGCCAGCACGAGGGCCAGCTTCCGGTTGAAAAACTCACGGCCCAGGAGATAGGCAACCATCACCGTCGCCAGGCCAAAGACCACGGTCACAGCGCGGATAGCCAGGGTAGTGGTTGCCCCCAACAGCTTGAAAGAGAGAGCAATGAGAAAGACAAAGTGGGCCGGCAGGTTGGTGGACTCGATGTAGATAGGGCGGTAGGAAGGATCATTGAGGACCTTCAGGGCCCACAGGCCGTTGTCGGCCTCATCGTACCAGGTGCCAAAGGGAAGAGCAGTGAACTTGTAGAGACGCATGAAGGCCCCAATGAGAAGGATCATAGCTAGGAGGGCCGCTTCCTTCCAATAGGGAGAGGTGATAACCCAAGGTCTCTGAGTACGGCTTCCTGCCCAGACATAGAAAGAACCGACCAAGAAGACCAGGCTGGTCAGATAGAGGTACCAGGCCTCAGACGAGCCGCTAACCTGTCTGAAAGAACGCAAGGCAAAGAGACTGCACAGCATTGCCAGGAGGAGAAGGGCGATGCCCCCGCGCAGCCGCCAGGGGGACGCTACGGGCTCCGTCGGCGGCTCCGCTCCTGCCGCAGCATCGTGACCCCCGCCAGATGTGTCCACGGCCTCAACCTTCTCCCAGGGACGGCCGGCATAGATGAACACTATGACAGCCACCAGATAGAGAATGAGGGCGTCTCCAGGCTCCCTGGCAACGAAACGGCCCTGGGCGATAGCACCCAGGGCCAATGCCCCCAGAGCTAGAACTAGATTGGTGAGTTTCCGTCGCTCTTGCATATCGCCTTTTAGACTATTCGCCTATCGGCCCGAACTTTATCACCCGGTTGTTGGCCGAGTCGGCGACGTAGACGTTGCCCGACTCGTCAACGGCAATGCCAATGGGCAGATTGAACTCGCCAGCCCCTACCCCAAACTCGCCGAAGGTGGCCAGGAAAGTACCCCCTGCATCGAATTCGAGCACACGGTAGCCTTCGGGGTCAGTGACATAGACGTGACCATCTCCATCAACGGCCAGATACGGCTTGTTGATCACCGACTCGCTCTCCCAACCGTGGACGGGCCACTGGGTCAGAAAGACAAAGTCGCTATCGAATTTCTGGACGCGCCTGTTCCAGGTATCAGCCACGTAAATATTCCCATCGGCATCAATGTCAATGCCTACTGGCTCGTGAAACTGGCCGCTCTGAAGGCCAAGGCCACCCCACTGGCCAAGGAACTCTCCCATGGAACTGAATTTCATCACCCGCTTGTTGCCTGTATCGGTCACGTAGAGGTCGCCAGCAGCGTCAATGGCAATGTCCCGCGGCCCATAGAAAACCTTCTCCTGCCCAACGGTTGCCCCCTGAGTGTTGCCAAAAGTGCCCCACTGAAGCAAGAATCTGCCCTCCGAGTCGAACTTCTGGAAGCGATGGTTCCAGGTGTCAGCCACGTAAACGTTGCCGTCCTGGTCCACGGCCACGCCCCATGGCTCTTGGAACTGGCCCGGCCCAACTCCCGGGCTGCCCCACCCGGTTATGAACTGGCCACTGGAATCAAAGACCTGGATGCGGTGGTTGTTGCTGTCGGCCACGTAGACCCTGCCCTCGCTGTCCACGGCCAACCCCCTGGGATCGGAGAACTGCCCTGGAGCCGTACCCTGGCTGCCCCAGGACAGAATACTGGCTACTTTGCGCTGTCCTTTGGCGTAGGGATCCATAGGCATCTCAACCGGAGCCGCAGGACCGACGCCATAGTCCCACAACTGGCTGGCCACGTCCTTGCGCACATAGAAAGAGAAGCGGTGCACATAGGGCCAGGCGGTGGTGGGGGTCTCGTACTTTCGATAGAAGACAACGTCCCAGAAAGCCGCCATCTTCTGGGGGTCACGCAGGTCAGCCATGATCTTCTTCAGGGTCGCATTCTTATAGTTCTCAATGGGCCACCAGATGAGACGGTAGCTGAAGTGATGGTAGCGGTTGCCGAGGAAGGGTTTGACCTTGCTCTCGTTCTTGTTGCCCACGATGACCAGGGGCGCATCGAGGGCTTCTTTGCTCGGATTGGCCCCATAGAAAGAGCGATTTCTATATTCGCGGAAATACCACTCCAGAGGCCAGGTAGAGTCGTCGTCGTAGGCAACCTTGATCTCCTTGTCGCCCACCGTCCGCCGCGAGATTTCCTCGATCTCGGCCAAGACCCGTTTCACGTCGGGAGTGGCGTGGGCGTAGACCAGATACTCGGTGGCGTAGTCATAATTGATGTAAGTCAGCATCCAGGCGAAACGCACCGTGAGAAGGGAGAGAACGACGAAAAGCGTAACAAAGACCACCCGAAGGACACGTCCCCAGCCGAGGCGCAACCCATAGCGCCACAGGCCGTAGACCAGCACGGCGGCTACCAACAGGGCAGCCAGCCATTGCATGGTAGCACTCAGTTGAGAAAGCTCCTGGCCCTGAAAGGGTCTGCTCCTGGCCAGAGAGACGAGAGCCGCAAGGAGCAACAGAACGAACAGGGCCAGTATAGCCCCTCCCTGCCGCCAGACCTGCCCCCAGTCGGTCTCCCCCACAACGTCGTTGACGAAACGACCGGTTAGGAAAATCATAGGCAAAGCAAGGTGCACGGTGAGCCAGGGCATCTTCTCACCGGCTACGCTGTAGCCAACGATGCTGAAAGCCACCCAATACATCAAGAAGGGCACAAACGTCTGAGAGTCTCCCTCTCGTTTGGGGATGCCTCGCACAAAGTAGTAGACGATGCCCACTACACTGAAGAAAAGGGGCAAGAACTCGTAGAGGGGCACCAGAACGGCATAGTAGAACCAGGGTTGCCCACCCCGTTTCACACCCTGTTGGGCCAGCCAATAGCCCATGGAGCCCAGTTCCCCGGTGATAAAGCCTGCCCCGTTGGTGAAAAAGGTGGTATAGAAAAGGGTAAAAATGAAGTAGAAGATACCGGCCAGAAGGGGCCAGCGCCGTCGGTCCCAAAACACCCCGATGACCACAGAGATAACGACGGTGGCAAAGAAAATCAGGAAAATACGCGCCACCTCCACAGGGTTGCTCTGTAAGGTCAAAGGAATACGCTGGGGGTCGGTAAAGATGTTCATGTCAATGAAAACCTGCCCCAACAGATGTCCCCACAGGATGTTCATCAGTTGCATGAGTAAGGGGGAGAGAAGCGGCAGGCACAAAGTACCCAACACAACAGCCAGGTCAAAGGAAGGCAGTTCAGTTGGACGGCGGTCCCGTTGGAGCAGCCATTGGATCAGAAACAGCAGAACGAGAAAAGTGCCGAGGATGCCTCCGTAGATAAAAGCCACCTCTTTGACACAAAACATGAAAGCAGTGGCTGCTACCCCCAGGTACAGCCAACGATCGGCCCTCTCTTCCAGATAACGGAAGAAGGCGATGAGCAGAATCAGCACCCAGACAACGATGAGAGCATCATGCCGGATGTAGCGGGAGTAATAGAGTATAGACGGTGAGATGAGCAGCATAACCGAGGTGAGCAGGGCCCCAATGCGACCCAGCCAGCGGCGCATAAAGTAGGGCAACATGACCAGGATCACCCCGAAGAGGGCCGTGGAGATGCGAGCCGTATAGTCGTTGTCCCCAAAGAGGAAATAGATCAGGGCATTGAAATGGAAGAGGAAGGGCCCGTGCATCATCGGATTGTGCTGGTAGCCCTGACCGGCGTAGAGCTTCCAGGCATAGAGAGCATGCAGGCTCTCATCGTGGCTCATGCCTCGCGCCCCCAGGTCCCAGAAGCGCGTCACGATGGCCACAACCAGAATGAGCAGATAAATGGCCTTCTCCCAATCCAGCTTGAACAGGCTCAGTAAAGGTATGTCGAGGACATTCTTTCTTTCAACAGTGATTTTCTGCATGATTTAACCTCTATCCTTGCTATTCGTTATTGGCTATTTGCTCCTGCTGTTTCACCCAAAGCACAACGTCACGGGACTCGACCGGGGTCGGCGCTTCACGATAGAGGAGCCAGCGCACACGCTCGGTCCGGGTGAGCCCCAGGGGATTCCACGTCGCTTGCGAAGCAAAACTCTGCCCCACGTAAGAACCGCCCAATGTTGGTTCTTCTTCCCTGGCCAGGGTGACGACAACAGGTGTCTCAATGGAAGGCGATAACTGCTCCACAAAGCTCGTATTCCTGAAATTCCGCAGATGCCAGGCCAGAACGGGCCCTGTAGCCTCCTCAACGGTAGTAGCTATAGTGTAAGGATCCCCTTCCTGATGGCTGGAGATTCGTTCCAGAGTCGTCACCAAGTCTACCACACCGGGCGAAGTCGCCTCAGCCACCATAGGCTCACGGGGGTCAGCGGCACGGTGATAGTTCAGGCCCACGCTGAGGTTAACTGTGAGCATCGCCAAAACCAAAAGCAAGATGATCTCACCATAGCGCAAGGCTGGCCCCTGACCCAACCACATCCAGCAAAGGGCTATCAGAGTGGGCAGGACGAGGAAGGCCACGAGAGCCAGGTACAAATAGACGGTCTGGCCACTGGAGGCGTAGCCAGCCAACTGGATGGCCAAGAAGACCACGACAGGCAGAGAGAAGGCCACGAAAAGACCCTCTGCCCCCCAGGCAGCGGCCTGAGCCAACTGATCCCAAAAACGCCCTATCAGCAAGCTGGCCAAGAGCGCCAGGGGCAACACCAGGAGGAGAACGTTCCCCGGTGCCTTCTGTCCAGCCAGGGCATAGATGACCGCAGCGGCCACCGTCCAATAGAGAAGAAAAGTGGTCAGGAGGTCACGCCGCCCGATATAATGATAGACCAATCCGATCAGGCCCAAGATCAGAATGAGAGGCTCATAAAGAACCAACAACTGGAAATAGTAGTACCATGGCTGATCACCAGGCTGAGGCCCAAGTTGGGCCAACCAGGTGGGTAAGAAATCCAGAGCCGCCGGCAAGCCAGCGAAATTCAGCAGGAAAGCCGTGCTGACCAGCGCCACGACCGCGACCACAACGAGGGCCGATTTTTTCAGCAGGTCCGTCTCTTCTCTCGCCGTCTGCCAGGCCGCCAGGACCGCTGACCAGCCCATGTCCACGTTGGCCAGTCTGTCAATCAGGGCAAGAAGGAGCAGAAAGGTGCCGAAGATGAGGACGAAAGTGTAGATCATGGGGTCAGCGCTCAGAGAGAGGGCCAGAGCTGCAGCGATCAGATAAGCATATTTCGGCTGCCGGCTATCCAGGTAGCCAAAGAAGCCGACCAGCACGGCCAAAACACAGGCGGTGACGACAATCGGTCCCCCCAGATAGCGCGAGAAGAAGAGGGTCGAGGGCGAGAGGGCCAGGAGAATGGAAGCAACCAAAGCTCCCCTCCGCCCCAGACGAGGCCTCAGGAAATAGGGCAAGACGGCCAGGGCCGTGCCGAAGAGGGCCGGCACCAGGCGAGCCAGGGCATTGCTGGCTCCCAGCAAGACGAAGGCGAAGACATTGCCCAGGAAAAGCAAGGGACTATAGCCCGCCGTACCTTCCAAGTTGCCCTGAGAGAATCGCCAGGCTGCCAGAGCCTGAGTCGCCTCGCTTTCACGCAAAGGCTGCGCCCCCAGAGCATAAAAGCGCAGGCCCGCGGCAACCATTCCTATCAGAACGTACAGAGCCACCTCCACCGTGAGCCATGGCAGGGCCGCGGTGGAACGTTCTGGTGTCAATCTGGCGGAGACGCCTATTCTTTCCGCTCCTTTGTCTGCTACCATAAGCTCCTTCCATTTATCAGTCGTAGGGCAAGTTGGCAAGTTGCCCCCGGGACAAGATGCCAACCCTTCGACTGAGCTCAGGGCAGGCTTGTCCTGCAACCCATTTGAAATGCACCCTAAGGATAAGGCACAACAGATTCGGCGATGCGGACAAGTTCGTCGGGCGAGAGCTCAGTGGTGGTCAGGGTAAAGAGCGCGCCGTCCTGTTCCCATACCAGGTGAAGGACCCTCCCAGGTTGTCCGACGGAACTCGCTGGTCGTACGGTCAGGAGCACCGCCGGATGGCTGTTCACGGTCACCCGACGAGCTGATTCGATCTCCTCTGACGAGAAGGTGAGGCTCCCAATGGTGGTGCCTCCACCCAGCGACATAAAATATTGACGATAGGCGAGCTCCCAGATGGCCTCGTTCGTCTCTCGCCGGTAGGTCACGTCAATGAACAGCGGTTGCGCCCACGCCGGGAACTGGTCAAAGTGGCTGGTGCTGATGCGGTGCAACTGGTAGCCCTGGGGCAGGTAGGCTGGCACTTGGCAGGTATGAGGCACAACGGTCGCCTGCGCCTCGGGCAGGCCGGGAAGCGTTATTTCGGCCGTGGCGGTGTAAGCTTGGGCAACGGGAACCGTCCCGGCGATGTGCACCTCGGCCTGGTCCAGGCGAAAGATGGCCATGAACTCGGCCAGGGCCGCCCGGCCTGGGGGAGTGAGCAGGCCAGCCAGCACGAGCACCAACACCGCGGCTGTGAGCCAGGCAAAGCGAGGACGCCAGATGGTCCGGCGGCGTGGTCGTTCTGCCAGCCGGGCTTCGATCTGCGCCGTCAACTGCTGCTCGAAGGTCGGATCCGGCCGACCGAACAGGTCGCTCAGGCGAACCAATTGCCGGGCCGTGTCCAGCAGGTCTCCCGCTGTTTCCTCGTCCCTGGTTATCCCCAGCATCTCCTCGATGCGTCCCGACAGCCGTTGGGCCGCTTGGCGTTCACTCATCGCGTCCATCAGGCATCCCTTTCCCCCTCTCCTAGCCGGTCTCGCAGGCGGCGGAGCGCCCGGTAAAGAATCACCGCCACGTTGCCCGCTCGCAACCCCATCGCTTGCCCGATCTGCTTGTTATTCAGGCCGCCGACAAATTTCAGGCCAATGATCTCCTGCTCACGCTCCGGCAAGGTGCGAATGGCCGCCAGCAGGCGAGTCAGTTCCTCGCTTCGCTCCACCTGGGCTTCGACCGATGGCGCGTCATCCGGATGGTCGGCCACGGCTTCCAGCGGGACGTGCACCCGGCGTCGGCGGTAATACTGCGCCACCTGGTTGCGGGCGATACGAAACAGCCAGCCGCCAAAAGCCTCGGGCGAGCGGAGTTGATCCAGGTGGGCCAGGGCCTGCTCAAAAGTAGCGGCGGTCAGATCCTGAGCCAGGGCCTCATCGTCCACCCGCAGGCGCATAAAGTTGAGGATGCGAGGCAGATATTCACGATAGCGCCGGGCAAACTCGTCGTGGATGGCGGTCTCCTCGTGCGGACTTTCAATAATAGAGATGCTTCAGGGCCAAGAGTATTACAGGGTAACTCATCTAATTTTCACTCGTCACCCCCCAGTGAAGTGCTCAGCGTTCGGCTGCAGCGTCGCGTTGTTGTTAGTCGGCAAGACAGACCACTAACCAGTCGCAGCATACAGTTTCACTTCCGGGAAGGTTCTGATATAGGAAGTCTATAACGCAACACATTAAATGTCAAGCGTTATAGCAGCAAAGCGCTGACTTTTTACTGGAGTAAGAGTCGCCCGATGGAGCTCAGCCCAGGCAAACAAGCTATTTGAACGCAAAAAGCGCACCCTGAACAATCCGCGTTGAATAGGCAATTTGCTCCAAGGTC
Source organism: Anaerolineae bacterium (assembly GCA_041862415.1). Lineage (GTDB taxonomy): Bacteria > Chloroflexota > Anaerolineae > E26-bin7 > E26-bin7 > E26-bin7. The sequence continues at coordinate 24,150 of JBGVTF010000036.1, read as the reverse complement.
AAGAAGAGACCGTCTACATGATCCGCTTTGGCACGAAATTCTCTTGCATGTTCTTCTGACCAGAAGAATACAGAATTGCGTCAGTATGCGTGGATGATGTTCGGTTCGGTAAATGTCTCCCAGTTTATGTGAGGTTCAAAGACCAGGGGCTCAGCGCCCTCCTCATTGACGCTATACGTCAACTCGCTATCCACCGTGATGTGTATCGGCTGAGCACAGTGCGCACATTCTGTGCTTATTGCAACTGACAGATGTTCTTTTCGTAATCGCCCTTGCACGAAGGGCGCTGCAATCGCATCCTCCGCTCAGGCTGCATACAACTGTTCACCAGTACTGAAAGTTAAATGGTGCGGCGTATCGTCAACGGTAACAGGATACGCCCAGGACACTGCCCCCTGTTCGTTTCGAACCAGAAAGAATAGATTCTTCTCTAGCTCATCAAGGATGGCTTTTATCTGAGCGAGAGGCAACTTTAACTTCTGAGAAATGAACTCTGGCTGTATAGGTTCCCCAGTACGTGGGAGCTCTCTGACAACAAAATAGCGTACAAGGTGATGTTCCTCTGACATAAAACCGAGTTTGGTTTCACTATGCTGTGGAACTGTGGATAAATGTTTTTCCCATTCCTTACGAGGGATCTTGATCATTTGGCGCCCTCGTCCTATCAGTATAGTCCCATTCATGGAAATATCTCCTTTCGCAGCAGTCTATTTCTACGTGACTAGCCCCCTAATGCCTTTACACTTTTGCTCGCGCTGGATGACAATCCAGCGCCCCGAAACGTTGTGGAAGCCACCGGACGGCTCGACTGAACTCGCCGAAGTCTGTCGTCTGGCGGAAGCAAATTGTAAAGCCGGGTTTCCCCCAGGTGGTACTGACCAAAGTCTAACGACGTCTATAAATCGTCACCTCCCCTTGCTGATAGACCACATCCATGATATAGTCAAATTTGTCGAGGGCCGCCGCAGGATAACTGCTCTGCTCCAGAGACCCCACGTAGACATACTTTATATCGTATTTGTCCATCAGCGTCAAGGCCGCTTGCGCGTCGAGACTGCCATAGATCGTCTCGATGTCCGGCTTGCGCTTGTTGCCCTCCTCGCCAGTGCCCCGCCACTGCACCTCGTGGAAATCCCAGCCTAACAGCGTAGGCAACCCCGTCTGAGAGGAAACCCTGGCATAGTGGGTGTAGGAACCGCCCGTGGCTTCCAGGATAACCGGCGCTCCCTCCACGTTCTCGTTGAGCCACCGGATAGCCGCGTGGTCGTCAGAGTTGTGATCGGCCATATATGCCGTGCCATTAAGGGTAGGCTCAACCTTGAAGCTGCTGGCTTTGGTGTAACCGGCCGCCACAGGATAAACCATGCCAGCCACAAGCAACGCTCCAAGGCCAGTCAGCCACAGAGAACGTGCCCAGCCCATCCTCCCTCGACCAGCTACGTAGTAGACGCAGAAGGCACTGGAGACTGCCAGAAGCACCCAGGCTTGAAAGTAAAACTTGAAGATGGTATTCATGCGGGTGCCGAAAAGGTCTCTGAGATAGACGAACTCCACACTGAAGGTCAAGAGCAGGGCAGTGAAGGCCATCAGAAGGACGAAGAGGACGCTGGGAGAGAAATCAGGTGATTCGTGATCCGTGATTCGTGATCCGTGATCCGTGATTCGTGACTTGTACAGAATCAAAACGACGACCAGGGCTATCAGCGAAACCGCGAAGAGGAAGAACCAGGGGTTGCTGAAACGAAGCTCAAGGCTCTTTCCCAGAAGGGAGCCAATGGTCTGCTGGCCAATCGCCTGGCGCACGGGCTCGCTGTCCAGGACGCCCTGCAGAAAGGCCCGCCCCCTCTCGGTGACGACAATGGGCATGATGACCACGAACATGACCAGCGGCGGCAGGATCACCGCCCACAGAAGAACGTGCAGCCAATCGAGGAACAAGACCCGCGGACTCAAGACCCTCTCTCCACCCTGATCCCGCAATGAGAGCAACTCTGCAATCTGGGCGATGAGGAAACCGAGAAGGGCAAAGACGAACAAGCCAAAGATAACCAGGTACTGGTTCAGCCTGGTAATGGTGAAAAGGGTGGGCAACAGTCCTCCCGCCTGGGACTGGAAGCCGATGTAGAAAGGCAGATAGAAAGCAAAGCCCAGGACTGCCAGCAGAACGGACGTGTATCCGGCGTCCTTCATCCATTCGGCATCAAAGGCTCCGTGATGCCAGTAGCGTTGGACAGCATAAGCGGCGACGGCTATGAACAAATAGATGGGGAAATCCCAGGTGTTCAAAAAGCCCAAAGCCCCCAGACAAAAGGCCGTCAGACTCAACTCAGGCCAGGTCAGCTTGCGCCGCGAAAGCAGCAAGTTCAAGGCCAGCGCCAGGGCCAAAAACACAAAGGGCAAAGCCAAGACGTGGGGGTGCATGTCGCCCAGCATGAAACTGAAGAAGGGAAACTCGTCAATGACCTCCATATCATTGCCCAGCAGGTCCCTGTCGTGGATGATGCGGGAAGCCCGCCACCACCACAGATAGCGCGTGGGCAGCCAGGTGTTAGTGATCGGAGCTTGCCCCAGGTCTTTCAGGTCTAGCCAGCGCCAGAAGCCCGCCGAACCGATTCCTTTGGCGTGCAGGATCTCCAGAAATCCCTCCAGGTTGCCCATCACGGCCACCAGTATTGCGCCCAGGACGCCGTGGAATATAGGGCTGAGGGGTACAGAAGGAACAGAAGGGTCCTCCTCAGACCTCCTTACCAGATTATGGACCAGACTGAACGACCCGGTTATCGTCCAGCCGAACAGCAAGGCGATGGCCAAATTGAAAGCGATGTTGGACGGCACGCCAGACAGTCTGGTGAGCACGGCCATCATCAGATAGCCAAAATAGTAGTAGCTGATGGCAAAGCCGGAGAGCCAGGGATCATGAGGGGGAAAGGTCTCGCTGCGCAGGATCGCATTGAGGAAGCCAAACTCCATGGGCTTCTCGGTGCCTGCTATCTCCGGGTTATAGGCCCGGTAGAGGGCCCACAAGCCAAAGCTCAGGGCGAAGAGCACTTCGCTGGCGACGATGACCCATCTCCTTTCTCTCATAAGAGCAAGGAGGTTGCCATCTTTGTCCCCTCTGGCGTAAAACCATCCAGAGAAGGCCCCCACCGCCAAGATCGAGAAAACGATACCTCCGACGTTGTTGTGCAACAAGCCGAAGGTGGCTCCGATCCACAACACGTAGCTGACCAAGAGCAGCCCCAAAGGCTTGGCGAGGGCATAACCCCGGTCGGGCAGATGCCTGAACAGCCGCACAGCGAGCGGCAAGGCTATCAGACCCAGTATCTCGATGATCAGCCACCAGCGGAAAACAGCCAAGACCTCATTCACGTGATCCCCCTTACCTCCACCTCAGACTCCTGGAAGGGGAGAACTTTTCACGCAACGGAAGCCGATGTCCCCGCCCCGGCCGCCGCGAACGTACCAGAAGCGACAGGCACAACGGGCGAACAAATGGTCGCGGAACCACGAGCCTCCCCGCACCATCTGATATTTCTCCCCGAAATCATTGGACTTGTACGTAGTACCGGGATAGGCGGCAAACCAATCGGCCGTCCATTCCCAGACGTTACCGGCCACGTCAACCACTCCATAGGGGCTATCGCTGATCGGAGAATAGAATCCCACCGGTGCTGTGTCTCCAACTCCCGCTTCCCTGGTGTTGCACTTGCCTTCAACCCATTCGGTGCCCCAGGGCCAGGCCCGTCCATCACTACCCCGGGCTGCTTTCTCCCATTCGCGCTCGGTCGGCAGCCGTTTGCCAGCCCAGCGGGCGTAGGCCACGGCATCGTTCCAGCTCACCTGGACCACCGGGTGGTCCATCCTCTCTGCGAGGCTGCTGTGCGGCCCCTGGGGGTGACGCCAATCTGTCCCTTCGGCCTGTTCCCATTTGCTGCCACTCCAAACCCGCCCATACCCATTTTTCTCAGCCTGGGTACGGTAACCAGTAGCCTCCACAAATCGCTGGAACTCGGCGTTGGTCACCGGATAGCGGTCAATGTAGAAATCCGGCAGATAAACCTTGTGCTGCGGCGTCTCCCGACTAAAGAAATCCTGTCCCACTTGCCCGGTCAAATCTTCAGCCCGGGCCTCAGTGGTGCCCATCAGAAATTCACCGGCCGGAATCAAGACCATCTCCTTGCTGTCCTTCTCCCAAACAATGACCTCCGGCAGCCTCCTGACCTCTCTATTGGAGACAAGGTCTACCAACCTCTGGCTTGGCGGTTGAGACACAGCCTCCATTGCCAACAAACCCTGGGCCATTCTCTTTAACCCGCGCTTCAACTCTGCGATATTCTCACTGCCGATTCCATAGTTTATGTAAAGAATAGCCTGCAAATCAAAGGGCACATAGTCCTTGTGCTGGGTGATGAGGATGACCGGTTTGCCAAAGGCGTGAGCCAGACCCAGTTCGTAGAAAACGTTGGGGTTGCGGCCAGTCATGTCGGCCACGATGAAACCAGCCCGTTGAATGTTCTGGCAGATGGCGCGGCACATGATATCGTGGACGTGAAACTCCTCGTCAGCCCGCAGAACCCGGAAGCCCAACTCCTCCCAGGTAGGCCTGATGCCCTGCTGGTAGACTTCATCGAACTCTGATGCAAAGGGCATTAACACGAAGACCAGCCGGGGGTCTTCTTCAATCTCATCTGCAAAAGGACACTCTCGACCTATCTTGAAACAGTGAGGCACAAACACTATCGCGTCTCCAATCAGTATCGTTAGAATAGCAGTCTGGCTCCGGTTGACGTCGGCCTGCAAACTTATCGAAACGGTATGACTGTAGGTACCGGTTCCTTCTCCAACCAACTCCGCTTGTAACGCCGCATCAGTTTGGGGAAATCCCGCCTGAGATTGAACTTGCGCCTTTTCAGCGCAGCTTTGAAGACGCGCCTCGCCCCTTCGGGATAGCGTTCTACCATGCGTTTGAAGGGTAACGGCGGGACGCTATCTTCTGTGAGGTAATCATAGATGAGCTCACGCCAATCGGGGACTTGCTGAAAGTCAGGTTCCGCAAAGATGCGGCGAAAGGTGCCATACTCGGGCAGGAAAAACATCCCTTCAACAGAATCCAACAATACCCCGACGTCCTTGGCCCTGAGCAACTCACGCGGATAGGGAGCTTGCTGGGGCATTTTGGCATCGTGACCGCGCTCCTTGGCCTCTTGAGCCATGGTCTTGCCACTGGCCTGCACGTGCTCAAAAATATGATAGCGGGTGAACTCTTTAAGCCTCTTGGCCATCTCACGACCAGTGGGAAAGACGACCTCGTCATCGCCAAAGAATTCCACAAAAGCGCGGTACATCTCCTCTTCCACAGCCGCAAGTTGTTCTCGTTCCTCCTCAGTAGCACTGGCGTATGCCAGGGCAGGGTGCTTTCGCTGCATGTCTCTGGCTATTTCCAATATCTGCTCCTTTGACTCCGGTGGAAGTACAGCCGAAGCGCCTGAAAGGTAATAGTGATCATACCAGGGAACTATGCGAGCTATAAGATAAGAACCAAGCGAGACCTTCTTGGACAAGAAGCCTGGGATGTTGCACTTGATGGTCAGTTCTCGCTGCCGCAGATGGTCGTAGGCCAGCATGGTGTCAGGGTCAACCTTCTTACGCATTTCAAAGAGCCCTTCAGTAACGTTGCTCCAGCGCGACAGTTGCTGGGCTACATTCTCAGGCATACCCCTCCGCCGTTCTCTTTCGACAAAGACCTCGAGAGGGGTGCGACCGTCACGAGTGCGGCGCTCCAGAGCAAACCAATCCATAAAATTGATCATCTCATGCTCATCACCGACGATAGTATCACCCCCGAACTCCTCACGCACCGCCCGCCTGAACTCGGTCCTGAAACGTCCACTCATAACGAAATTCATCAATCGCTTTTTGAGATCGCCGGGATCGTATTGATCTTTTACCACATACACCCCCAACTACTAGGCATTGCTCTTCTCCTTCACTTCAACCAACTCGTATTCCTTACTACCCAGACCCAACTCAGCCGCCGCGTCAATGTGCTCCTGGCCGTCAACGCCCAGGGCCTCGGCCAGAATCCGGTCACCCTGGCGCAGCCCCTTGTCTGCCGCCAGGGATTGGGGCAAGGGAGCGGCTTTGTTGATCAGATCGTAAGCCGCCTGCTCGATAGCCACGATGTCTGTGGAGGCCAGGATGCCCTGATCCTGCACCACAGGGGTGTCGGCCGTGGGCATACAGTCGCACTCCGGCTGCACCTCCAGCACAAAGCTGAAGTAAAGCACCTTGCCCGGTTCAAAAGTGCTCAGCACAGCCTGGGCTGCCTCGGCCAGGGCCTTCTGAAAGTCCTCCCGCGTTTCCCCTGGTTCAATGGCCCCCTCAGGACAAACGCGGGCACAACGCCCACAGCGCCAGCAATTGTCCTCGTCAAAAGAGATGTCCTCCCCATCGAAGAGGACAGCGCCAGTGGGACAGACGTGATAGCACTGCAAGCAGAGGGTGCATAGCTCCAGATTGCGCACCATGTCCATCTCCCCTGTGGCGTGGAGGTGTCCACGGGCCTGCTTCCAGTCGCCGCTGCGGTGCTGGCCGCTGACGCCGCCCATGGCCAGGTTCTTGACGGCCCCGCCGTAGCCGGACTGGATGTGCCCCTTGCAGTGGCTGACCACGACCATGGCCGGGGCATCGTAGATGGCCGAAGCGACGTTGATCTGCCCCAGGATGGGGCCAGCCTGGACCAGCATACTATCATAGCCGAACAGGCCATCAGCCAAAAGGACCGGTGCCCCCACCGACATGGGATTGATGCCTTCCTGGTTGGCCACCTCAAGATAATCCCAGCCCATGATGCGGGTCGAATCGGTCACGAAAGGCTTGCCGCCCACAGCCTTGACCCCCTCGACGATCTTGCGCAGGAAGATAGGCCGCACGATGCGATGGACCCCTTGAGAACCGAAGTGGGTCTTGACAGCCACGTACTCGTCCGCCGCGATGTGCTGGGAAAAGTCAAGGCACTTGATCAGTTCCTCCAGCTTGGCGATCAGGCTATATTTGTAATCCCACCGGGTTGCCCTGGCGCTAGCGAAATAGACAATGTTAGACACTCTATCCTCCCTATCAGCCAACTACTCTGTAAATCTTCACTTCTTCATTGGAATATGGCACTGTCAAATAGCCTTCCTCAACCATCCGGTCGAACTTGGCCAGGCCAATGGGATCATAAGTGGTTCGCTCCAACCTGCCGACGTAGACGTAAGAAACATCCAGATTGCGAATGAGCTCCAAAGCACGTCCGATGTCACCCGTCGTGTAAAAATCCCTGACCTCGCCGTCTCGCCGGCCGACCTGCCAACTGTAGCGTTGCTCACCAGCGTGCTGAGCCCCCAGGAGGCTGGGCAGACCGGTGTAGGATGCCACTCGCGACCCGCCTTCGCGGTAATAGGGCAGGGCGGCCTCGGCGATGACGGGGGTGCCCTTGACATTGGCCAGCAGCCACTGGATGGCCTCATAGTCGTACTTCAGCTCGATGCGGTTGCTGTCGTCAGGCCAGGCATAGGACCCGACGGTCATGTAAGCCATACCATCCAGGGTGCCAATGGGCGGCCTCTCGCCAGCGAAACGGTCCGCCACCCGCTGAGGTGTGCCCAGGAGAGGGTAGACACAGACAGAGAGGAGCAGAGCGAAGAAAAGGCCCACCCAGATGTAGCGCAGCCCCCTTGAGCGCCAACGCCCCAGGTTGGTCCACAGCCGGGGCAGAGCCACCGCCGCAGCCAGCCCAAAAAGCACCCAGACCTGGATATAGAACTTGAATAGGGTGTTCATGCGCCGGTGGTCACCCCCCTGGAGGAAATCCTTCAGGTAAAACAACTCGCAGCCCTCCAGGACGAGAAAGCCAGTAAAGATCAGAAAATAGATGAACACCTCTTCTGCGGAAGCTTCGCGGTACAAAAGCAGCAGTGCAGCCAAGACGAGAGGGGGAACCAGCAAAACCAATACCCAGTAGCGAAGCAAGGCCAGCCCGGCCACCATAATCAGCAAAATGCCCAGGGCATACGCGCCGAGAAGATAGCCCATAGTTTGCTCGCGCGCCAACACTCTGTAGAGCTCGCTCAAATGGGGCAGGGTCTCCCAGCGCCTGGCCACCAACCGCAGGCACCGCAGGATGCCTGACCTGGACCGCTGCCGCAGCAACTCGGTCAACAGGAAAGTGATGAGCACGAAGAGGAAAAAGCCCCAGATAGTAATGAAAGCCCAGAAGTCTGTCCGTCCCTTGACCAGGCCTACCCCAACGTTCAGGGCATTGTAGTGCTGGAAAAATGGCCAATAGAGGACCAGGCTCAGGCTACCCATCAGGGTGGCAAAGCCGACCACCCGGAGAAGGTTGACGCGGCCCCTCTGCCACTGGCGGAGGAGAAAAGCACAGCCGATGATGCCCAGGTAAGTGGGGAAATCCCAGGTGTTGATGACGGCCAGAGCACCCAGGCATAGAGGAATGACAGCCCAGCCGAGGAACTCCTCAAAAGTGACCACCCATTGCCCCCTGGCATCTGCCCCCGTCCTCCTGCCCCCGGCCACCACGTTATAGGCCAGGGCCAGGAAGAGAATGGTGAAAGGGATACCGATCATGTGGGGGTGCAGGTCAGCGAAGAGGAAGCTGAAGTAGGGGAACTCGTTGATGGTGAAAGGGATGACCCGGGTAGGGTCCCAATAGTTGAAAGCTGGCAGGGGCTGACCGGAGATAACCCTGACGAGGCCGGGCACGAGGCGGACAAGCCCCTCCAGACCGGGAATGGTGCTGTGAAAGCTGCTGCCGCCCAGATCGCCCATTTTCTTGACCATCTGCATCGTGCCGTCCAGATTGCCCAGTACGGCAACGAAGAGAGAACCGAGAAGCCCCCAGTAAATGGCTCGCGAATCAGCGAATCCCGAATCTCGAATCTCGCCTTCCTTATCTCCACCGCTCCCGCCGGACTTGCCATCCGGCGCCAGGTTGTAGGCGACACAAAAAGCCCCTCCCACCGTCAGGGCAAACAGCGTCGGCACCGCCAGATTGAACGCCACCGAGGGTTGAATACCCGTCAGCTTGACCATGATGGACACAATGAACTGGCCGTAGTAGTAATAATTGATGTAGCCACCGGCAAAGTAAGGGTCATAGGGAGGAAAATAGGGGCTTTTGAGGATGGCGTTGAGGAAAGCGAACTCCATCATCTTCTCGCCACCGGTCCACGGTTGCCACAGATCAGGGTTCAGCAAGCGTATACCCACGAAAACAAGCAAGGCAAGAGCGAAGAGGAGCTCGTTGATCACTATCAAACGGAATTGGCTTCGGCAGAAGCCGATCACCTGGGCCCTATTCCTGTAGAGAAGATAAAGAGAGAGGACGAGGAGAAGGAAAAGGGCCAGCAAAATGGTCAGGAGGCTATTGGTGAGGAGACGCAAGCTGGCTGCCAGCCAGGTCAGATAGGCTACGAACAGCAAGCCCAGGCTTTTGGCCAGGACGTAGCCCCGGTCGCGCAGATTAGGGAAGACAGTGAAGGCCAGAGGCCAGGCTACCCACCCCAGCAACTCGATAGCCCCCCACCAGACGACCACGGCCAGCAGATGGTTGCGGCTGGCCACCTTGTTCCAGCGAAAGTCATCAACGACGGGCAGCTCATCCACTGGCCTATCCAGCAACAGCGTCTTGCTTTCTCCCCCCTCAGATGCGGGCTTTGCCTTTAGTTGGGACAGCAGTCCGAGGATTCTGGAGAACAGCCCCGGCTTCAGCTCCCACTTCGGCTCGACGCTCAGCGCTTCCGCAAAGAGGGCGTCGAGCTCTTCATCGGACAACTCTCGCTCCTTCTTGAAAATCAAAGGCTTGGGATGGTCATAGACGGTAAAGCTCTCGTCGGCGGCGTCGTCTACGATGGTCCAGCCAAGCAGTGTCCTGAGCTTGTCGAAGGGCGGTGTCCTGAGCCCCGTCGAAGGGTTGTCGAAGGGCAAGCCAGGATAGGAGGTGAAGACCTTCTCCAGACGGAAGCCCAACTCCCCGGCAAAGAGGAGTTCATAGTAGCGAATGGAGATGGGGTAACGCTGTGGCAGGCGGGGGATGGTGCGATAGAGGCGATTGCTGGCCAGGATGATATAGTCAGCCTGGGATAATATGTCCTTGAGCAAAGCATATTTATCCAGGGTGTCAGGCTCGTACATAGGCAGGGTCAGGCTATGATAGCTGTGAGCGCCACTGTTCTGACCTGCTTCAGGCAAGGGCTTGGGCAAATCATCGTCCCAGTGCTCGGTGGCGATCGTCGAGCCATCGGGCACGTGGGCATAGATCCAACGCGAAGCCTCAAGCCAGGTGTGGGGCCGGGAGTAGATGCTGACGAAAGCCAGGGAATAGAAGATAGAGGAAATGACTACCAGGCCAGAGACAAGATACAGGAGAATGGAGGGTACACGCTCTTTCAGAGGTGCACCTTGCATGCTACGTCGTGCATCGTGCATCGTGAACAGCATCCTGGCTCCCATCAGTGACAAGAAGGGCGTGATGGGCAGCATGTAGCGCATGAATTTGACCAGAAAGCTGCCGGTGATCAAAAAGTAGGGCACCACCCAGGACAGGATGACCCATTCCTCGCCCCGGCACCTGCGGCGGACAGCTCGCCAGAGGACGTAGGCCAGGCCAGCAAAGGCCACCAGGCCCAGGGGCCAACCCATCCCCCAGCGCAACTGCTGCTCGATATGATAGAGGTAGGGCAGCGTGCCCCGGTACTGGCGGGTGAAGGGCCAGTCGTTGGTACCCCGCACCATGCCCCCCTGCTGCTTCACCTGATTCAGATAGGCTCTCAGGTCCAGAATGGCAAAGGGAGAAGTGACGGCAAAAGCCATCGCCGCTGCCAACAGGCTGATCAGCAAAAGGCCAAAAGCGCGCCAAAGGCTGTGTGCCAGCCTCTGGCCCCTGGTCCCTGGTTGCTGGCTCTCCGCCCCGCTCGTCTCCCTGGTGAAGACCCTGACCCCACATGCCACCGCCAGGGTCAAGAGAATGGGCATGGCACTGAATTTGGAGGCCACGGCCAGACCGGCGGCCCCACCAGCCATGGCCGCGCTAAACCCGTCACCCCGTTGGGCCAGCCTCACTGCGCCGTAGACGGTCAGCACTGCGAAGAAAGCGGTCACCACATCGAAAGCGCAAAAGTGGGCCAACTGGATGTGCATGACGGTGAAGGTAACGAAAGCCGCCCCCAAGAGGCCCACCCGCTTGTCGTAGACGCGTTTCCCCAGCAGGAAAACCAGGTAAATGATGCCCAGGTCGGCAAAGGCCGAGATGACGCGGCCCACCAGGTTGATGTGGCTGTAGTTCGCCATGAGAGCCAGATCGCCCACCGCCTCGGCCAAGTCGGGGTAAGCTGAGAGATGCCGGGCCAAGGGAGCAAAGCGGGTCATCAGGTTGGCCATAAGAACCAATAAGTAGAGGGGGAGATGGCCATAGGCGTAATTGCGGGGGGCGTTGTCCGCGGGTATCCAGAGAGGGTTCAGGGTGGATTCTCGGGGGTCCAGGATGTCCTTGAAGCTTTCGGGCCAGGTGATTTCCGAAGCGACCATGGCGATCCAGCGTTCGTCAGGGTGGACGTACTGGAGATCGTCCCAATTGACGTTGTACAGGCGCAAGGCAGCAGCGCTCAGCAGCACCGCTGCCAAGGCCAATTCAACCCAGTTCCTCTTCAGGCTGTTCACAAACCGCTGCAAGTCAAAGACCTCCCTACATCCACAAATAAGGTCATCCCCCCCACTGAAGGAATGCATTAGATATTCTATCATCTTTGTCTCTTTATGGCAAGTAAGATGACACGGGGGTTCTCGAAGCAGTCCACATGCCCCGGCGGGGCACCATGAAGTATGAAAATTCACACCGGATTCCCGAACTTGTTCGGGATTACCCTCAACAAGTTGAGGACTCCATACTCGCTAACAGGGCTATTTTCAGAATAGATTGAAATGTACTGTGAATCGTATTGAGTCTCAGTGATATTGCCAGCGGGTTCGATAGCAAATGACTACGCGAATGGAGACTGGTCTCACCACGGCCACTCTTTCCCCAAACGCACAAATGCCCCCGTCTATACAACGAGGACATCGTCTTTTCCCCTCGCTTCATTCATCCCATCCGACTCAGTCGCAATTGTAGATGATGACTACGCGAATAAGCACCCTACCCTTTCGCCAGAAAGGCAAAAACTATTATCCCCAGCAAACAGATTGCCCCCACCGAGCCATACATGACCTGGTAACCCCAGATTTGGGCCACCCAACCCAACAGATAGGAGCCCAACCCGACGCCCAGATCGAAACTGCCGTAGGCAACGCTCATGGCCATGCCCCGTATCGAGGCGGGAACCGTGTCCACCATCAAAGCGTTCAGGTTGACCCGCGCACCCCCAAATCCCAGACCATAGAGGACGGCCACCCCCAGAAGCAAAGGGAGACTCCGCACCAAAGCCAGCACGGGGAAAGCGAGCGCCAGCAGGACCATGGCCGGCACAATCACCCAAAACCTACCGACTAAATCTGACACACGCCCCGCCAGGAACTGAGCGGCGATGACGGTCAGACCATAGGCCGTAAAAAAGAGCCCTGGATTGCCTATGCCCTGTTGGATGGCAAAGAGGGGTAAGAAGGTGAGGATGGAGCCATAGGTTACACCCATCACTCCCATGGCCCCAGAGGGCACCCAGACGCTACGCAGGCGAATAACCTGGAAGAATGCGCCTTCGCTCTCCTCATGGCTAGGGTCATCTGGGTCCGTTGACCGGGGCTCGGAAACGAAGACAGCCGTGAGCAGGCTCAAAGCAGCTACAGAGGCAGAGAGAATAAAAAGGGGGACGAATCCCCATGACTCCAGCAAACTGGCGCCTATGGCCGGAGCGGTCATCAAGGCAATGGGCATGGCGGCGGCGCTCAGGCCAATGGCCTCACCACGCCGTCCGCTGGGGGCCAGGACAGCGATGATGGCGATAAAGGCTGTGCTGGAAGCTGATATGCCAAGGCCTTGAAGGAACCGTCCCACCAGCAGAGCAGGCACAGAGCGAGAAACGACGTAAAGCAGGGGACCGATGGCAAAGATCAACGAGCCAAGAAGCAGGCTGGGTTTGCCGCCCAGCCTGTCAACGAAACGTCCCACGTAGGGCCGCGCCAGGATGGCGGCCACGGCAAAGGTCCCCATCACCAACCCAACCTGCGAAGGGCCTCCACCGATCCGTTCCACGTAGAGGGGCAAAGGGACCGTGAGCAGATGCATGCTGGCAAAGAACAAGAGATTGTTCAGCATGGTCAGGAAGAAACTGACGGAGTATCCTGCCAGGTTCCATCTTGACTTCTCCGATTCTCTACTCAACCTCACTCCTCATCAAGAGTGCCTTCCTCCAACCCTCGAACCTCTGTGCAGTGCCTCAGAACCATCATGTTCAGCTCTGCCAGCGAAAGGTCGGGAAAGCGTCTTCGTAACGTGCCGCGCAGCAACGCTGTGGCAAACTCGTGGGCCATCACCGAGGCCCGCATCCGCTCTCCCGGCGTCAGCCTGGCCAGCAGCTCCAGTTGCTGCCAGTCAATGGGGTCGAACTTCAGATCGAATGTCGTCATTGCAATTGCCGTCCCGGAGTAGCGGAACTCGTTCCGCGCTGCCCAAACGCGAAACAAGTTTCGCTACTCCTATAATAGTTTCCACACGGGGATTCAGCTTCTTCGCGCTCTTTCTACGTCGGAGGCGATGCGTTCCCGCAGGCGCTCCGCCTCCTGGAAGGCGGCCTCGTAGCGGTGGGGCGGGCCGTCACACCAGGCCCGTTCGCGGGCGATCTCGGCGTGCTCCCGGGCCTTCTGGGTGTCCCCCTCCCCTAGCGCCAGTTGGGCCAGGAAGTTGTGGCAATCGGCCTGCGCCAGCCGGTAGCCGCAGCGCTCGGCGATGTCCAGGGCCTCCTGGGCCAGGGACAGGGCTTCGGCCTCCCAGGTGCGACGCACCTCGGAGGTGCGTCGCACCTTCTCCTGCGCCTGCGCCTGGCGGAGGCGGGCCAGTTCCAGCAGGATGTTCGGCTCCAGTTCGATCAGGTTGATGCGGCGGCAGCGGCGCAGGGCCTCCGCCAGGCGGGGCTCCGACTGGGCCAGTTCCCCGCGCGCCCGGTGTGCCGCACCCAGAAGCCACTCGGCGCGGATGATGTCACGCTCTCCTCCGAAAATGCTGCGCACTTTGCTCTGTGCTAGTTCAAGCGCTCGCTGAGCTTTGTTACGCGCTGAACGAGGATGTCCCTCTTGTAGATCGAGCAGAGCCTCATATGCTCTGACAACAGAAACATAGTTTGTCTGGGCTACGCCAAACGCGTCAAAAACCTTTCGGGCGTCTTTCAGCTCGATTCTCGCTTCCCCGAACGCGCCGGTGTAGGCCAGCAGGCGGCCCAGCTCTATGTGGCCGACCGCCTCCCGGAACTCGTCACCGATCTCGCGGGCCAACTCGATAGCGCGCCGCAGGTTCCGCTCCGCCGCTGGCAGCATACCGATCTCGAGTTGGTCGTCAGCGAGGTTCACCAAGCCGGTGACGAGGTTCCTCTTGTCGCCCTGCTTCTCGCGGATACCAATGTTTCGCTCACGCATTCGCGCCGCCCGGCTGGGTTGGCCGGACATGGCGTAGACGTTGGTCAGCTCGTTCAGCGTCCAGGCCTGGGCTGATTCGTCGCTCAGGCGGGGCAGGGCCGCCTCACCAAAGGGGGTAAGCGGCTCACCGCCGGGGAAGAGGACGCGCAGCAACTCGATGATGAGTTGATACGCACCGAAGCGGAAGTAGAGTGGCTCGTCGAGCCAGTCGCGGTACAGCCGCACCGCCTCATCATACCGCCCGGCGCGGACGGTGTGGTGGTAGAGTTCGATGGCGGGGGCCAGGTCGTCCAAGCTCTCCACCCGCTCCAGCTCCGGCACGGCGGCGAAGTAGTCGCGCAGGCGGGTGTGAGTGCCCTCCTTGTCGGCCAGGCGGTCGTAGGCGTAGCGCCGCACCACAGGGTGCAGGTCGTAGCGGCCCGTCCCCTCCTGGCGGGACAGCAGGCCACGCTTCACCAGCCCCCGCAGCGCGTCCTTGAGCGCCCACTCATTCCCATAGCGGAAAGCATCCTCTTCCTCGCCCGTCTCCCCGGACAGCGGGCCAAACAGCGTCCGCAGCACTCCATAGCCCACCGGGGAGCGGAAGGCGGCGATGCGGCTCAGGAGTTCCCGCACCGCTGGGTCCAGGGCGTCGTAGGCCCGCTCCAGGATGTGGTGCTGCTCCTTGCCCCGCAGGTCCTCGGTGATCTCATAGTCGGTGGCCACGGCGATGTCGCCCGGTCGGGCCGGGTCCTCCGCCACCAGGCCGGCCAGCAGCCGCAGCGCCAGCGGCAGGTAGCCGTAGGGAGCACAGGCGGCCTGGATCTCGGCCCGCGTGCCTTGGACGTCCATGGCCCGAAAGAAGCGCACGGCGTCCTCGGGGTCCATGCTAGTGAGTTTCTTCTCCGTCACGCCCGCCAGGCCCTCCAGTTCGCGGGGCAGGAGACGGCTGGTCAGGAGGATCTTGGTCGCCTCCAATCCCGCCAGCCACTGGAGGAAGGTGCCCACGTTGGGGTCGGCACACTGGTAGAGAGACGCCTGGTGCACGTCGCGCTGTGCCTCTACCTCCTTGTCCCCCAGGTAGGGGGCGTCCATGCGGGCGTAGGCCCGCAGCAGCCGCTCGACCCCGTCCAGGATCAACAGAAAGCGCCGCTCCGCCAGCAGTGCGCGCAGGCAGTCCATCCGGTCCCGCACAGGCCAGTCCGCCGCGTCCATCTCCCCGCCGCTGACGTAGGCCACCGCTCGCTCCAGGAAGCGCTCAAAGCCGGACTCCCGGTCGTAGAAGCACCACCATAGCGCTCCGCGTAGATCCCAATGATCAAATCCCAATGGCAAGAGATCGTTGTGAAACCAATGCCAGCCCAGGGCCGATTTCCCCATCCCGCCCATGGCGATGACCGCCAGGAGGGACTGGGTGTCGGCGGCGAGCCAGGCGGTGAGGTCGGCCCGCTCCTGCTCCCGCCCGGTAAAATGCTCCTGGGCCGGGTAGGGATGGGCGATGTAGGGAGTGGGGGGCGGGGGCACGGGCGGCGCGGTGGGCTGGGTGCGCCCCGCCGCCTTCGCCTCCTCGACCATTGCGTCCAGGTCGGCTGGCTCCAGCAGCTGGATGCCATAGGTCTGGGCAGCGTTGCGGGCTGGCCTGCTGAAACCCGCCGCCGAGACGATGATGCCCTCGTCAATCAGCCGCTCGCTGTGGAGAAGCTTCACAATTTGTGCGAAGCCGTTGACGATGTCAACGCCCACTGGATCGGTCCAGTCCTTCACTTCGATCGTGATGCGGTGCAGAAGGCGGCCGGGCGTCTCCAGTTCGACGTAGACGTCAATCTGGTTGCCGGCCAATTCCACATCGTGCTCGACCTTCCACGCCCCCATCTCGCGGTAGGCGTTTGCCACGCGCCGCTCCAGTTTCTTACCGGTCTTCGCCTTCTTCGCCATCGCTCCCCCCTGCTACCCCACCGACCAGCCGCAAGCAACGAGCAACCAGTTTTTACTTGGGTCTGGCTAAAATGGGTTGGGCGTCAAGGTGAGCAGACGGCCTCGTTACTGGCCGGAGGCTGTCAACGGATTTCTGTAACAGATTGAACGGATGATCACACCTCAGGCGAGATTTCTCCCGTTTGATCTTGACTTGAATCCGTTCAATCCATTCCCTGAATCCGTTGACAGCGTTCCCCCCATTTTAGCCAGACTCGTCAGGGTGTCCTGCCTATCTCCGTCTGGTGCTCTGACGTTGTCGCTTTTTGGCCCTGCGGATGCCCTTGCGCTTCGCTATCCGGCGCTGTTCGCTTTTGGAGACAAACCATCTCCTTCTGCGCACGTCGCTCAGGACACGACCCTTGGTCACCTCATTGCGGAAACGCTTGAGCAAGCTTTCCTGTGATTCTCCCGGTCTAAGTTTTACCGTCACTTTTCCGATTCACCCCCCCTCTCTAAGAAATCCGTTCTGTTAGCTTCCACTCACCACTCCCTCGGCAAATTCCACTCCGGCTCTTTCTTCTTCCAGTCCGCCATCAGCTCCGCCGGATCAAAGGTCTCCTCGCTCAGCTCGACCCCCAGGACCCGCCCCAGGCGCAGCGAGATGACGCTCTCGTGCTCGTAGGAGTAGACCCACAGGTAGTCGTTGGCCCGCGTGGCCAGGGTCTTGCCGGCCTTGACGTCCAGGCAGGCGACCTGATAGGTCTCTACGGGGCCCTGCGGGTCGGGCCGGTAGCGCACGTACACCTTGCGCTTCTGGGCGATGGCCTGCTTCACCCGCTCCATCACCCGATTGACATTCAGTTCGACCGCCATCGCCCGCGCTGCTTCCACCTGCGCCGGGCTCTCGGCCTGTAGAATCTGCGCCCGCGCTGCCTCTGCAGCTTCCCGATTCTCGATGTCGCTCATTTCTCCCAGAGCCTGCGCTTTGACCTGGGCCAGCGTCGCTTCCACGCCTGTGGGGGAGACCTTGAGCGCAGTCAGCCGGTCCACTGCTAGCAACAGCAGCAGTCCCATCATCCCCGCGATGATGACCCACACGCGGCTGCTGCTCAGGTCCCGCTCCCCCAGCCCCACCGTCGCCGCGAAGAGCACAAAGGCGAAAGCCAGGAAGACCAGGAACTTGAGCACCATTGTCGGCAGCCAGACGTGCAGCGGCTGACCTTTCTGATCCGATCTCTCGTTGGACATTGGCTCACCTCCTCCTCAAAATGCACCAATCGGTGTGTCCTCTATATGGCTGCCCATCAGAGTATAACACCGACCCATCAGGTTGTCAATGGCATCAACGGGTGGACATCCCCTCTCCTGCCTTCTCACCCAGCCCAAAACGCTGCCTTTGCTCATCCCGCCAGCGCACTCTGGCCCAACATTCTCTGATGCGCCGCAGGTCTTCGGCACTGTGGGGCAACTCGCCGTAGTGCACTCCCACGTAGGCCTCGGTAATGGCCGCCACCTCGGCCTCGCTGCCCGGCAAGGCGCGATACAAAGTGTCCAGATACTCGTAGGGGGTCCGCGCCGCAGGACGGGGATAACCCCTGACCTCGGCCAGCCTGACCAGACTGGCGTAGATCTTCCTGATAGAGATGACCGAATAGAGGTCCCGCCCCACGCCAAAACGCCGTACCATCCCGGCCAGCTCCCCCAGCCGATCCCAACCGCTGCGCACCGAGCCCAGTAACCCCTGGGCAATAGAGTCGGAAGACCAAAGCGATTCCCTGAACGCATCACCCCGCTCTTCCCGACTGGCCCGCCAGCGCCGCAAGGAGAGGACCACCGCAACCAGTGCGGCCAGCAAAATGGAGACGGTGACACAACCCCTCAGAATTCCCAGGTAGTCCGGAGAACTGGCGGCCTGGGTCGCTGCCAGTTCCGGGGGCCTCTCCTGCGAGGCAAAGATTTCCGAGAGACCAAGCCCAGTCAAGCGATTAGCTACCAGGATCAGAGCCTCCAGCAGAGGCTGCAAAAGATAGCCCAGTATCATGAAGACATGGTATAAAGCTGCCTCAAGGACAGGTTCCAGGGGGCGCAGCCACCCCAGCACGTAGTAAGCGTTCTGCAAAGAGAAGACAGAAGAGGCCAGGAGAGCGACCAGGAGAACGACGATAGTAGCCAGCACCAGGACCCCCAGCCAGTAGGCATTGAAGGGCGAACGAATCCCACCCTTCAACTGACTGACCTCCTCGATGCGAGCCAAGGCCACGGCGATGAGGCCGAAAAAGAAATAGACAAAGACGAGAAGCGTTACCTCCTGACTGGGGCCGAAGAACACGAGGAACAGGTACCAGATGAAAACTACGATGCCCAGACGGAAATAGAAACCGACCTTTGCAAAAGTGAGGCTCTGCTGTCCCAGGCTGATGCCCCGCCACCAGAGATAGAGGACCACGACGACGATGACCAGTATCCCCCCAGGGATAGCGTTCATCACATTAGCCAAAGAGCGAGCCATGTCCCCCAGCCAGGCCGGGTCCAGCAGGGAATACTGGTGATAGAGGTAGTATTTCAGAGCCGCCAGACAGGCCACCACCGCCCAAAGAGCGATGATCACCCGATTCCAGTGCATCTCCACGTGCAACCTGGGCAGAGCGCGGGTGAGGTACAAAGCGGCCAGCAGCGGGACAAAGAGGAGCAGAATCGAGGCTCGATGGCTGCTGTCGCCCAGCAACCGGTGCCCCAAGAGAAACCAGGGATAGAGCCAGCAAATCTCCATAGCGGCCACGCTCAGATAGAGCACCTCTTGACGCCACTTCAGCCCCCGCAAGTTCATACCCTGACCCTTCCTTCAACTGAATCAACTCTGAATAGACCAGCCTCGGTCCTTTCGCAGGGTCTGAAGTCGAGTTCTTCCCCGGGCAGATGATAAGTGAGGACACCCGTCAGTTCGTGGCTGGGAGCTTCATCCGCCAGAGAAACCAGGACCAAGCGGCGGCCTGCGTCTCGCAGGCGCAGCACGGTAGAAAGGAGTTCCTCAGTGAGCACCGCCGAAACCACCACCAAAGTCGCCCCCCAGGGCAGCTTGGGACTCTCGGCGGCTAGTAGGTCCTCGATGGAAGAGGTGGCAAAGCTGGTCACCGCAGCCAGGGCTTCCAGGATGCGCGTCAACTGGTTGGGACTGCGGCTGGGCGGGACCTTGATGGGTTGATCGGACATGGGCAGGCAACCGTTGGCCAGGAGCCCCACCGTGTAGCGCTGCTCCACGCCGTAGCTGGCGATGGAGGCCGCCACGCTGATGGCCCGCTCCAGGAGGGGAGGGATGGTACCCTGCCAATGTTTGGGCAGAGTAGCCACGTTGAGGAAGACGATGAGGTTAAAAGTAGTGGTAGGCTCGTAGACCTTGACTTGCAACTCCTGATGGCGAGCCGTGGCTTTCCAGTGGATGTGCTTGAAGCCGTCTTCAGGCTGATGAGCGCGCACGCCGATGGTACGGCTGGGGTCCTCGAAGATGCGCTGGCGCGCTTTGGTCTCGCCAAAAGGGTCCTTGGCGGGCAGGCCCAGGCTCTCAATAGGCTCCACTTTGGGGTAGACGATCAGCCAATCAAGATGGTCCGATTTGCATTCTTTGCTGAAGAGGCCGAAAATATCACCAGAGCGTATAGTGGCTGGCCCGAAAGCATAGAATCCCCGCTGCTGGCAACCTACCTGGTAGCGCCGGCTGATGCGCTCGTACCAACGCAGGGAGAGGAGATTGCTCAAGTAGCCCACGGCCGGTTTGGGAGAGGGAGTCCATTCGCCCTTAGTCAAAGGTAGCGCCAGGGGGAACTGATCGTCCACCCGTAGCCATCCCAAGGGCAGGAGCTTGCGGTTAGCCACTCGTATGGTGAGATCAACGGTTTCGCCCAGAAAAGCTCGCCGCTCGCTGAAGAGGCGTTCATATCCCACCCCATACAACGAATACTCACTCCACAGCCAGGCCAGAGGGGCTACCGTCAGGATCAAGACCGCGATGAGCAAAAGACCACCCTGACCCATTGCCAATCCCAAAAGGGTTATGAAAAGGGCCAGGGCAACCCAGGTCTCATTAAACATTTACAGCACCAGGCTCTCCAGGATTTCATTCTGCCGGGCCCACATCTCTGTCCTCTCCGCCTCAGCCACGTGATCGTAACCCAGAAGGTGCAAAAGGCCATGCACTGTCAGCAGAGCCAGTTCACGATCTACAGTTTGACCGTATTCTTCAGCCTGGGCCACGGCGCGAGGATAGGAGATGATGACATCGCCCAGATAGGCTGGTTCCTCGGGAGCCGTCACGAAATCGCCTTCCTCTCCGCTGCCAAAGGCCAGCACATCGGTCGGGGCGTCAACATCACGGAATTGCCGGTTGAGTTCTCGCATGGCCTCGTCGTCGGTGATGACGACGGAGAGTGCCATTCCACCTTCCACCCCTTCGCGACGCAGGGTCTCGGCTGTGACGCGACGTAACAGCTCCGCGTCAACCTTCCCTGCAAAACGCGGCGCCATCTGCACGTCAACCTGGTCTTTGTTCCTCATCGGTTAGCCATCCCCCTCAGTCGCTGGTTCCGACTCTTTCAGGGCCCCTGCGGGATATTTGATGCGAGGATGGAAAACTCCCTGCAAGATGCTGGTAAAGGCCTCTCTGATCTTGTCCAGGTCGCGCAAAGTCAGGTCGCTGTCATCCAACTCTCCACGCAGCAACCTGTCATTGATGACCTTCCGCACCAACTCGTCAATCTTCTCAGGAGAAGTCGGGCGAGCACTGCGCACGGCCGACTCACAGCCATCGGCCAGCATCACGATGGCTACCTCTCTGGAGACAGGTCGGGGACCGGGATAGCGGAAGTCATCCTCGTTCACTGCACCTGTATCTCCTTCCCGCTGACGGGCCTGCTGGTAGAAGTAACTGACCCTCCCAGCCCCGTGGTGCTGCGTGATGAACTCCTGGATCTTGCCTGGCAAGCGGTATTTCCTGGCCAGTTCTAGCCCATCCTTGGTATGACTGACGATAATCTGAGCACTGGTCTTGGGGTCAAGGCGGTCGTGGACATTGATCCCATCGGCTTGGTTTTCAACGAAGAAATAGGGCCTGACGGTCTTGCCAATGTCGTGATAGTAGGCTCCTACCCGGGCGAGAAGAGCGTCGGCCCCAATCTGCTCGGCCGCCTGTTCGGCCATATTGCTGACCAAGAGGCTATGGTGATAAGTACCCGGAGCTTTCAGCAGCAACTGGCGCAGCAAGGGATGGGTGGGACGGGAAAGCTCCATCAACCGCAACGGGGTGGTGATGTCGAAAACGCTGCCCAGCAGGAAAAAGCCGCCCAGCGTCAGGATAGCTGAGAGACCACCGTTGCCAACGCTGGCCAGCACCAACTGCACCATCCCCAGGAGATCGAATTTCGGATCCGGCAAGCGAAAAGCCAGGATCACGGCCACGTTGGCCAGGATGGCGTAGAGCCCAGCCCTCAAGAAGGCGTTCAAACTCTCCGCTCGCCAAAGGCCGAGGGAAGCAATAAGGCCGCCCACAATCGCATAGGCCGTCAACTCCAGAGAACCACCGGCCATGAAGCCCACCATCAGACCCAACACAATGGTCACCGCAATAGCCATTTGTGGGCCAAGGAGAACCATGAGCAACATTGAAAGGGCAGCCGAAGGGAATAGATAGGGCAGGAGGGTGTGACCAGGCACCATCAACTTGGCACCGAGAATAAAGAGAGCGACCAACAGGAACACCAGAAAGGTATGACGCCGGTTTGCCCAGAAATCTGAGCGAAGACGCAGAAGATACAGGTCCAGAATAATCGTAGCTGCCAAAACAAAAAGCACGGTGCTCACGATGTCCCGCCACTCAGTTTCGGGCTGACGCAATCCCAAAGCAGCGAGGGCTTCCAGGTCAAGGGAGTCAACAATGTCTCCGGCGCGCAGGACGACTTCTCCTTCTTCCAGAACACGAGCTACTGGCTCCACACTCTCCTGAGCCAGGCGTCTGTTTTCCTCTGTCCTTTCTTTGTTGTAAAAGCTGTTGGCCTTGACAAAGTTCTTCGCCAGTTCGCTGACGATTTCAGCCTCTTCCTCAGACAGGTCCAGGCTGACCTTGGCAGGTAAAGCGCGCTTCGTTCCAGCTAGCTGACTTTCTCTTATCTCCTCACGCATAACTTGATCAATAACATAGACCACTTCATTGGATACCTCTGACCAGTCTCCTTCAGACAGGAGGAGGGTCTGGCTGATGACCTTGGGCGGGATGTCCAGGTCCGGGATAGCAGCTATCCAATCCATCTTGACTTCCGAACTGGCATAGGCATCGTAGCGGACGGAGTCAACGTAGTTCAAAACCTGGCGGGCTCTGGTGACCTGCTGGCGAGCGATGCGGGCATCGGGCGGATCGTAGGCATCTTTTACATCTGTCTCCGCCTTGGCCTGAGCCTGTTCAGTCAGAATCTGGCTGACATAAGTTATCTTGCGTGGGGCGCGGATATCTATGGGACTGACATCACCCTCCTCCAGAGTCACTTGCTTGGTCGGGAGAAGCTGAAAGACCAAAATCAGACTCACTACTATGACGAACAGCAGACTCAAGAGGATAGCTCGCACCGCTACCCCCAAGGTGGGAGTCCTTTTGGGTGAAGGAGGCCCTCCCTGATCATGCTTGTTACCACTCTCAGCTGACATTTATGAACTGCTCCTCAAACCTCTGTATCCTTGACCATGACACCGAAACTGCACACTCCCCATCTCGAACAAAGGGAGCGCTTGAGGCGCTCCCAGGTAACCAGTACGGCAATCTGCTTCATCTCTCCAGTCGCGGACCTCCCCGGTAGCGCACAGACTAGGATGTCTTTGCCGTGCCGGTCAGAATCTCTTTCACCACCTGATTGACTAAACTGCCATCGGCTTTGCCCTTTAATTGGGGCATCAGTCGGCGCATCACCTCACCCATCTGAGCCATACTGGTTGCTCCCACCTCGGCTATGACTTGCCGAGCCGCGATCTCAATATCATCACGTGACATCTGAGCGGGCAGGTAGCTGAGGAGAATCTGCAATTCCTCCTCCTCTTGATCCACCAGGTCTTGACGCCCGCCCCTGGCAAATTCAGTCACCGATTCACGACGCTGCTTGGCCTGTTTGGCAATGACAGCCAACACCTCATCATCGCTCAGCTCTTTACCTCGTTCGATCTCAGCGTTGGTGATGGCCGCCCTCACCAGGCGGATGGTAGATTTGCGTCGCTCATCCCCCTGACGCATAGCTTGTTTAAGATCGTCAGTCAATCTATCTTTAAGACTCATCGCCCCTCCAAATCATTTTGCTACATTCAGAGATGCTGCTTGGCAGGTCCTAACGCGCAGAAAGTCTTTTCCGCATCTAAGCCTTGCTCATCTCCCATCGGAGAGCAGGCTTCGTCCTGAGGCTCAGCCCGAAGGGCTGCCGTTCTCGCCCCAGATGTAGCCCACTCCGTCCACGTTCGTCAAGCGGTCGGCGGCGTCATAAGCGTAGCTGGTCACTTCTTGGACTTAATAATGAGGGCAATTAGCGCTCCCAGTCCTCCTCCAACCAGACCATTAGAGAAACAGAAGCTATCACAAATAATGACGAAGGCGAACTCCCCGCTGGG
>JBGVTF010000035.1:0-16748 GCA_041862415.1 Anaerolineae bacterium | reverse complement strand
TGCCAGGGTTGCCAGGGCGTTCCTACCTGGCACCAACCCACGCTAACTTGCATCGCTCTCGGTCTGGTGCACATTAGCGTTTTTTGTTTAGACAGGGTTCCGCGTGTGAGAAAGGCGAGAGCCGCCCCAAGCCACTCCCTCTATGGTCATTTTTGAGGCTTTGACTCCGAGGGATAGGGGGACATCATCGGCATTCGCCAATGTTCAACAGTTCACCATCGCTGCCTACATCGCAGCCGATAGCTAATGATAGGAGGTGAGACTATGGGACATTGAAGGCCGATTTTCTCTCTTAGATCAGGAGAGGGTCGGCTTTTCTTGTTTTTGCGTTTAGCATCAGAGGTATCGGCCGCGCCGGCTGGATCAAGTCAATCTTGGCGCTTATGCCCGAAATAGTCCACCGTCAGACGTCGCCACATTGCTCGCGCAGGCAGCGACCGTTGCCCGAACGGGTATTCACGGCGATGCTAAACAGACTGATAACCGGCGTGCTCTGCACCCGAAAATACTTGCGTCAATGCGCGAATGGAGGTGTCACTATGGTTAACCTGTTTCTACGATCCGTGTTAGTGCTGGCCTTGCTTTTCGGTCTGCTCTTTGCCATCGGCATGGCCGTCCTGGCCTACTTTGGGGCACCGATCTGGATCGCCGTCGTCTTTGCCCTGGGTGTTTTGCTGCTGCAATACCTGCTGGGGCCCTGGATCTTGCAACTCGTTTACAAGATCGAGTGGCGCGATCCTGAATCAGTGGACCCAGCTTTGGCGGCGTTCATCACCCGGGTCTGCAAGGACAAAAAGATCCCTGTTCCCCGCTTGGGCCTCATCCGCGACGGCAACCCAAACGCCTTTACCTTTGGTCACTACCCCGGCGACGCTCGCCTGGTGGTCACCACCGGTCTGCTGGAACTACTGAGCAGCGAGGAACACCAGGCGGTGGTAGCTCACGAGTTGGGTCACATTGCCCACTGGGACTTTGTGGTGATGACCGTCGCAGCCGCCGTCCCGCTCCTCCTGTACCTGGCCTATACAGCCACCTCGGGAAGAGGACGGCGGAAAAGTAAAGGCGGCGGCTATGCCGCGCTCATCGGGCTGATCTCCTTCGTGGCTTATGTCGTTAGCCAATATATCGTGCTGCTGCTTTCCCGCGTGCGCGAATATTACGCTGACCAGTTCTCGGGCGAGGTGACAGGTGACCCCAACGCGCTGTCTACTGCACTGGTCAAAGTGGCCTATGGTCTGGCTTCGGCGCCCAAGGACCAGCAAAAAGACGATACTCGCATGGTTGCGGCCCGCGCCTTTGGCGTCTTTGACCCTAAAGTGGCGCAAAGCCTGGCTCTGGCCAGTGCAGGCAGCGGCACAGTCTCCGCTGACGCTATGGAGAGCGCCATGAAGTGGGATCTCTGGAACCCTTGGGCTATCTTCTTTGAGTTAGGCTCGACCCACCCGCTGCCGGCCAAACGCATGCGTGCCCTGGAACGCCAGAGCGAAGCTTACGGCCAAACGCCCCGCTTTTCCTTCCGCGCCGAACAGCCGGAGAGTTATTGGGACGAGTTCCTGGCAGATCTCTCTATCAACTACTTGCCTTTGCTGGCCTTCGTGGTGGGATTGGCTGTTGCCGCAGTGTCTTTCTTCGCCCTCAGTTTGAGCGTGGGCGCGGTGGGGCTCGTCCTGCTGCTGGTCAGCGTGGGCTGGTGGTTGCAACGTCGCTTTTCCTACAGACACCATTTTGACGAGCGGCGCACCGTCAAGTCTCTGATCGGCGAGGTCAAAGTCTCGGCCGTGCGATCTATCCCCTGCACAATTGAGGGTCAGATTATCGGGCGGGGAGTACCGGGCCTTTTCTACAGCGAAGACCTGGTGTTGCAGGATGAGAGCGGCTTTATCGTCGTGGACTACCGCCAGCCGCTGCGCATCCTGGAGTTCATTTTTGGCTGGGTGAAGGCGGAGAAACTGATCGGCCAGCAAGGCAAGGCCATGGGATGGTACCGCCGCTCGCCCAATCCCCGCCTGGAGATGCGCAAAATGGTGCTGGAGAGCGGCGAGACCGTGACCAGTTATTCTTACCCGGTGGCCCAGTTCTTTGTCTACGCTGGCATGATCTTGGGGGTAGTCCTGCTGGCGCTGCAGTTCGTTCTGTGAGTCCAATCTACGCTGGCTATACGGCGGTTGTCGGGCCATCCCCTACGCCCTGACCGGCGACCACCTGGGGGAGGACCTGCAATGCTTCAGGGAGGACTCGGTTCTGGCGAGGATTTTTCAGTCCGTTCGAGGCACAGGCGGGCTCATCAAAAGAAAGTGGAAATGCAGAGATTGTGATTATGAGTGGAAGATGTGACTAAATAGAGAGTCAAAGGAGCGTTTGAAATGAGCGAAGAAAACAGGGCTCTCTCTGCCCTCCCTTCCGAAGCCCGGAAGGGCCTGGAAGATTTCAGCCAAAGCCTCCAGGAGACGCTGGGGGACAATCTGGCTGCCGTCATCTTGTACGGCAGCGCCGCCCTGGGGGACTATATCCCCGGCCACTCGGACCTCAACGTCCTGGTCGTCCTCGATGACGCCAGCGTGGGCAAGCTGAAACAGGCGGCCAAGGTGGTGCAGCAAGCCCGGCGGAAGCGCGCCATCGAACCCCGCTTCATGAGCGCTGAGGAGATGCGCCGCGCCACCGATGTCCTGCCCATTTCCTTCCTCGACATGCAAGAGAACTATGCCATGCTCCACGGCCGGGACGCGCTGGCCCATCTGGTCATCAGCCACGAGAACCTGCGCCTTCAGTGCGAGAGCCAGTTGCGGGTCATCCTGCTAAGGATGCGCCACCGTTTCCTGTATGCGATCCGCGACCGCCAGCGTCTGAGGACCATCCTCAGCGAGTCCTTCACAAAGTTCCTGCACATTCTCAAGACGCTGTACCGGTTGGAAGGGGAGACGCCACCGACCGGCAAGGCTGACATCGTCGCTGGCGCGGCGGAGCGCTACGGGCTGGACCGGGACGCACTGACTGGCCTCCTGGAGTTAAAACTGGAGACCAGAAGGTTCAGCCAGAAGGAACTGGAGGAACTGTTCGAGGGCTATTTGTCCATCGTGAAAGCAGTCACCACACAGGTGGATCGCATGGCCGTGGGATGATATGGCGATTGATGGGAGGTTGGATCATGAAACGATGGTTGTTACGAACGGTGGTCGTCACCAGCCTGGTGGCTCTTCTGTTCGGTCAGTTCGGCCTCGGTGCGGCCTACGCCGACTACCACGTCAGCCGCTACGTCGTCACTTTTGAGGTGGTGCCCAACAGCGCTGGCGAACTGCGGGATGTGCGCGTCACCCTGGAGGTCACCTACGATGTGCAAGCCGAGTCCAAGTCCGAGGGCTTCAAGTTCGTGGGCACGACGAAGATCAAGGATGCGAGCGTCACCGACGGGCAGGGAGAGCCGCTCCAGTTCAAGGTCGAACACCTGAAGGAGGAGCGAATCACGTGGTACTTCCCCGCCGTGACCGACGGGCAGCAGACGGTCGTCGCCCATTTCACCATCCCCAACGCCCTGCAGGGCAGCAAAGAGCGCAACACCTTCTCCGCCGATTGGATCAAGAACTGGAAGGTGGGGGTCCAGAACGTCACCTACCGTTTCATCTTCCCCGAGGATTACAAGTATGAGACCATCACCGCCTCCCCATCGAACTACCGCAAGGTGGTGATAGACGGTCGACGGGCCATCGAAATCGGCATGGACGAACTCTCATCCACGCTTTTCAGCATCGCTTTCTCGCCCGGGCTGGTGGAAGCCAAAGCGCCCGTCAAAGTCAGCGGAGCAAAAGAGAGCACCGGTTTCTGTTCCGGTCCAGTCGTGTTCCTCCTGTTCCTTCTGTTCTTCCCAGGCATCCTTATACTCAACAAACTAACGACCGGCAAATGGACGGGCTCCGGGAGAAGCTCAGGTAGCTGCTCCAGTTGCTCCAGTTGTTCCAGTTGTTCCAGTTGCAGTAGCTGTGGCGGATGCGGAGGCTGAGCGGGTGGAGCGAAAAGAATTGTTCAACGAACCCTTCTTCCTCCAATGGCATCTGACCGACCGCTGCAACTTACGCTGTCGGCACTGCTACCGCGATGAGCAGAAACAAGACCTGAGCCTGGAAAAGTTGCGGAACATCCTGCATCGGTACGTGGACTTTATGGCCCACCTGGGCAAGCGGGGGCGGGTGCAGTTCTGCGGCGGTGAGCCCCTGCTCTCACCGCACATTTACACCATCATCGAAGAATGTACCCGCCTGCGCATTCCTACCCGCATCCTCTCCAACGGCACCCTGATCACCGCCGACGTGGCCCGACGCATCGTGGACAGCGGCTGCCGGCTGGTGCAGGTCAGCCTGGAAGGAAGGGAAGAGGTTCACGATGCCATCAGAGGACAGGGAAGCTTTCAGCGGGCCCGGCAGGGTATCGAGGCGGCACGCGCGGCGGGCATCCAGGCGACGGTAGCCATGACCGTCTCTCGTGAGAACCGGGATCAGGTCATGGCCGTGGCCCATTTCGCTGAAGAACATGCCGACCGGGTGAGCTTCCACCGTCTGGTGCCCCTGGGGAGCGGCGCGGAAATGCGGAATGACATGTTGACCCCTTCAGAACTACGGGCGATGATGAAAGAGGTCCATCGCTTCAAGAAGGGGACCCACATTGACGTGCCCCTCCGCGACCCCGTCTGGCGAGCCTATTTCAACCCCAGAGCCAGAGGGTGCAACGGTGTTTCCGGCTGCTCGGCGGGCTACAACGGCCTGACCGTCGAGTCCAACGGCGATGTCTACCCCTGTCGCCGCTTGCCCATCGTCTTGGGTAACATCCAGGAGCATTCCTTCGAGGAGATATGGCGTTCGGAGATTCTGGAGCAACTCAGGAACCGAGATCGCCTCAAGGGCAGGTGCGGAGCCTGTCGCTTGCGCTGGCTATGCGGTGGTTGTCGGGGCATCCCCTACGCTCTGACCGGCGACCATCTGGGGGAGGATCCACAATGCTTCAGGGGGGACTCGGTTCTGGCGAGGGTGTTTCAGTCCGTTCAAGGCATGATCGGTCTTATCCCTGCGACGCCCCCACCCAGTTCACAGTTGAGCCACTGAATTCGTCAATTGGGCCATCGAAACCAAGCGGCTTTACGAGACCCGCTCCCTTGGTTTCGATACGCTCTCCGCGGAGTTTATCCTGAGCCTGACGAAGGGTAGCTCGTAGCCCTTCGTCAGGCTCAGGACGGCGCTCAACCAGCGGTCGCTGACCTTAGCTTAATGCCTGTGGGGTGCCCGTCTCCCTCATCCTGGAAGAGGCCAAGCCGAAACCCGGGGCGAAGGAGGTCCGTCTCCACGCCGGCAGCTACCGGAGGACGCTCGCTCTTGAAGAAGCTCAGCGCGAAGGCACCTACCTGGCTCACCACGTCAACGGCCAGGTCCTGCCGGAGAAAGATGGTTTCCCCCTCCGCCTGGTAGTCGCAGGAGAGTATGGCAGCCGATGGGTCAAGTGGCTGGAGCGGATCGAGATCCTGGAATAGGGACTTGAAACGGTCTAAAGCCAATACGGTTTACTTAGCAGGCCGGGCTCCCATGCCCGGCGGCGTGGGAGCCGCCTCCGCTGTCTTAAGTAGACCGTATTGGGTCTAAAGCGATATTGATAGATCGCCGAGGGTACATGGGGCGCCTGTCCGCCAGTTTATAGGGTGTTCCGTGTACCTTCTTTTATGTAAACTTGACCAAAAAAGCTGAATGTAGTATAATATTTTCCAGCCAGACGAACACAGCGAGTTATTGCCCCTGACTGACCAAGTTGAGGAGACAGAAGCGAAGTGTATGGAATACATGGCAGAATTGGCGCGTCTCCGTACGACTTCGCTCACTGCACTGATGAAAGACCTGGGCATTCGGCCTCCCGCTTGTGTCTGAAATTGGCGAATATCAATAATCAATAATGAGGTAAATGATGGAAAGTATTTACAAGCTCCCCTTGGTGTTAGAGCCACAGCCAGAAGGCGGCTACACCATAACCTGCCCGCTCCTACCTAATTTGATCACGGAAGCCGATACTCTAGATGAAGTGATACCCAACGTGGCCGATGCCCTTGCCGCGTTGATTGAAGCCTACGAAGACTTGAACCAGCCCCTGCCAACAGTCTTACAACCGCTCGCTCCTGGTTCTGCCATCTGGACAGAGACGTTGATCCCGGTGGTGTCCGCGTGAAATATCGAGAGGTAGCCAAAAAACTGCGAAAACTCGGTTGCCAGGAAATTCCACGTAGAGGCGGTGGTTCCCATCGAAAATGGCATGACCCAACCAGCGGGGGTATTGTAGCCATACCTGATTGGGGTGACAAAGACCTGAAGATGGGTACGCTACGGCGTATCATTCGCCAACTCGATTTGGGTTGGGAAGAGTTCAAGCAAGCTTGATAGTCTTTGCTTTTGGCCCACCGGTCAACTGCTAGGTTTCTAGGCTGCAATTACAGTAAGATTATGTACACTTGACAGAAGATTCATTGTGTGATATAATGTATATGTAGGGGATGACAGGCTTCGACAGGGAAGGCTGGTCACGGATTGCAAGCCGAGGTGCCCTACCCTCGTGAAACCGGGGCAAAACTACAGACGCTAATGCAAGAACCAATCTTGCGGCGCTCCCGATGGCTGCCTAGGCAACATCGGATCGCTCTAGCCGCCCAGAGTGGCTACATCTGCCCAGGCTTTCCTCCGATGGGCCTTGAGCAGGCGTCATAGAAATCGGAGTGCGGCGCTCCCCACGGCGATAAGGAGCGCCAAAGCCAGGGCTCCGGTCCCGGATCGCCTGGCCCGTTTCACACTCCGTCGGTCGAGGGTGGAGCGGGCGAGAAACAAAAGGCCGACTAAGCTTGTAGCATATCCGTGGTCGAGTTCTCTGGACGCGGGTTCGATTCCCGCCATCTCCACCTGGAGAATACCATACATTCCCGCCAGGGCTGTCGGGATGTTCCCACCTGGCGCCAACGCACGCTAACTTACACCGCTCGCGGTCTGGTGCAGGTTAGCGTTTTTGCTTTGGAGAAGGTCCCGACCTCCCTTCCGAGACCCGGAAAGGCCTCGAGGATTTCGAGAGGAGTAAGATGTCGTTCGGATTGGCCATTGCCAGACAAAGCAGCGAGGCAGAACGCGGCGGGAATAAACTCGATTACCTGCCCTTTGGTGTCAAAACGCTAAAGGTCAAGGTACAAGGGGATTACAAGGGAAAGCTGCGCGTGCGCCCCAGGCGACTGAGCCCCGTGCCGGGTGAAAAGCTTGCCCACGAGGACGAGGGTGAACCGCCACAGTTCGTCGTCTCCTGGGGCGGGGGACACGAAGATCACTACGAGCTTGACCATCCTAACAGGCGTCTAGTTCACTTCTTGGTGCACCACGTGGGCGACAGCGTGGGCGACCACTTGCTGACGATCGAGGCAACAGATGAGACCGGCCGACAAGCCAGTCTCCCTGTGACATTAACGTACCCTCGGAGCGGGGGAGTGCCCTGGCCCAAAGCGCAATTGGCTAAGCCGCATTGGCAAGAGGTGCGCAGGGGGCTCCATGGGACCTGCAACATTGAGTTGCGTGGTGACCACACGCCGCGCTATATTTCTCGCTGGTGGCCGCAAAACAGAGTTGTGTACACCTACGACAAAAAGCCTCCTCAAGTACGTCTGCATTACCGCCGACTGGTTGACGAGAACAATGGCGATCTGACAGTCTATGTGTCTCGCCCAGGTAACGACGAGGAAGTCCTGCTCGCGGAGATGCGCGGCAGCATCGGGTATCCCTTGTACGACATGCGCCAGGTGATGCCCGAGCTGTACCGCTTTGGTCCGCAGACATGGGTCTTGCGCGTCTGGTTTTTCTGGCTGGATGGGGAGATCTCCCTTCAGGACTTGGGCCGATATTGGCAGCGGGAAAATGACGAGCTAGAGCAGGCCTGGCGCAGGATCACGAGTATAGATGAGGGTGGGCTAGCCGAACGCGGTTGGTGCCAACTTCATGAAATCCCTGATGCGGAACGGGTGGACATCGTCTTTAACGATGACCTGCAGCCGCTTTATGCCGGCACCGACCTTCACTGGCGGGAATTATGGGGACAATACGAGCCTCAAAATCCTGGTGATCCGGTGCAGGTACAGGTCATGAACACCCAGGCGAAAGAGTTGGCCAAGAACTGGCAGGAACTGTCGAAGGTAGCCCAGGGGTGGAGCAACGTCATTCTTAGCCGGTTCGCCAAGAACAAGCCGCCGTATAGACCGCACCTGGAAGTGATGGCCGAGTTGAAGGGCGAAGGGCTGCTGGCGGCTGACCCGATTGGGATGGAATCGCACTGCCCTGCGTTCTTCAACATCAGGATTCAGCGCCACTTGACCAGCACAGACGTGAGGGATGCCTGACATGGATGAGGAAAAGCGAAGCCTTTGCCGCATAAAAGTCAGCCGGGACATGGCCCAAATCACTTACGAGCGCAGTGGGCAAAGGCCTCTCAATGCGCACGCCAACTTTGACCACAGGGCTGCCCTGCAACTGAATATGCATCCGGCCAAGACTAGTATTCAAGAGTACGGCCGGGGGCTTTATGATTTGCTTCTCCTGGCCGATCCGAGACAGAACGTCTCGGCTGTTTTCAAACGATGCTTTGACGATCCCTCGTCCCACGTGCAGGTGTCCATCGAGATTGTAGATGAAACGCTGGCCCAATTGCTCGATCTGAGCTGGGAGCATCTCTGTGATCCAGACAACCGGTATTTGGCCATGGAGAGCCGCTTCCGCTTTGTGCGCCGGCTGGCCAGCCTGTCGCCAGGAAAAAGCCAGCCGCTTGACGGGCTGCCCCGGGTGCTGATGGTTATCTCTAACCCCAGCAACCTGGAAAGTTTCGCGATCAAAACGCTGGGACCAGACGGACTACAAGATCACAGCTTTGCCCCCATTGAAGCGCCTTTCCTGCCTCAGCAGACGCTAGGTCTGACCGATCTGTTTGACAGCTTGAAAGCAAAGGGGCAGATTGCCGGCTACCGGATTTTGCGAGGTCCCCTCCCCCCACCCCATGACGAGCACCCGGCTCTCCTGCCGGGATGTCCGACGCTAGATCGCATTCACGAGGTGCTGCAAGCGGCTGAGGAGGCGAACCGGCCCTATCACATCGTTCATTTTCTGGCTCACGGCTACCTGGATGAGAATGGCAGCGGCCACCTGCTCCTGACCAATGAGATGGGCGACGCCGCGCCCATCCATCAGAATGCCTTTCAAAGCTTGTTTCCGCAAAAGCACCAGGTGTGGTTGGTTTTGTTTGCTGCCTGTCAGAGCGGCAGTGGCGAACAAAGGATAGGACAGCCGTTGGCCGGCTTGGCCCCCACTTTCCTGCGCGCGGGTATTCCAGCAGTCATTGCCATGCAGGACGAGATTACCGTGCGTGGGGCAGCCGCATTTACAGAGACGTTTTACCAGGAACTGACGACACATGGGTATATAGACAGAGCCGTGGTCGAAGCACGCCGGGAAATAGAACGGCGTGCTCCTTCACGTGGCGAATGGGTTATTCCCGTCCTGTATTTGCAGAACGAGGACCCACGCCTTTTTAGTCCGATCGTTGGCGACCACGCCGATCAGGAGCGGTGTCCTGAGCTTGCCGAAGGGACGATTGCCAACCCCTTTTACACCGGCGGACGAATCAACGATCCCGGTCTCTTTTTCGGCCGCCAGCGGATCGTCCGTGAGATCTGCACTGAACTCAAAAAGGGGTGCAGTATCTCTGTCGTCGGCCAGTCGCAAATTGGCAAATCTTCGTTGCTCTACTATCTCTACAAGACTCGCGCCGATTGGCTGCCCGATGGGGCGATCGAGTTCATAGACCTACAGTGCGTGCTTGATGAAGCCGACTTTTGCGAAACGGTTCTCAGTAGGCTGGGCGAGAGCGGCGACACATTGCGTGACTTGAAACGCACCCTGGCTAGCCGCGAGGTCATCCTGCTCCTTGACGAAGTGGAACGCCTGGCCGAAGAGGATTTCAACCCACGCCTGCACGACCTGCTACGCAGCCTGGCCCAGGAGCCTCACTTTGCCATGTGTCTGGCAACCCAGCGCCCACTCATCGAGGTGTTTCCCGCCCGCACGCCCGGCGGCGTCTCGCCTTTTCACAACATCTTTATCGTCAAAACCCTTGGCCCCTTCACCGAAACCGAAACCAGGAACTACATTGCCGCTCGCCTGGCAAACACAGACGTAACCTTCACCGACCGTGAAATCGAGCGCCTGTTGGCCGAAAGCCACTGCCACCCAGCCAAGTTGCAGGCTGCGGCCAAGGCGTTGTTTAAGGAGAAGATGCCATGACAGGCGCGCCTACCTTTCCGACCTATCACGGCCCGCCTCTCCCCAAAGCCTTCAACCCTCTGGACCCGCGCCACTACTGGCTGTTACTCAAATGGATCTATTTCCAGCCCAGCCGGTTGAAACATTACCTTTACCGTGCCAACCCCGAGCTGTACGGTGCACAAGGTCTGAGAGCGTTGAGCCAAACACTGCGCCTTCCTGCCTATCGTGATTTGTACCTGACCTCGACTGTCCTCATCTTCCTCTTGTCTGGCGGGTTGGCCTGGATCGCGTCAGCAGTTCAGGGCACGCCGCTAGACTGGCGGGGCGTGGCGTTTGGCGTGGCGTTTGGCGTGGCGGGTGGCGCGGTGGTTGTCATGGCGTTTGTCGTAACAGTTATCGTGACGGTTGTCGCAGGTGGGAGCCGGTTGCTGCTTTACCCCTTTGAGTGGTGGCAGGCCCGGTTCCGTTCCCGTTCACGCCGCGATCCCTTTTCGTCATTGGCGCGTCATCCGGCGCTGTGGGATGAGTTTGCCATCTGGCCGCTACCAGGCACGGACCGCCTGTTGCAGGCTTGCCTAGCTGCGGACCTGAACCGGGGGTTACGCCTAGCTGTTCAAGTAGCGGTGAATCCCTTTCAACGGTGGGCAGTCCAATGGGCTTTGTCTGACCTTATAACCGGACAGCCAGATTCGCTTGCCGTAGTGTATCGCCTGGCACACTTGCCTATGCTCGACGAGCATTTAACACCCCCGTCCCACCGCCTTCAATTTCAAAACTATCCTCCAGCTCGCTTGGTGCTGTTGGGCGAGATCAGCCAGCAATTTGTAGCTGCTTCTAGCGAAGCTACAGAGAATTCCGAGCGTCTGGTCTGGCGACTTACTCGCCGTTGGCGGCAGATGGAGCCGACGCCGCTTTCACAGTTCAGCGCCCTGCTGTACGAGTTGTTCCGTAACGAGGCAGATCTGGAGACAACAGACGTTCACGAGATCAAGCTAGTCGAGCAGTTTGAGTCTGCCTATGAGAGCGTGCGCCAGTTCAAGCATGGCGACGAGGTCGCCGGCTCCTTCGCGGCTATCGCCTCCTTCCTCCATGCCCATACTGTCGAAGCATTGGCTACAGCCCACCAGCACTTGGGCTGGGCCGACGTGCTGGCTGAGCCCCCCTTGCGTCCCACGGTCGTCGAAGCCCTCAAGGCGCTGGGCGACGTGAGCCGCGAAGTGGCCGCCTTTGCGCACGCCACTAACACCGGCCAGAAATCGGCGGCGCTCAACCGGGCCGCCGGCGCGCTCAACGAATTGGCAGGGTACGTACAAAGAGAGGTCCTGCCGCCAGAGCGTGTGCTGCTCGACCGAGTCCTTGAGCTTTGGCAATCCATCATTGCTGCCGAACAGGGCCACCTGGGCGAAGCAGCGCTCCTCGAGATGGCACCTGCTGCCCGCCGTGCGACTGGCATCCTCGAACGCACCTCTGCCGCCTGGCAGCGTCCGGCAATGCCCTTTGACAACCCCTACATCGTTGGTGATCCAGTCTACCCGCCGCTCCTAGTCGGGCGCAAGGATGTGTTCGACCGCATTGGCGAGGTCTGGTCGGCCAAGAAGAACCCGGATTCCATCATCCTCTACGGCCACCGGCGCATGGGCAAGAGCAGCATCCTGCGCAACCTGGATCAGGTCGCGCCCCAGGGCAGCGTGGTCGTCTACGCGGACATGGCGGGTGAGACCAGCTTTGTCGGGTCCACCGCCGACCTGTTGTTGGGACTGGCTGACAGAATCTACACTGCAGTCAGGCGTGTCTACTCCAAGACGGTGCTCCCAGAACCCGATCCCGAGACCTACGCCACGCAGGCCCGCGCCCAGTTCCAGTTTAATCGGTTGATGGAAGGGGTGCGCGATACCCTGGCCGGCCGTATCCTGATTCTGGCGTTGGACGAATTTGAGGCCGTGGAAAGGGCGGTAGAAGGCGAAAAGGTTGGGAGAGAGATCTACCAGTTCCTCCGCGCCAAGACCCAGGAGCCCTGGCTTGCACTGGTCTTTGGTGGTCTGCACACGCTGGACGAGATGAGCCGCGACTACCAGCAGCCCTTCTATGGCTCCTACGAAAACATCCGTGTCTCCTACCTGGCTCACAAAGATGCCTGGCGGTTAATCGCCAATCCCACCGACGATTTCGCGCTGAATTACGAGCCTGAGGCCGTCGAGCGGGTTATCGCTGAGACCGGCAGACAGCCATACCTTGTGCAGCAGATTTGCCGTGATGCGCTCGACTATCTCAACCACGAGTTGTTTGATTTGGAGTTGGCCCGGGAGGTTCGCATCACGCTCGCTGATGTGGACGCTGTCCTGAACGACGACTTTTTCCGGCGAGGTACGGTCTACTTTGACGGCGTGTGGACCCAGGCCAGCGATCGCGATCAACGGATGCTGCTCCGTGTGATGGCTCGGCGCGATGAACCGTGGACGTTCGTTGAACTGGAAGCCGCCACCGGCCTGGACGCGGATACCCTGCGCCGCCAACTGCGCTGGGCCGAGCGCCACGATATTCTGCACGAGACAGAATCCGATCGGTGGGGATTCCATGTGCCGCTAATGCGCCAGTGGATCAGGAGGATGGGTTAGCTACTCTGATTTAAGCTTGTGTGCCCAGAAAGAATGGCAGATATGCTACTTCCTACAACATTAATTCTCAACTTCTGTGCCCTGGCAGCCGCGTTCTGGCTGGGCTTATATGTAGTGACCCGTAGTCCTCGCCGATTGATCTCCTGGCTGACCAGCCTCGCGCTCTGGTCTTTGACCGGTCCATTCCTGAACGTATTGCTCGCGCTCACCCCTCCCCCGCCAATGCCAGCCGGTGTTCCGGGTTGGCTGAATCCGTTTCTACAGTTTTGGGAGGCAAATACCCTTAAAGGAGCAAATAGCTGGCTTCAGGGCTGGTTAGGTGTTCCGGCTGTAGTGCTCTGGCATCATGTGACCGTGCTCATGCGCCCCGGGGATTTAAACCCCTGGCGCTGGACGCGGATTCTATTTGGATACAGTGTCACTGCGATCGCTGTCGTCGTTCAGGCCAACACTCCATTGTTGCTCTCCACTTCTCCGGATGGAGATCCACTCTACCTCAGCACATTAAAAGCCGGCCCTCTCTACCCATTCTTCCTCGCCCTCGGGTTGTTCTACATAGTGCTGAGCCTGGTCAATTTGCTACGCTCAGCCCAGGCTGCGCCAGCCAGCATGCACCGCAACCAGCTCCTCATTCTGGCTGCTGCGACTCTGATCGCCGGGTCAACCGCCCCTCTCTCAATTGTGGGCTCAGCTCTTGGTCTACGTGTACCGATGGTTACTGTGTCACTGCTGCTTGGATTCACTGTGGTTCTAGTCGGGTACGGCGTGGCGCATTACAGTGCATTGGTGGAGGGCCGTACAATCCGCCATGACTTTTATTGTACGGCCATCGCAACTGGTTTAGTAACCGGACTTTACGTGTTAGCCACCTGGGTCTCAGTCCAGTTTTTCGGCGTGCCTGCGGTAGCCTATGTCTTCATCGTCTTGTTAGCCATCATCACTCATTCTTTGATAGATGTCGCTCGTCGTGAACTGGATTCGTTTGTGTACCGCCGGGATGCCCACCAAATGCGAGCTAGCCTGGACAAACTGGCAAGTCTTGCCGGTGAACAAGATGTACTGGACGAGAGTTTGTCCATAACGCTGGAGTCTTTATGCACTTCCGTCCGGGCGATTTTTGGCTTGATTCTGCTCTTCGAAGACGACAATGTCCGGCTAGCTGCCGCCTACCGCTGGCATCAGAACAATTTGCAATTATCTCTGCAGGACCTGACCGCCGACGATGTGCTCCACCTAGGGCCAGGCCAGTTCTCCCCTCCGTTGACAGAAGCTGCTCTCCTGATACCGCTGTACGCCGAAACCGAGCAATTCGGCGCGCTGATCTTGGGGAGGCCGGTGAACGGTGTGAGCTACTCGCAAGCAGATTTGGACCTGCTTCTTTACCCCAGCGATAGATTGGCCGATGCAATCCGGGATGCGCGCCGTAAGGCTGAGTACGTGGCCCAGGTAGCGCGGGGGATCGAAACCAGCAGCCCCAAAACTGCCAGGTACCCCGACCAGATTTCCGTCAAGGCCGTGGAAGATGCTCTCCGACACATGGCCGACTATGCTTATCTGGGCGATCATGCCCTCACCCAATTCAAGCTGGTGAAATCTAAGGTCGCCGTGGATGCTGTCACTCATCTCGATCTAGGCAAAGCGGTATACAATGTGCTTGCAGAAGCAATAGAGAAGTTGCGCCCTGACGACGCATTACCCGGCGATCTACCTCCCCGAGAGTGGTACCCTTATTTGATACTACACGATGCGTACCTGGAGGATATTCCCAATCGCGATATCATGTCCCGTTTATACATTTCTGAGGGAACTTTTAATCGCACTCGCCGCGCAGCTTTGCGAGCCGTCACGCGGGCGCTGGAAGAAATGGAAGCCGTCTTGAATTGATAATGAGAGTCAGGCGCTGCTGAAAGGGAAGGTGTCCTGGCTGCTTGCAGCGAATCACAATAGAAACTGCGTCTACTGGGTGCGCGGAGCTCCAGATTTGAGCTCTGGGCACCTTTGTTCCTTAACAATGATCAGATTGGCGCTTTTTGGCAGTTATTTCTCTTGTTTTGGCAGATATAACTTGCTAACCTGGTCACGTAGCAGCATACCCAAGAACTCGATCCAAACTACTTGTCCAGGAGTGCCCTATGGTCAAGAATATCGTGAAGGTATTTCCAATCTACTGTAATTTGATATTGACTAGAAATTGCAATCTGAGGTGTAAATCATGTGGGGTCTGGAAACATCCAACTAGGGAACTCCCCACTGAAGATATGAAGGCGGTCCTAGATAAGATTATAAAACTGAAACCAGCAAAAGTTATTGGCATTACTGGAGGAGAGCCCCTATTGAGACCAGATGTTTTTGAGATTATTGATCATATCGCAAAAAAGGGTATCACCGTTGATATAAATTCCAATGGGACCCTACCCAAAGAGAGATATCAGAAATTACTCGATTCACGAGTTAATAGGATCGGAATTGCTTTAGATTTTTTAACACCTGAAAAACAAGACGAATTCTGTGGAGTGCCTGGGACTTGGAACAGAGTAATTGAGAACATAAACTACTTGAAAAAGAATAATATAAATAAATTTATTTACGTGCAGAATACGCTGACAGGGTATAATTATAGAGAAGTCCTAGGATTAAAGAAGTATGTAAATGAGGAATTAAAGTTGCCCTTTATGCTAGTTCCGGCGACATGGGGAGAAGAGTGCGCGATATTAAAAACTTCCAACCGAGAACTTGCTAAAGTAGGAGCAGACTTCGAAGGAACAAAAAAGGAACTAAAGAGATTCTTTGGCACGAGAGTGATTAGAGGCAAAACGTTCTTGGAGATTGCTTTGAGACAATTTGAGACAGGTAAAAAGCAATGGAAATGTAAAGCTGGAGAGTGGTATTTTGCAATTTCACCTGATGGAAGATTTTGTATGTGCCAAGACTTTGAAACGGATCTATTCATTTTAGACAAAGAATTTGAGGAAAAACTGGAAAGTCAGGAGACAAAGATTTCGGAGATAAGAGATGAATGTTCCGGTTGCACATATCCATGTTATCTGGAAATACAGACTCTTATAACACGTCCTTGGGAATTAATACCTAAAGGTACTTCTTATCTATGGTGGAAAGCTAAATCCTGATGAGTTGGCCATCCCTTCAAACAGTGGTTTGCACTCAGCAAGGAGGTTCCCAATGGCACAAGCAGGGATCCATGGCATGGTCGGCATGGCCGTCCGTAAATGGACACCCAATCAAGCATGGTTAATGCTGGGCATCGTCCTGGGCAACATATCGCCTGACGCCGACAATCTGGCTGTAGCCGTGGCCACGGTCGCCAAGCTGCCCATCAAGGGGTTGCACCGCACTTTCACCCACAGCCTCTTCACTGTCGCTGCCGTCGTCATTGCGTTCTACGTCGTCGCCTGGGCTACCAAACGTCCTCGTTGGGGCAACCTGGGGCTGGGGTTAGGCATCGGTATCCTAATGCACATCCTACTC
Source organism: Anaerolineae bacterium (assembly GCA_041862415.1). Classification (GTDB taxonomy): domain Bacteria; phylum Chloroflexota; class Anaerolineae; order E26-bin7; family E26-bin7; genus E26-bin7. The sequence continues at coordinate 343 of JBGVTF010000035.1, read as the reverse complement.
GACTTGCTGATCTGGTTCAACGGGGTCGAGATCCTCTGGCCCATCCCGTCGTGGGTAAACCTGTGGAGCCATGTCATCCCACCCGAGTGGTGGAGCAAGCTGATGCTGCCGACCGAGTTTCTGTGCTTCGCCCTTTTCTTCCTCCTGCTCGATGTGACGGCCCGCAAACGGGACACCGACGGTGGCTTCTTGCGCACGCTGCGGGTGTGGACCGTGGTGCAGGGTGCGTTGTTCGTAGTCTTTACTGTGCTGGTCTACACGATGGAGAAGGGATTCATGACCCCTTTCGGCGCTCTTTACCTCCTGTCACTGGGGCTGGCCTTTGGAGTGACGATCCGCATGC
>JBGVTF010000034.1:0-3816 GCA_041862415.1 Anaerolineae bacterium | reverse complement strand
CTGTTACGTTCCTGGAATGGGAAGCTTCCATCGGCTTGTGGCCTTTTACTCTGACCTTCCTTGCCAGGAGGACAACTGGCAGGAACTGCAGATGATGGAAAGCTGTCAGAACTGTTCGGCTTGTCTTGTTAGCTGTCCCACCGGCGCGATCACTTCTGAGCGCTTTCTTCTCCGCGCAGAGCGGTGTATCACCTTTCATAACGAGAGGGCGGGCGACTTCCCGTTCCCGGCCTGGCTGGATCCTTCCTGGCACAATTGTCTGATCGGGTGTCTTCACTGTCAAAGGGTCTGCCCGCAGAACAAGGATTTCCTGGAATGGGTCGAAGAGGGGGCAGAATTCTCACAGGAGGAGACCGCTCTTATTTTAGAGGGGGTTCCACTCGATCAACTTCCCGCCACAACTGCAACCCAATGGAAACAGCTCGGCCTGGACGAAGACTATGACATTTTCCCCCGCAACCTGAGAGTTCTCCTCAGGAGATGAGCACTGACCTCGCGTCGGCCGATTGCCGAGAAACAAGGAGCCTGTTTAATGGAACTCGGTCTGATTCTGGTACCCTATCACCTTGGGATGGAGCGCACTGGTATGGGCCTGGGGCCCGAACGCTTTCTAGAAGCGGGTATCCATCGCCAATTGGGCTCTCGAGGCCATAGCGTCCATGTCGAAACCATTCAATGCCAGACAAACACCAGGCAAGGTGAGATCGTTGCTGTTGCTGAAATCAATGCGGCGCTTGCTGAACACGTGCGCGGAGCGTTGGAGCAGGGATGCTTTCCCCTTGTCCTGGCCGGAAACTGTAACACGTGTTTGGGTATGCTGGCGGGCATAGGAGCACGGCCGGTCGGGGTTCTCTGGTTGGATGCCCACGGCGATTTCAACACGCCGGAGACGAGTGCCTCTGGCTTTCTGGATGGCATGTCCCTGGCCATGGCCACTGGCTTGTGCCACCGGACAGTCTGCACAGGAATCGGCGGTCTGCCAATCCGCGGCTCACACGTTGTCCATATCGGCGGACGCGACTTTGACGATGGAGAAGAGGAGCGTCTGGCAAGGCACCAAATTCGTGTCGTGTCGGCCAGCCAACTGGAGCAGGTCGGGCTGGCTACGGCACTCCGTCCAGCGCTTGCTGCCCTCCGAACACAGGTGCGCCGTGTCTATCTGCACGTGGACCTGGATGTGCTGGATTCTGCCGAAGCGCGGGCCAATGAGTATGCCGCACCCAACGGGCTTTCTCTGCCTGCACTGGAAGACGTTGTCCGTATGGTGGGGGAGGAGTTTATCATCAGCGCGGCAGCTTTGACCGCCTATAATCCGGCTTGCGATGAAGAGGGCCGTGCGCTTGGCGCTGGTCTCCGACTGATCCACGCCATCGTGGACACCGTTGCCCAGCGGGCGCGCGAATGAGAGTTCGTTGAGTGGTACACTATGACGAAACCAGCTAACACCTCTGTTATCCTGCGTCCAGACCTGTTCAATCGAATCAGGCAGGCCACGGCAGGTTACCCTCGGCAGTTCTGGCTCCTGTTCTGGGGCATGCTGATCAACGCCGCTGGCGGCAGCATGGTCTGGCCGTTCTTGACCATCTACATGCGCCAGCGGCTGGACATCCCGCTGACCACCGTCGCCCTGCTGCTCACGCTGAATTCGGCCGTCGGGCTGGCTGCTACTACTGTCGCCGGCCCGGTGGTGGACCGGTTCGGCCGCAAGGGGGTCATGGTGCTGAGCCTGGCCGCTGGCAGCGCCACGCTGATGGTGATGAGCATGGCCGGCACGCTGCGACTGTGGGTCATCCTGATGGTGGTCAATGGTGTCTTTGACCCGCTGTACCGCGTCGGTGGCGACTCGATGGTGGCCGATCTGATCGAACCCGAGCGGCGGGCGGGCGCCTATGCCTTGCTACGCATGATCACCAACCTGGGCGTGGTGATCGGCCCCTCGGTCGGTGGGTTTGTCACCGCCGTGTCCTACACGCTGGCCTTCTACATTGCCGCCGGGGCGAGCGCTGCCTTCACCTTGCTGATCCTGCTCTTCGTGAGCGAGACCGTGCGGAAAAGACAAGAGGCCCCCAATCAACCCAAGGGTGATGGTGGCTACGGCCAGGTTCTGCGCGACTGGCCATTCCTGGCTTTCTGCGGCGTGTACACTCTGGCAGGGATGGCCTACTTCCTGATGGTCGTGCTTCTGCCAGTGTATGTCAAGGAGAGCTTTGGGGTGCCCGAGAGTCAATGCGGCTTTATCATGGCCACCAACGCAGCCATGGTGGTCTTGTTCCAATACACTATCACCCGGATTACCGAGCGCTACCACCACCTGCCGGTGTTGGCAGTCGGGTCGCTGTTCTACGCCCTGGGCGTGGGCAGCGTGGCCTGGGGGTGGAACTTTCCGACGTTCCTGGTGAGCATGGTCTTGCTGACCATCGGCGAGATGATCACGGTTCCGACATCCACGGCACTGACGGCCAACCTGGCTCCGCCGACCATGCGAGGTCGTTACATGAGCGTCTACAGTCTGACCTGGGGGATCGGGTTCGGGCTCGGTCCGGTGGTGGGGGGCTTTCTGAACGACAACCTGGCGCCGGTGGCGATCTGGTACGGCGGCCTGGCCATGGGGCTGGCGGCCACATTGGGGTTTGTGCTGCTGGGGCGGAGACCGCGAGCCCGTGAGTCGTCGCCGCCAGCCCAGATGTAGACCGGCTGATTAGTTCGACAATGTCAGATTACGCAAATGTCGCCTCCACCTGGTGTCATTCTGAGGAGCGTAGCGACGAAGAATCTCGTTCGTGGTCAGCAGGGTGCCCTGACTTACCAGGAACGAGACCCTTCGCTTCGCTCAGGGTGACATAACCTCTAATGTGACATTGTCAAGTTAGTTAAGGAGGATGCGATGCGCAACCAGGAACTATTTGACGCCTTTTCGGAATTGTCAACCCCTCTCGTCGCCGACGCCTGCCTGCGGCTGGGAGTGCCCTTCTGTCTTGCTCCGCCTGGTATCCGCCCCGTCTCGCCTGGACATCGTGTTGCGGGGCGGGTGCTCCCGGTGCGGCACTACGGCAGCGTGGACGTCTTCCTGGAAGCAATGGGTACCGCCGAGCCGGGCGACGTCCTGGTCATAGACAACGCCGGCCGCATGGACGAGGGATGCATCGGGGATCTCACGGCCCTGGAAGCCGGGGCCTGGGGTCTGGCCGGAATCGTGGTCTGGGGCGCTCACCGCGATACGGCCGAGCTGGAGCAGATCGGTTTGCCGGTGTTCACCTACGGCACATGTCCCACTGGCCCACGGCGGTTGGACGCACCTGAGCCAGACGCTCTGATCTCGGCGCAGTTCGGTGATTGTGCGGTGGGAAAGGCAGACGTTGTCTTCGGCGACCTGGATGGGGTCCTCTTTGTATCAGGTCAACGGGCCGAAGAGTTGCTGGCCACAGCCCGATCCATCCAGCAGACGGAGCGCGAGCAAGCCCGGGCGGTGCGAGCCGGGAGGACTCTGTGGGAGCAACTGCGCTTTGACGAGTACCTGACCCAGCGCGCCGCAGACCCTTCCTACACCTTCCGCACACATCTGCGGGCCGTGGGGGGAGCCATCGAGGAATAGGGCTTTTTTCGTGCGATGTTAAGTTCACCCCATGGCCGTGGCCACGTTCATGCCGCCATCCACCAGGAACACCGCACCGGTGACGTAATCCGAGGCGGGGGAGGCCAGGTAGAGTGCCAGGCCGGCCACGTCCTCTGGCTCGCCGAAGCGGCCCAACGGCAGGCTGCTCAGGATTGGCTCGGCGATCTGTGGCGTCTGCCACAGCACCTGGCTGAAGCGGGTCT
>JBGVTF010000033.1:0-3464 GCA_041862415.1 Anaerolineae bacterium | reverse complement strand
CGAGATGTTGGCCACGCTGTACGACGTCGCTGGGTGGGGGGACTTTGCCGAGAGGATGACCGACCGGGTGCTGGCATTAGCGGCCGAGCATGGCCTGTGCGAGATTGACCACATCGTGGACGTGGCCTGCGGCACCGGCATCGCTGTGACCAAATTCGCTGAGGCCGGCTACCGCGTGACCGGCCTGGATCGCTCGCCGCAGATGCTAGCCCAGGCCTGCAAGCGCGTCGCCCAGGCGGGGCTGCAGGGAATCACGTTCGTCGAAGCTGACATGCGCGATTTCACCCTCGACCAGCCGGCCGACCTCGTGACTTGTATGTTCGACAGTCTCAACTACCTGCTGGCGGAGGTCGACTTGGCAGCCGCGTTCTGCTGTGCCGCAGCCGCGCTGCGCGATGGTGGTCTCTACGTCTTCGACATCAACACGATCTTTGGCCTGGAGGAGGGGTGGGGCAGCCGCGACCTCATCCGATGCGATACCGACGACTGGTTCATCGTCAGCCGCACCCGCTGGGATCACGAAACCTTGACCAACACACTGGTCTTCCACGGCTTTATCCGGCGCGGGGAAGTGTGGGAGCGGTTCACGGAGACCCACGTCGAGCGGGGTTACCCCGTGGCGGAGATACGTGCATTGCTGGAGCAGGTTGGCCTGACAGTGCTGACCATCTACGACGCCCATGCCGAAGACGCGACCGACCCAGGGCCAAAGACGAGCCGTGTGCTGGTGGTGGCGCGGCGGGAGTGAGCGCCTCGACCACGCATCGCCCCGGGAACGGTGGGGTTCGGGGGATGAGTACAGATTCTCACAAAGAACCGGAAATCAGTATGGAGGTGTTGCCTCATGAAACGAGCCGTCAGTGTTAGCCTGGGAAGTTCTGCCCGCGACAAGCGGGTCGTTGTCCATTTCAAAGACGAGCCGATCAGCGTCGAGCGTATCGGCACCGACGGCGGCGTGAAAGAAGCTCAGCGCTTGTTCGCTGAGCTGGACGGCAAGGTTGACGCCCTGGGCGTGGGCGGCGTTGACTTGTACCTGCGTCTGGATGATCGCGAATACCCCCTGCGTGCCGCGTTGAAGCTGGTCCAGGACGTCCACCGGACGCCCGTAGTTGATGGCCGTGGTCTGAAGCACACGTTGGAACGGCGCGTTTTCGAGCTGGCAGCGCCAGCACTGGGCGGCCTGCCCCACTTCCGCCGCGCTTTCGTACCGGTGGCTGTTGACCGCATCGGCCTGGCCGAGGCCGTGACAGACGTGTCCGATCAAGTGGTCATCGGCGACCTCATGATCGCCCTCGGCATCCCTATCGCTATACGAGGCATGGCCAGTTACTATAAGCTGGCACGCTTACTGTTCCCCGTCGTCAGTTACTTTCCCATGAGCATGCTCTTTTATGGTAGCGGGGGCACAGAGGCCGAGCCCAAGTACCAGCGCTATTGGAAGGAGGCCGATCTGATCGCCGGCGACTTTTTGTTCATGCGCAAGTATTTGCCCGACGATCTTACGGGCAAAACGGTCATCACCAATACCACCACCGACGAGAACATCGAGTTGCTGCGAGGGCGGGGCGTGCGCCGGGTGATCACGACCACGCCCCGATACGAAGGGCGCTCTTTCGGCACCAACATGATGGAAGCAGCTCTTACTGCCTATGCAGGCAAAGGCCGTCCCCTCAGCGACGCCGAACTGAACGCCCTGATTGATGAACTCGATCTCCGGCCCAGCGTGCAACGGCGGAACGAGTAGAAAGGAAATCAAGAGTGCGACAACAGGCCTGTATGATCAGAATCGAAGACGCCCCCGGCCGTCCCACCAGCGGGGGCGGTTACCTGAGCTTCTTCGTCCAGCAAGAGGGAGGCTTCCACTGCGGCACTTTCAGCCTGCCGCCGGGCGTACGTCTGGGCAAGCAGGCCATGGCCCATGCTGGCGCCGAGGTGTACTTTGTGCTCCAGGGGACCTGTTGGTGTGAGCTGCCGGAAACCGGGCAGACCTTCGAGATACCTGCTGGTCACGCCTTCTACGTCCCGGCGGGCACTCTTCACGCCCCCCACAATGAACCCGGCGACGAGGAAGCCATCGTTTTCTGGGCCTGCGCAGTGTGGCCCTGATGTAAGTCAACCTTCTCTATGGATCCGCTACGCTCCAGACCTGCTCGCCCGGCGCTTGTCCTGAGCAAAGCCTGCCCTGAGTCCCGTCGAAGGGTCGAAGGGCTCGCTCCCTTATCTAAACCGTATTGGTGCTAGATGAACCGCTGGCGGATGTCGGCGCTGACATAGTCGAGAATGGCCACAGTGATGGCGATGAACCAGACAGCGATGCCGGCCGCGCGATAGTCCAGCAGGCGAATGTACTGGATGAGCAGGAAGCCAATACCGCCGCCGCCCACCAGGCCGATGACGGTGGACATACGGACGTTGATGTCCCAGCGGTAGATGGTGAAGGAGACGAAGGGCGGGATCATCTGCGGCACCACCGCGTACATGATCGTTTGCAGCCAGTTGGCGCCAGTGGCCTGAATCGCCTCGATGGGACCGGGGTCAATGCCCTCGATGGACTCGGAGTACAGTTTGCCCAGAGCCGCAATAGAGTGCAGGGTCAGAGCGATGATGCCGGCAAAGGGCCCCAGGCCCACCCATATCACGGCAATGATGGCCCAGATCAACGGCTCGATGGAACGGACGATGTTCAGGATGGTGCGGGTGACGTAGTAGAGCACTATTGTGATCAAGGAACCGGACATCAGGTTGCGCGCAGCTATGAAACTGACCGGCACGGCCAGTACCACACCGAACAACGTGGCCATCAGCCCCAGGAAGATGGTCTCTATCATGCGTTCGATCGTCAGCCGTAACGGCTCGCTGGGCATAAGCCCACCCACTTCGGTGCTCTGCCGTGCTTCCACCCGGTGCATCTGCCTCCCCACCGAACTGGGGGGGATCAGGCGGTAGGGCATGATGACGTCGAGCTCAAAGGCACCTTCGTCGTCGGTCGGGAAGCGGATGTATTCCCCGGCCTGTCGAATCCGAAACTCGTTCCCGAGCGGGTCTTCCCACCAGATCTCTGTGTCTTTGTTGGGCTCAAACCCCCAGCCACGCAAGTGCAGGGTCGTGCCCGGCATCACCTGGTTGTTCTCGTCCAATTCAGAGAGATCGCCGCAGGTTGGGTCGGCTATGATGTAGGACTGGCCAGGCACCTCCACCGGCGGCGCAGGGGGCGGCAACTCGTCGCAGGGCGCCAGGATCTCAGCGCCAGCGCTGACGACCGCTTTCTCCCGCGTGACGGCTGCCTCCCAGGGCCACAGCACCCGTAAGAGCGGCGGCCCGGCGTCCGCGATCTCTGTCACTGCCTTGTAAAGGTTAATCTCACTGATCTGCCAGCCCAGGAAGAAAAAGAGTACAATCACCAGAAAGAAGACGGCGCTGCCCCCTCGGCGCTCCGGCTGGGCCTGGCGATAGGCATCCCAGGC
>JBGVTF010000032.1:0-13759 GCA_041862415.1 Anaerolineae bacterium | reverse complement strand
CTTGTAGTGTGATAATGAAAATCATTCGATAATCCAACACGGCTTTACCTCAAGGCGTGACGCCGCGCCTGACAGGCGTCAGCCCGACAACCCAGACTACATCAAAAGGACGCCAAGACCGTGTTCTTAATTCTGACTCTGGGTGATGACCACAACCGACTGATTCTATTCAAAAGGACGCCAGCCAAGCTGCCTTGTCGCATGCCTTTGTGCTGGCGTCATTAGTTGACTGGCAGCTTGGCTGGAAGCAGAACGCTACGGAAGCGGCAAGAAAGGACAGCGGCAATCGAACAGGAGTTTTCGTTTGGCGGGCAAAGGCGCGCCAGGGGTGTTCAGTAATAAGCTCGAGTTTTGCGATCAACACGTCATAAAAAGGAGGTGGTGCCTATTAGCCGTCTTGCGGTGGATGACGCCCAACGCGATTGGGCTACTATCCTTTTCCAAGAGAACGCTAAAGTAAAAAGGAGGTAGAAATGAAGAAGGTGTTGGCATTGGTTTTAGTGGCTGTGGCACTGATAGCCGCAGCCTGCGCCCCCGCGACGCCGGTGGTCATCGAGAAGGAGGTAATCGTCGAGAAGCCGGTGGTCGAGACCGTCGTCGTCGAGAAGGAGGTGGTGGTCGAGAAGGAGATCGAGGTCACCGTAGCACCAGCGGCCACGGCCCCCATTAAGATCGGCATTAACTTATCACTGACGGGACCCAAGGCTGACTTTGGGACGATGGACTGGGAATCCGTCCAGTTGGCGTATGGTGATTTTGGCGTCAGCGAAATCGGCGGTAGGGCTATCAGTTTCATAGTCGAGGATAACAGGGGCGATCCCGCCACAGCCAAATCGGCCGAGGAAAAGTTGGCTACCCTGGATAAGGTGGATCTGGTGATCGGAGGTTATTCCAGCGCCTGTGGCGTGACCCAGGCTGCCACGGCCAACGATCTCAAGGTTCCTCATATCCTGGTAAACTCCTCCAAAGACGACATCACCACAGCAGGGTACGAATGGGTATTCTCAGGCCCCAGGGTGCCAGCGTCTCACTATGCTGACGCTATGTGGGGCTTTGTTGACGAAGTGCTCATACCAGGGGGCGTGGAGAAGGTAGCCCTCTATTATGAGATGACGGACTGGGGCACTAGCTCGGCAGAGGCTCTCCGAGCCGGCTTTGAGGAAAGAGGCATAGAGCTTGTCTATGATTCCTCTTATGATTCCACTGCCACAGACTTTAAGCCTATGCTGTCTAAGGTGAAGGAAGCCAATCCGGACATGATCATGGCTGTGTCCTATCTTACGGATGCCGGCCTGATTGCTCGACAGGCAGCGGAGCTGAGGGTCAATGTGATGGCCTACATGGGGCAGGCGGGAGGCTACACCATGCCAGAGTTCACGGAGCTAGCTGGCGAGCACGCCAACTATATCTTCACCACGGCAAACTGGAGCCCACTGGCTGCCTGGAAAGGCACTCTGGCTGGTGTGGAGTGGACTAACCAGCAATACTACGACGAGTATCTGGCCTCCTTTGGGAGGGAGGCTGATTATCATGGAGCCCAGGGTTATGCTGCCTGGCAAGTAGCTCTGGATGCCCTGCTGAGGATTGACGCCGCCGGTAAACCCATTAACCGGGAGACCATCCAAGAGGCCCTTACGGAGACAAACCTGATGACCGCCATGGGTTTGATAGAGCATCACGAGTGGACCGATGATGCGGGGCACCATTACTACAATCAGGGCTTGCCTCTTACCTATGTTATGCAATGGCAAGACATGGAACAAGAGGTTGTCTGGCCCAAGGACGCTGCCTCAGCCGACTATGTTTACCCTGTTCCCACATACGAGGAAAGGTGATAAAAAGAGGGGGATGTTAAAGTATCCCCCTCTTTATTAAGATGGAGGTCATTTAATATGACTTTATTCGGTCAAACACTAATCACTGGTCTGCTGATTGGAGGCATTTATGCTGTTATTGCCGTCGGCATGACCCTGATCATGGGGGTAATGAAAATCATCAACCTGGTTCATGGAGCCTTGATGATGGTGGCGATGTATATCTGCCTTGTTCTGTTCAAATCTTTTGGGCTGCATCCCTACATCGGCATGATTCCGGCCATGGTTATTCTGTTTCTCATTGGCTATCTCCTTCAGAAATACTCTATTGAGAGGGTCTTTGGGGTAGAGACCATCCTACCTGAGAGTCAGGTTCTCTTGACCCTAGCCATGGCTTTAGCTATCACTGAGATTGTCAGGCTCATCTTTACCTCTGACTATCAGTCTACCTATACGCCGTTTTCTGGCAAGTGCTTTTACCTTGGCGGTATGTCGATCAGCGTTCCTTATTTAGTTAGTTTTGGCATTGCTATGGCTTTTGTTGCTGCTCTACACATCTTTCTTACCAGGACCGATTTAGGGCGGTCGGTTGTGGCAACGGCTCAGGATAGAGATGCGGCAACATACATGGGAGTTGATGCCAAGCGCATTACTAATTTTACCTTTGGGTTGGGCACGGCTCTGGCTGCTGCCGGGGGCGCTTTGCTTCTACCCATATTTTATCTCTTTCCCGATGTGTGGCACCCATACCTTTCCAAGTGCTTCATCATCACCATTCTGGGAGGCATGGGGAGCACCGTGGGAGCTCTTTCCGGTGGTCTGGTTTTGGGTATTGCGGAAACCTTCGGCGCTACTTACTGGTCCCCGGGATACAGGGACGTTGTTGGCTTCATCATCTTTGTTCTTGTGCTTTTGTTCCTGCCCGGCGGCCTCAAAAAGGTAATTGGGAGGTAAGGCGATGGCAAAAAGGAATTGGCTTTTACTGGCAATCTTGGGGATGGTGGTTGTAGCAATTCCCCCCTTTTTGGGTGGTTATTTTCAGCACGTGCTCATCCTGATAATGATGTGGATAACCATGGCCACAGCCTGGAACTTGCTTGGGGGATACTGTGGGCAGGTATCCTTCGGGCATGCCGTCTTTTTTGGCTTGGGTGCCTATGGAGGGGGGCTTCTCTATCTTCACTGGGACATATCGCCATGGTGGGGGATGATAGCGGGACCCCTTCTGGCGGTTATCATCGGCATTCCCATAGGGCTGATCACTTTCCGTCTGCGTGGTGCTTATTTTGCCCTGGCCATGCTGGCGTTGGGTGAGACATTCCGTATAGTATTTACTAACTGGGAGTCGGTGACTGCTGGAGCGGTAGGCATAATAACCTCACGCACTTGGGGTGCGGAGAAATTGCCCTATTACTACATTACTTTGGCTATAGCGGCCCTGAGCATTTACGTTGCTTATCGCCTGATACGTTCTAAATACGGGTATTACTTCGTCTCCATCAGAGAAGACCAGGATGCTGCTGAAGGACTAGGGATTCCTACCACCAGATACAAGCTGTATGCTCTCATTCCCAGTGCTTTCTTTACCGGGCTGGCGGGAGCAGTCTTCATGAATTACATCGCTTATATTGAACCTCATCTGGTATTCAATCTATCAGCCATATCAATCATGATGATATTGGCGGTGATGCTGGGAGGTGCTGGTAGCTTGTGGGGGCCTGTCCTGGGCGCAGCCATTTATACCATCCTTAGCGAGGCATTGCGCGCTGCTATAGGGCCAATATCATATTTGGTCTTTCCTATCATTGCCTGTTTGATCATCATGTTCCTTCCCGATGGAATTCTCGGCGATTGGGATAAGATAAAGCGTGTCTTTAGCCGCAAAAAGCCAGTACATGTGGGAGGTGAATGAAATGGCCTATTTGGATATTAACCATGTAGTGAGGAGGTTTGGTGGCTTGGTGGCCGTCAACGATATAACCGTCGGCATAGAGCAAGGGGAGATTTTCGGGCTCATCGGCCCCAATGGCTCGGGCAAGACCACGCTTTTCAATTGCATAAACAATTACCATCCGGCAAACAGCGGGGAGATCGTTTTCAAAGGGATACCAATCACGCGTAGATCCACTCACGAGATTTGCCGGCTAGGTATTGGCAGAACCTTCCAGGTGGTCAAGCCATTGAGGCGGATGACGGTTCTGGAGAATGTCATGGCGGGAGCCTTCTTGCGGACGGACAGCGTTACCAAGGCCAGGGATAAGGCTATAGAGGTTTTAGATTTCTGTGAGCTTTTGCACAGGAAGGATATGCTGGCCAAGGATTTGCCCATCGCTGACAAAAAGAGGATGGAGATAGCCCGTTCTTTGGCTGGAGAACCTGAGTTAATGCTCCTCGATGAGACAGCAGCCGGGCTAAATTCTAAGGAAATAGAGGCTGCCATGGCAATTGTGAAAAAGATCCGAGATGGAGGGGTAACTTGCTTCGTGGTAGAGCATGTGATGAAGTTCATCATGGGCATTTCGGATAGAATGATGTGCATTAATTTTGGGCGTGAGATAGCCCGGGGGACGCCAGAGGAAATAGCCAACCATCCTGACGTGATCAAAGCTTATCTGGGGGAGAAATATGCTAAAGGTAAATAATATTGATGTTTATTATGAGGATGTGCAGGCCTTATGGGATGTCTCCTTCGAGGTAAAGGAGGGAGAAATTGTGGCCTTGCTGGGCTCCAACGGTGCTGGCAAGACGACCACCTTGAACACCATCTCGGGACTTTTGCGACCAAGGAAGGGGAATATCGAATTTCTGGAGCAAGAGCTCACCAAGCTACCAGCTCATAAGACCGCTAGTTTCGGCATTGCCCATGTTCCTGAGGCCAGGAGGCTGTTTCCCGAGATGACAGTCGAGGACAATTTGCTCATGGGTTCCCTCATGCCGGAGGCGAAGACGAGGCGAAAGGAATCCATAGAGCGGATGTTCAATATTTTCCCCATATTGAAAGAGAGGAGAGGGCAGGCAGCAGGGACTCTTTCCGGTGGTGAGTCGCAGATGCTGGCCATAGCTAGAGGGCTGATGGCGTGTCCCAAGCTGATAATGATGGATGAGCCTTCTTTGGGACTGGCGCCATTTTTGGTGGATGAGGTGTTCAGGGTCATTGAGCAGATTAACCGCGAAGGCGTCACCGTTCTAGTGGTGGAGCAAAATGTTGCCCATGCTTTAGAGTCCTGCACCAGGGCTTATATTCTGGAAACGGGCAGGATTGCCCTCCAAGGCCCAGGTGAAGAGTTGCTCCGGGATGAGCATGTCAAAGAGGCTTATCTTGGGGTCTAAGCCTGGGCTTAGGCTAATATGCTGGCACTGTGATTAAGGAAGCCGGTCTGGGGATGTGAAAGGGAGGCACAAGACTGCCTCAGCGGGGGTCAAGGGTGTCCCCCGGCAGATTACCTCTTTTGGTCTTTGAGAACGTGGAGGGAATGCGATGCCAGGTGGGGCACAAGCCGATTCGTGCCCCCTTTTTAATGGCAGGCTGAGGCTGAGTGGAATTGCCTCGTTTGCAGCAAGGCTGATGGGCCGGGGGCGGCCAATGCTCTCCGGGCCGCGCTTTTGTGTGACTGGGGTAGGAGCCATAGGAGTGTGTCTGTGCAAATTTCCTGTGCAGATGTACTGCAGTGCGATGTGCTGATAATCGGTGGCGGTGCGACAGCCCTGGTGGCTGCTTTGGAGGCCCGAAAAAAAGTTGACGATGTGGTGATGGTTTGCAAGGGCAAGGTAGGTAGAAGTGGCAACACCATTGTCAGCGCTGCTCAGTTTGCTGTCTCTGATCCAGGCTCACCGGACTCTATCGAGCAGCACTTCCAGGATACGTTGCTGGGTGGGCAGGCCATCAACGATGAGACTTTGGTGAAACTCCTGGCCTCGCAGATTGGCCATAGGGTACGTGACCTGGAAGGATATGGAGTGCCTTTTATCAGAGTGAAGGACGAGCTCAGGCGGCAGCTTGCCCCCGGTCATTCCTCCCCCCGCTGTATATCCGTCCAGGCAGGTGACCATCCCCAGGCCACCCAGGGGTTATCCATCACCTTGCCTCTCCTTAAGCAGGTGGTGAGCAGAGGTGTGCGCCTGATAGAGCGTACCCCCGTCATCAAGCTGTTGGTTAAGGAGGGCCAGGTCTGCGGGGCCATCGGTTTGGACATTGAAGGCCAGCGAGCGATCGTCCTGCAAGCCAGGGCTGTGGTGTTAGCCTGCGGCGGTGGAGGGCAGATTTTCGCCCTGACCGACAACACCCTCGACGTCAGCGGTGATTCTTATGCTCTGGCCTTGGAGGCCGGAGCCACCCTGCGCGACATGGAGTTCGTGCAGTTCTATCCCGCCTGCGTGACTTCTCCCCTGAAGACCATCATCCCCACACGCCTCTTCGCCCAGGGAGCTGTTTTGAGAAACAAAGCCGGTGAGAGGTTCATGCCGCGCTACGATCCAGACAGAGCCGAGATGGCCACCCGCGATGTGATGTCGCGGGCTATCTTCCTCGAAATGCAACGCACGGGGGAGCAAGGGGTCCATCTCGATTGTACCCAGGTACCACCAGATGTCATGGAACAGCGGCACCTGGCTCTTATGCGCGCCCTGCAGAAGCGCGGCCTTGACTTGCAGAAAGATTACCTCACTATCTGGCCTGCCGTTCACTTTATTATGGGTGGCGTCAGAATTGACAGCCGATGCCAGAGCACCCTCCCAGGTTTGTACGTCGCCGGTGAGGCGGCCGGGGGCCTCCACGGAGCCAATCGCATATCGAGCAATGCTTTGAGTGAAACCATCGTCTTCGGTGCTTTCGCTGGGCGGCAGGTTGCCAGCTATGCCAAAGAGACAAAGGGATCAACTCCTCCTGTAACTGACACGGGGCTAGTTGTCCATCCTGGCAAAGGCGATATCTCCCTGCGTGAGGTGAAAAAAGCATTGCGGCAGATCATGTGGGCGGGTGTCTCCATCGTGCGCTCGGAGGAGTCTCTCCAGGAGGCCAGCCTGAAAGTCCAGGAATGTCGGTTGGCCCTGGGCAAATGCTCGGTCAGCACTTTCGCTCACGTAGTGGAACTGTTGCAGATTCAACACATGTGCATCACAGCCGAGGCCATCGTCGCCTCTGCTCTTCTTCGGACGGAGAGCCGGGGTGCTCATTACCGTGAGGACTATCCGTCGTCAGATGAACGCTGGCTTGGAAGCTTTGACGTGACCAAAACGGCCGACCAGTTAGAAGTGAGTCTTGTGGCCAAAGGGGACAGCCTGTACCGCAGCAGTGGTGGTTGAACTACCGCACGTGAAGATTCGAAATCCTTGAAGAGAAGGAGAAGGTGTGCTATGGCCAGATTGTACGAATACCAAGGTAAGCAGATTCTGAAGGAAATCGGGGTCCCCGTCCCGGAGGGGGACGTGGCCTCTACTGCGCAGAAAGCCAGGGAGATCGCGGAGCGAATCGGCAAGCCCGTGGCCGTCAAGGCCCAGATCTGGGCTACCGGCCGTTTGAAAGCTGGCGGTATCAAATTCGCCGACGATCTCAATGGGGTCGAAAAGGCCGCCAGGGAGCTTCTGGGTGCAGAGGTCAAAGGCTTCCCGGTGGAAAAGGTCCTGGTGGAGGAGAAGCTGGACGTTGAACACGAGTATTACGCCGGCGTCATCGTTGATGATTCCTACAAAGTCAAGGGACCAGTGGTCATCTTCAGCACCGAGGGTGGCGTGGACATCGAAGAGGTAGCCGCGACATCTCCGGAGAAGATCTCTCGCCTGAACGTGGATATTTTCCAGGGCCTTCGCCTCTACGACGCCTACAACCTGGCCCTGGCGGTTGGGGTGAAGGGGGCTCTTCTGAACCCGATAGGCAGGGCCATCCGCGGGACGTATGAGCTGTTCAAGAGATGTGACGCCCGGTCGGCGGAGGTGAACCCCCTGGTCCTGACGGCGGATGGGAAGGTGTATGCCGCCGATTGCCGGGTCAGTGTGGACGACGCCTCTGTGGTCCGGCACCCGGAGCTGGGGATAACGGTGCCCCGCGAGAGCGACAGTCCGCCCACCGAATTCGACCAGATTGCCTGGAGAATCGAGGAGAAAGATTACCGAGGGGTGTGTTTCCTGGTGCAGATGACGGCCGACATCGAAGAGGGAGGCTATATCGGCTATCATGCCATCGGTGGCGGTGGCGCTCTTCTGGCGGCGGACACTCTGGTCCGTCACGGGCTGAAGCTGGCCAATTACGCCGATACCAGCGGTAACCCCACTGCGGCCAAGGTCTATCGCTGTGCCAGGCTCATCCTCTCTCAACCCGGCCTGGAAGGTTATTGTCTGCTGGGGGCCGTGATCGCCAGCCAGGATCAGTGGCATCACGCTCACGGGCTAGTCAAGGCCTTCCGGGAGGAGCTAGCCGACAGGCCCGGTTTTCCGGTGGTGGTCCTCATTGCCGGCAACAAGGAAGAGGAAGCTCTGGAAATCCTGCGAGAGGGCCTCAAAGACTTGCCCATCGGTTTGGAGCTCTACGGGCGCGAATACATTCACAAGCTGGATTTCGTCGCCGAGCGGATGAAGGCTCTTGTGGAGGAGTACCGACTGCGGAGGTAGCTTTTCATGTACGAATTCGAATTCAGAACGGGCAAAGTGTCAATTGACCACGGTAAGTGTGACGGGTGTACCAGTTTTGCCTGTGTCAAGGCTTGCAGCCTCTATGGCCGTAATATCCTCAGGGTTCAGGGGGGCAAACCGGTGCTCTCAGTCAGCTCCGAGGAGGCCAGACGGCTGTGTATCGAGTGCCTGGCCTGTGAGCAAGAGTGCTACTCGAAAGGTCAACAGGCTCTTACCATCGTCCTTCCCATCATGGGTTGGATCGGCTGAGGAGGTAGAAACATGGCCATCCTGCTGGATGAGAACACCACAATGCTGATACAAGGGATCACTGGACGGGAGGGGACGGCTCGCACGCGCTTTATGATGGCCTATGGCACCAAGGTCGTGGCTGGGGTGACTCCGGGGCGCGGCGGAAGCGAGGTCTGGCACGTGCCCGTCTACGATACGGTCAAAGAAGCCTGGAAGGCTCATGGCCCCATTGATGCTACGGTCACCTTTGTGCCGGGCCTGGTGGTCAAAGACGCCGTCATGGAAGCCGTGGAAGCGGGGATCAAGCTCATCGTCATGCCGGTGGAGCGCGTGCCACTGCACGATGCTCTGGAGATGCTGGCCTATGCCAGGGAAAAAGGCACCCGGATCGTGGGGCCCGGTTCGTTTGGGGTGATCAGCGCCGGAAAAGCGGTGGCTGGATGGGTCGGAGGCTCGGAGGAATTCGCCAGGGAGATGTTCAAGCCCGGAAACGTAGGAGTCATCTCCCGCAGCGGTGGCCAGACCACGACCCTTTCCTGGGCCATCGGTCAGGTGGGCCTGGGCATCAGCACGGCTCTGCACATCGGCGCCGAGCCTGTTCTGGGCATGTCCCCGGCGGAGTTGCTGCCCCTCTTTGAGGGAGATGAGGAGACCCAGGCTGTGGCCATGTTTGGCGAAATCGGCACGCTGGCTGAGGAGGACGCGGCCGAGGTCATCAAAGAAGGCCGGTTCACCAAGCCTTTGGTAGCCTACATCGCCGGGGCGGGTGTCAAATCGGGTATGCGTTTCTCCCACGCCAGCGCCATCGTTGAGCGCGGCCGGGGTTCAGCCGAGAGCAAGATAAAGGCTCTCAGAGAAGCAGGAGCCCACGTGGTGGACAGGCCTGAGGAGTTGGCCCCCGTCTTGGCCAACTTGATGTTAGCAAAGGCGGCTCCCACGCCTGCCCTGAGCGCAGCCGAAGGGCCGCCGGAAGCCGGGCGTGGGAGCCCGGCCTGCTAAAACCTATAAATTTCTCAAGGGTTGATAACAGGTGAGGATCATGAGACTATTGAGAACGATGCTTTTCACCCCCGGCAACAACATGCGGATGATCTACAAGGCGGGCACTCTGGGGGCCGATGCCATCATCCTCGACCTGGAAGACGCGGTGCCCATGGCTGAGAAGGAGACGGCCCGCATATTCGTCAAGGATTCCATCGAGCAGGTGGCGGCGGGCGGCGTCCAGGTCTTTGTCCGCACCAACGCCTTCACCACCGGGCTGGCGGAAGAGGACCTCAACTGGATAGTGCAGGCGGGACTGGACGGCGTCGTGCTCCCCAAAGCCGAATCGAGAGACGACGTCCTTGAAACGGGGAAGTTGATCGCAGCTTTGGAGAAAGAAAGGGAGCTGGAACCAGGCAGCCTGATCATCGTCCCCATTCTGGAGACAGCTCGTGGCGTGGTGAACGCCTACGAGATCGTGACGGCCAGCCAGCGGGTGGTGGCCATTGCCTTTGGGGCTGTGGATTTCACCCGTGACTTGGGCATCAATTTGTCCAGAGACGGGACGGAGCTTTTCTATGCGCGCTCCCACATCGCTGTAGCAGCCAGGGCTGCTGAGGTGCAGGCCATAGATACACCCTGGATAGACGTGGCCGACCGAGAGGGCCTCGTTCAAGACTCGGAGCGGGGGCGGCAATTGGGTTTCCGGGGCAAGCTGCTCATCCATCCCAGTCAAATCGAGCCGGTCAACAAGGTTTTCTCGCCCTCAGAGGACGAGGTCGAGTACGCTGGGAAAGTGGCGGAAGCCTTTAGCGAGGCCGAAGCAAAGGGGCTGGGGGCCATCTCGCTGGATGGCAAAATGATTGACGTGGCCAATTTCCGCCAGGCTCAGGATCTCATCGCCCTGGCTGAGGCGATCGCCCAGAAAGGGAGAGGATAATAAAGATGAGATGAGCGCATCGTCGCCTGAGGCAGGAAAGTACCGCTGGCTCCTGACCATCTGTCTGGCAGAGATGGGTACCATGTTGGTCTATCTTAACTACTCGGCGGTACTCCCCTTGCTTCAAGCCGAATGGCATCTCTCCAGCACCGGGGCTGGCCTGATCTACTCTGCCTATCAAATAGGCTATATTGCCTTGGTGGTTGTCCTCTCCACCCTGACCGATTACGTTGGCCCCAAGCGTGTTTACGTCGGCTCGGCCCTGTGGGCCGGCTTAGCTAACCTTCTCTTCCCTTTCTGCGCCAGTGACTTGACCTCGGCGGCCATCCTGCGCACCTTGACCGGCTTCGGCCTAGCGGGCACGTACATGCCTGGCTTGCGGCTGGTCTCGGAAAAGTTCGCCAGCGAGAGGCGAGGGCGGGCAGTGGGGCTTTATGTAGCCGCTTTTGGCTTGGGTGGCGCTCTTTCGCTCCTGCTGACGGGGCTTGTAGCCAGCCTCGCCAGTTGGCGGAGGGCTTTCGTGGTCACCTCCTTTGGCCCCCTGGCGGGTGGGGCGATCGCCTTTGCCCTCCTCAAGGGCGAAAGCGCAGTCAGAGGAGGAACGCCTAGGACGAAAATGGCGGGGGTAAAGGAGAACGTCTTCGGGAACCAGCCAGCGCTCCTGATGATCCTCGGCTACGTGGTCCATGTGTGGGAGTTGTATGGCATGCGTGGCTGGTTGCCCGCCTTTTTGACTGCCAGCTTGATGCGCTCCGGGCAGGGGTTGGCCACGGCTATGGGTTTCGGGGCCTCCCTCTCCGCGGCCGTCATGGTGGCAGGGGCCATCTCCACAGCCTTGGCTGGCTACCTTTCGGACCGATTTGGGCGAGTCAGAACCATCGTCGCCTTGATGTTGACCAGCAGCTTCTGTACCTCGCTGCTTGGCTGGGCGTGGCCTCTGCCTTTCACCTTGATAGTCGCTCTCAGCTTAGTCAGCAGCTTTTTGGCCACCGCCGACTCCTCGGTCTTGTCCGCGGGTGTTACCGAACTCGTTCCCAGGGAAAGCCTAGGAGCGGCCCAAGCCCTGCAGTCCTTTCTAGGCTTCGGGGCCGGTTCCATCTCCCCTCTAGTTTTCGGCTATGTGCTGGATTTAACCAACGACCCTGCTGCACTGACTACTTTGGGGTATCTGCCCCACTGGGGTTGGGCCTTCAGCACTTTGGGCCTGGGTGCATTGGTGGGGCCGTTTGTCCTGTACCGTTTGAAGTGTAAGGATATTCTTGCTTGAGGAGGTAGTGATGGATGGTAGGGAGCTAAGCTCAATCCGCGATATCGCTCGGCAGATGCTGGGCAAGGCGGCTTTTTCCGGCCTTGATCACGCCGAGCGGGTACGACAAATCGCCGAGGATATCGGCCAGAAGGAGGGCGCTGATCTAGACATCTTGCGCGTGGCGGCCTTGTTGCACGACATCGGTGTGCCCATCAACAAGGAGCGGCACTATGAGATCGGTGCGTTACTGGCCCGGGGTATCTTGCTCCAGTTTGGCTTCACCGAAGACGAAATCGAGCCTATTGCCCATGCCATAGAAGCTCACAGCCGCTACGGGGGTCCGGATCCGCAGACACTGGAAGGGCGGATCCTTCAGGACGCGGACGCGGTGGAGTACGTTGGCGCCACAGGACTGGCCCGCGCTATCGTGCGGGGGCTGGAGAGCGGTGCCTACAGCGGCGACTTGAGCGAATTGCCGGCCTTGATTGATGGACTGATCGAGCGTGTAGATGGCACGCTGCACACGGAGCGTGGTCAGGCCCTCGTCGGCGATCGCATTGCCTACTTGAGAGCCTTCCAGGAGCGATTGAAAGCAGAGATCGAGGGCAAGTCGTAACCTGGGAGACATGCTCCCTGTCATACTTCAATGCGTTGACTACTTATTGGCAAAGTACGGGAATGGCTGAAGAACTGAGAACCTTACAGAGGGAGCTAGAGCGCCAGGCCAAAATCATGGGAGCACGTTTCTTTGGTGTGGCCGATCTGACCGCTGCCCAAGAGGCCATCGTGGCTCAAGGGGGACAGTTCTTGGCCGCTTTCCCTCGCGCCATCTCTGTGGGCATCGCCCTGACGGACAGCATCGTTGATGAGTTGCCTCGCCACAAAGAACCTGTTATCGCCAGGACCTATGACTACCTCGTCTACACCGTGATCAACCAATCGCTTGACAGGATCGCCTTGCG
Organism: Anaerolineae bacterium; assembly: GCA_041862415.1. Taxonomy (GTDB): domain Bacteria; phylum Chloroflexota; class Anaerolineae; order E26-bin7; family E26-bin7; genus E26-bin7. Next base: position 958 of record JBGVTF010000032.1, on the reverse strand, counting down.
AGTGAGCGCTGCTTTGGAAGAGCAGGGGTATCGAGTCCTCCCAGTCCCTACCTCACAGAGGGTAGACCAGGAGAATCTTTGGGGCCTGTTCTCTCACAAGCTGGCGGCCCATTTGGCTGGCTTGGGCTGGATCGGCAAGAGTTGTTTGCTCATCACTCCCGAGGTGGGACCACGCGTGCGTTGGGCCACCGTCCTGACGGACGCTCTTCTGGAAGCAGGCAGTCCCCTCTCCGAACGGTGCGGTGATTGTCAGCGTTGCGTTGAAGCCTGCCCCTCCCAGGCCATCACCGGCCGCCCCTTCGATCCTCGCGAGCCTCGTGAGTGCCGCTTGACTGTCCATCGCTGTGAAGAGTATCGCGCCCACCTGAGGGACCAGGTCACCGGGGTCAGGACCTGCGGCATGTGCGTCTACGTCTGCCCCCACGGTCGAAAGGAAGCCCTGGCCTGATGGAGCTATTGGCTTTCTCCCTGGCTATCCTTTCGGGGGTAGGTCACGCCGTCTGGAACTTTCTGACCAAGCGAGCCATTGACAAGCAAATCTTTCTGTGGTGGGTGGTCTTTCTACGGACGGTCTTTCTGGTCCCTTTGTTCGCTATCTGGGCTCAGGGTATCTCCGTCTCCCTCGTGAGTCTTGTTTGTGCCACGGGCTCGGCTGTTTTTTACGCCACCTTTATGGCCTTGATGGGCAAAGCCTATGAAAGGGGAGACCTCTCTTTGGTCTATCCTCTCTCGCGCTCGAGCCCGGTCTACGTCCCTATTTGGGCGGCCCTTTTCCTGGGGGAGAGGTTATCCCTGTTGGGGTTGACAGGGATCGCGGTCACCTGCCTGGGTGTCTACACGGTGGGGCTTGAGGCGATCTCGTTGAAGGCCATCCTCTCGCCCATTCGCTCTCTGAACACCCAGTCCTCTCAACTGGCCTTGCTGGCAGCGGTCTTCGCTTCCGTCGGGGCCTGCATTG
>JBGVTF010000031.1:0-4630 GCA_041862415.1 Anaerolineae bacterium | reverse complement strand
TGAAGCTAGAGGTGAAAGCCTTCCGGCCTGACACTGTGGTCAGCGTGCAAGCACGCCTCAAAGAGGTCATCGAAGAAGTTGTTGCCGCCAGCGGGCTGGATACCCTGTTGAGAGGACAAGAGCCTGAACTAGTATTCGCCCAGGGCTTGCCCACCAAGGAAGGGGTGGACATCGCCCTGATGGTACTGGCCTTCGTCCTCCACGAAGCGCCTACAGCCTGGCCTCACCTGAAGGCTTTCCTGGAACTGCTAGGAACGCGGCTGAAGAAAGCCACGCCTACGACCATCAACGCGGATATCACCATCGGAAAGAAAAAAGTCCACGTTAAGGGGCTGACCCCCGAGGACGCCATCAAAGTCATCACTGAAGAGTACGAGGTGTACTTCCGACCACGCCCCAAGGGATGATAGACGATGCCGCTCGACTACAAAAGGCAAGCTCTGCTGGACGTCTTTTGCCACTGCTACGAGAAGCTGCTTGACCACCTTGATGCTCTCCATGATGCGACGCAGGCCGATCATGAGTGGAGCGAATACACGGTCGTCAAAGAATGTGTAAACCCGGCGACAAAGGCATTCGGTTCCCGTTTGCCAGAGAGCCTTGATCTCCCGGCTCTATGCGTTGATTTCCTCGCGCGGATTGGCGGCTCCATTGTTACTCAGCTTGGCAGCAGTTCTCCAGCGGTCGAGGTCTTCACCGAGTGCCAGGCGGCGGCTGAGGCTTCACCAGTGGTACCTGAGGTTGATTTGACCTGCTGGCAGCGGCTGGGCGAGGAGCTATCTAGAGAATGTTATCAAGCTATACTGCCAGCGGATAGTCCCAATCTGACCAGGGCTGTAAAGCCTGTCCTTATCAAGCCGTCCGACAAGCAGAAAGTTCGTTGCGTTCCCCGAAAAGCCGCTGGGGAAAGCGAGATCACCTTCTACTTCGCCTCTGACCAGTTCACTCTGCAATCCTACGTGAACTTGCCCTTCTACTTCTTCCACGAATACCTTTCCCACCTGCACACCGCTCGTCTCTTTGCCGAATCTGATCCTTGTCCCAAGCCTTTTGAGGAAGGCTGGCTACTCTATCTTGCCCATGATCTCTATTGTCATCGCTTGCTTGAGGATCCACACCCTGCTCTTACTCACCCCCTTCCTCGTGCACACTATGCTCATCAATACATTCAAGCTGAACAAGATGATGCCACTAAGGAGCCTTGGGTGCCTTGGGGCTGGACTCTAGCCGATGCTTTTGAGCGAATTGTTGGCAAGGATCTGCTCCGCCGAACATCACTACTGGTAGCTAGCTCGCCTTGCGATCACTTTCCCGGCTTGCCCAATTTGCATTGGGATTTCGTGAAGCGGGTGCAGCAATGGATGACGCGGCTCGTGACTCGGTCTCCCAGGGAAAAAGAGGTCCTGCTCGAGCGTCTGGCTGCCTTGCTCCAGGGGCCAGATCCACTGGACAAGCTCTTCGATTTCCTGATCGAGCGAGAATTTATTAATACTTGACAGGAAATTCAGTCTGGTGTATCATAGTGATTACCAGATGACAATACTGGAGGGAAGTGACAATGGCTATTTGGGGAGAAGCATCGTACAAGGTGAAAAGGGCGATTACCTTTCACAAGCGATTCTCCGTGGCCGAGCTTGTGGATGCGACAGACCTCAGCTATGTCCAGGTCGAGCAGGTGGTGCAGCGGCTCATCAAGCAAGGTTACGTGCGCCCTTTAGAAGCTCATGAACTGAACCCGGCGAAACAGGCCGTAGCACAGAGGGTGGGCCGGCCGCGCAAGCGGTACACCCTGACGGAAGACCCGGTCAAGCGAGAGGAGTTCCACGCCGGGGTGGAAGCTATTGCTTCAGCGGAACGATTGAGCCGCGCCAAGGAGCGCAAGCCCAGCACGCCTTACTTCAACCGCGCCATGCAGATGATCGAGGCTATAGAGCGTGGTGCGGACCCTCCCTCCACTGCCCGTCTTGAGGAGGCGGCAGCCCTTCTGGTCTATGGCCGTGACTTTGAGGGACTGATCCCAGAAGGGGCGGAAATCGTCCAGGCTTATTACGATCTTGCTCAAGCCAGATTGGAAGCCCTGCGGGGGAATTATCCCCAGGCGGAAGAACTACTTGCTCAGGCTGAAGAGGCTTTCCAGACCGCAGGATTGGATGAGCAGGCTCAAAGGAGCATAGACCTGAGTTTGACGTTCAGGGCAACCCAGGGTTTTGTGGAGGTCGTGAACAGGATTAGGCAACAGGCTGATCCCACACCAGCATTAGAAGCTCTTAGAGGCCTTATTTATGACTTCCCTTCCCCTAGCTATCTGCTCCTGCCGCTTCAGCAGGCTGTCGAGGCAATAGGCACTGCGTTTGAGGCAAGTCTATGGTTAGTAACAAGGTGGATGCCAAGGAGATGGTCTGAAGATCTGAGTGCATGTATCTACCCGAAGGAAAATCTAATACAGACGGCCCTTGAACTTGCTCCAGAAAAGACTAGGTTGCCATACTTGGCTCTATACCATTGTCTTTGCCATGAAGATGCAGTTGATTCCGTGCGGATCAACGATCTCGTGAAAACGTGCTTGGAACGACGGCTGAAACACGCCCCTTACCAGTTCGTGAGGCCATGTCTTGATCTTCAGGAGGATTTGGATAGCATAGCGACCGTTCGAGCAAGCCGAGATTGGTTGCAACGGGCCCTCGAAATCCTAGTAGATAATGCGATCCAGGCCATGCTTGAGGCGGATAGCCCTGAAAAGCGGTTGACGGTGACGACGCAACTTGCGGGGAAGGTGGTGAAAATTTCCGTCAAGGACACCGGACCTGGGATTCCGAGAGACGTGTTGAAGAAACTCTTCAAAGAACCCATTTACAGGCCAGTAAGAGGAGGGATAGGAATAGGTCTGACGCTGGCCCAAACCATCGTGGAGACCTATGGAGGAGACATTCGTGTGGAGTCCACCACAGGTGACGAAAGGACCAGCACTATAATTGTCTTGCCCGTCGAATCCTAAAGTGGCAAGTGCTATGACCAATGAAATCCAAGAGAATTTTTATACCCAAAGTAGGTGTACTGATGAGTAGCATAGTTACGGCAAGCATTGGAGTTCTTGCAAACGGAGAAGGCAAAACGGGAGCAGAGTGATTAGACGATGCTAACAATTGGATGTACGGGCATAAACCGCTGAGGCTGGGGAGGCTTCGGCGGTTTGTGGTGTTAGGAGAGAGAAAGCAAAGATGGCTGATTGGATGAGCCTTTTAGAAACAGACCCCATTCCTTGGCTCCTGGGTGAAGATAATCCCTCAGTCCGCTATTTCACCCTGACCGACCTTTTGGAGCCCCCTTTATCTAACGCTGAGGTCCGCCAGGCGAAAGCGGCTATCATGGCCTCTGAGCCGGTGCAGAAGATACTGGACGCCCAATACCCCGACGGCTATTGGGTCAAACCCGGCATCGGCTACAGCCCCAAGTACCGGGCGACCGTCTGGCAGGTCATCTTCCTGGCCGATCTGGGGGCCACGCGCACAGCGCAGATCGAGAAGGCTTGTGAACAGGTCTTCGAGCACGCTCAGCGCACCGACGGCGCTTTCATCGCCAACAAAAGGGAGCGCGGGGCGGTCATCTGCCTCAACGGCAACCTGCTGCGGTCGCTGCTGTGGTTTGGCTATGGGGATGACCCCCGTGTGCAGCGAGGCCTGGCCTGGCTGGCGGCGCGAGTCAGTGGAGACGAAGGCTTCGGCTGCCACTACAATGGTCGGTTGCCCTGTGCCTGGGGCGCAGTCAAGGTCCTGTCCGCCTTTGCTGCCCTGCCGGAAGGAGAGCGCCCACCGGCTGTCCAGGAGGCCATCGGGCGAGGGGTAGAGTTCCTGCTGAGCTACGACCTGGTCAAGGCCGACTATCCCGGTGGCCACGGCGGCGTCAGCCCACTCTGGTTTCAGTTTGGCTTTCCATTAACCTACGTCAGCAACATCCTGGAGGCGCTGTTGGTCTTGACCAGGCTCGGACGCGGCCGGCACCCACGCCTGGCCGGGGCCATCGAGTTCATGCTGGCCAAGCAGGACCAAGAGGGGTACTGGCCCTTGGAATATAGCCCCGGCAAAACGTGGGCCACCTTCGGGCAGAGGGGGCAACCGTCTAAGTGGGTCACCCTGAACGCGCTACGGGTGCTCAGAATCAAAACTACCGATTGAAATCGGCGCTAAGCCTACATTTCGCACCCTTGAAATTCCTATCCGGGCCTACTGGAGTCGAGGCTTTAGCCGGTTCTCTGCCCCAAAAACCCGCCCGAAGGCTCCATTCCAACCCTTAAAAACGCCTTTGGAAACGGATAGGATAGCGGGGGGTGCAAAAAACGGGCTAAGGGCGCTCAAGCGCCGGGCGACTGCCTATACACGCTCGCAGAAACCCCGCCCACGCAGGTGGACGGTCGGCACAAAGTGCCCTCCCGCCGCAGGTTTGAACCTGTCGGCCATCATGCCTCAAAAGCATCCGGTAGAGAAATCACGCATGGAGGGTGAATGATGAACGAACGGAAGACTATCGTCTGGTTTTTGCTTGTCGCTTTCGGGATCTCTTGGCCTTTGTTCCTGCTGCCCATGGCCTTCGGGCCGCCGGATTCAAATGCGCGGCAGATGGTGGCCTCGCTGGT
>JBGVTF010000030.1:0-19514 GCA_041862415.1 Anaerolineae bacterium | reverse complement strand
GGCTGAAGTCAGGTGCCAGGCACTTAATCAGAAAGTGCCTGGCACCTTATACCCCTTTGCTCAAGCTCGAGCTGGCCATCGTCCTCTACTGGGCTCTGCTGCCCATCGCCCTGAGCACCCTGTATGCCCGCATCACCCACCCCCTGGTGTTCACCTCCATCCAGGGGATACTCCTCTTTTTGAACGCCCTGGCGGGCTTTCTGGTCGGCTGCCAATTCCCTCTTGCCAACAGGATGTGGCTAAAAGGCAGGGAGAGCTCGAAACGTACGGCTGGCGTCCTCTACGCCTGCGATCTCGTGGGGGCCTTTCTGGGCTCCATCGTTGTCTCAGTGGTCCTGATCCCGGTCCTGGGTATCCTGGAGACCTGCCTCCTGGCGGCCACCCTCAAATTAGGCAGCCTCCTGCTGGTCGCTGCTCTGAGACCCTAAGGGTTTTGGAAACCCTTAGGGTCTGCCCGCCAGATGCCTGGTATGCTGTGGCCACAGAAGCGGCACTTTCCCTCCTCAACCTCGAGCGAAAGAACGGCAAAGTGCAAGCGCCCAACGATCGTCTCACCGTATGCAGGACAGAAGGTGCTGTTGCGCTCGTGTCCAGGGTAGTTGCCGATGTAGACGTATTGCAAGCCCTCCTCGTCAACAAGATGAGTGCCACGGCGCGTTAAGCGGAGCGGCGGTGTCTATCATTGTCTGAAGCCATTTGGCTCAGTTATGTCCCGATGGCTTGGCGGATAGCGTCGATTTGCGACAGGTGAGAGCGTTCGTGTTTAGCAAAGTAGCTGGCCTGTTGCAGAATCGTAACCTGCACGAATTCCTCGTGCTGGGCAGTACGCCACCAATCACCCAGAGACATCGTTTTCAGTTGATCCACAGTAGCCGTGCGCGAGTCTCGGTAACGTGCCAGAATATCTCTGGCTGAGGGCGACTCCTCACCCTCAATGGTCCAAACTGCTATTCCCTCCAGCGACGGATTATCTTCCGCCAGCATCTTCTCCACCCGACCAGCGAAGACGCTTTGCGCCATGAGCAAATGCCAGAGTACATCCCGGATTGCCCATTCACCAGGCCGGGGCGGCTGTGTCATTTGCTCCTCGCTCAGGCCCTTGACAGCCTCCTCCACCTCATCGGGTCCAGAGACAAGGGCTGCCATGACTTGCTGTGGAGAAAGCGGTTCCAGGTAGTACACAGGTGGAAATTCGCGGAAGGTTAGTGCCCGAGCGCCACAGGTGGGACACCGCTGTGGGGCTTGATCAAGGGCAATCTCGCCGCATGTACGGCAGACATAGACCGGCGGGATTTCAGTCCAGGGGATGGTGCGATCCTCTTGGGCGGCTTGCCGCCCATATTGGAGCGCAGTGATCAGTTCCGGCTTGGCCCCGGCAGCCCCCAGCGTATCAATGGTAATTTGCACCTGGCGGTCAAGGTCATCGGCTTCGAGGGGTACCCCTTGCTCATTGCTGGCGCGGAGCTCTTCGGAGAACACCATTGCCCAGAAGAGTTTGGCAGCGTTGTAGTATCCTCCTGCCTCTAACCCCCTAGCGACCCGCACCAAGCGGATCAGATGCTCATAGCTCTTTACATTCAGTTCCGTTGTAGCCATTGTTCTTCTCCTTTTGATCAGGTTACCGTTTCGCTTTGAGTACCTTTTCAAAACCTCAAGCGTCCCGCCAGATGCCTGGTATGCTGTGGCCACAGAAGCGGCACTTTCCCTTCTCAACGTCGAGCGAAAGAACGGCAAAGTGCAAGCGTCCAATGATATTCTTGCCGCACTTTGGACAGAAGGTGCTGTTGCGCTCGTGTCCAGGGTAATTGCCGATGTAGACGTATTGCAGGCCCTCGTCATCGGCAATATGCGCGGCGCTCTCCAGCGTCTCAATGGGCGTGGGGGGCAGGCTGGTCAGCCTGTAGGCGGGGAAGAAGCGGGTGAAGTGGAGGGGGACCTCATCGCTCAGGGTGTCACGGATCCACTGGCACATGCGCCGGATGTCGTCCATGTCGTCATTGAGCGTGGTCACCACCAGGTTCACGATTTCCAGGTGAACGCCGCTCTGGTGGATCTGCTGTAAGGTACGCAGAACCGGCTCCAGTTTGGAGGAGCTGACTTCCTGGTAGAATTCGGGCGTGAAGGCCTTCAAGTCAACGGTCACAGCGTCCATGTGCTCCAGCAGCGCCGCCAGGGGCTCTTCGTTCATGCCGCCATTGGTGTGGAACAGGGTTCCCATGCCGGCCTGTTTGGCCACCTTGGCCACGTCGAACATGTGCTCGTAGAAGACGGTGGGCTCGTTGTAGGTGAAAGATACGGCATCGCACCCCATCTCCTGGGCCAGCTCGACGGTCTGCTCGGGGCTGATAACGACGTGCTCTATCTCCTCGAAGCTTCTCTGTGAGAGGTGCCAGTTCTGGCAGAACTTGCAGCGGTTGTTGCAACTGGCCGTGCCGGTGCAAAAGATGGTCGCTCCGGGCCAAAAGTGAAAGGACGGCTCCTTTTCGATGGGGTCTATCTGCAAGGCGCTGGGGTGGGCGTAGACCATGGTGTAATAGCGGCCGCCGATGTTGACCTTGTTGCGGCAAAAGCCCCGCCCCCCTTCAGGGACGGTACATCTCCGGAAGCACATCTGACATTGCACCCAGTTGTCGTCCAGTTGGAGATAATATCGCGCCTCGTGGAGTGCGGGGATGGGAGTGCCCTCGGCGGTGGGCGTGGGGGGTGCTTCCGCGGCCAGGGTGAAGGTAGGTGAGGGCGTTGCCGTGTCCGTTGGCTCGACCGGCGTGATCTCGGCCAGGCGCTGGGGGCCAGCGCAAGACACCAGCCCTGCCCCCAGCGCGGCCAGGAACCCTTTCTGGAGAAATTGTCTTCTGGTCAGTCTTCTTCCCATGGCCATGACCTCCTGCGATCCGGGGTTGGCCTCAATGTCTCCGTCTGAGCCTCACAGGTGGACTTTCATCGCCTTTGGCGTTTGACCAACCGTATCTTATCAGGTATAATCAGATGGGAAAACTCACTGGAGTGCGGACGCCAGTCCGCCTTGGCAGGGCCCGAAGCAGGCTTGCGCCTGCACTCGGGATCCCAAATTCTCAAGTACTGAGCCGAGAAGGATTGTACAAAATGAAACGAGTGATTACTGCAACTTACGAAGGCGGTGTGTTGAAACTCTCAGAGAAATTGCCTCTGGAAGATCACCAAGAGGTCTTGGTCATCGTTGTCCCTCTGCCCCAAGAGGAAAAACTGTCCGCCGACGAGGAGGCACGTGCAACTCGTATGAAGCAGCAGGCAGAGGCATGGCTAGCGCGACAGCCTGCCGATGGCGTGCGTCCCCCCCTGTCGCTGCCTGAATCTCGCAGCCGGGAGCTTGACGAGGCTTTCGACGCAGCCTTGGCTGCTATCCGTGCCCGCGCCGCGCAATTCTCTGCGGCCGAGATTGCTGCCGATGTGGATGCGGCGCTGGCTGAATCCCGCGCCCTCTCGGCCGATGACCGCGCCTGCCTTGAGGCCGAACTAGACGCCATCCTGACCCAAATCGCCACCGATGTCGCCCCCTAATCAGCCCCCGCTGCGGGTGGTCGTGGATACCAACATCCTGGTCCGCGGCATTCTCTCCACCACAGGCGGCAGTGCCCTCATTCTCGAAGCCATCAAACGCCGACAGTGCGTCCTCATCAGCTCGCGGCAGCACCTGAGCGAGCTGTACGATGTGCTGGGGCGACCCCGCATCGCCCGCAAGTACGCTGTCACCGACAAAGAGCGCCGGCGACTGGTGGGGCGACTTTACGCCAGCGCTCTCCTCGTCACCCCCACCGACACCCTTTCACTCTGCCGTGATCCCAAAGACGACTATCTTCTCGAATTGGCTCTCGTCGGGCAGGCCACCCACCTGGTCACCGAGGACGACGACCTCCACGAGGACCCCGCCATCCGCTCCTTGCTCCGTGGTTACGGCGTGCAGTTGGTGCATATTGCACAGTTCCTCGTTGATCTCGCCCGCGCCTCAGAGCTTACTCCTTGAGGAATAACTCCGCACTGAGCCCCAGCACCAATACAGGTGCTTTTAGACTCACAACAGGCTGACCGGGTCTATATCCACCCGCCAACCCAGGGGGAAGACCATGTCGGCCAGGAGGGTGCGGGGGTCGGCGGCGCGCACCACGATCTGCCAGCGGTACCTGCCCCGCAGCCGCCTGCGGAAGCAGGGAGCCGGGCCAATGAGGTCCACGCCGGGCAGGCCCAGGCGGGCGATCTTGTGGCGCAACAGGCGATAGAGCTTGTTCGCCTCCTCTTCGCAACGGATTGCGTTGGAGTGGGTATACACCAACTGAGCCAGACGGCGGAAGGGCGGATAGCCTTGCTCGCGCCGAAAATCCAACTCCTGCCGGTAAAAGCCTTCGTAATCGTGACGGCTGGCCGCCTGGATGCAATCATGTTCGGGGGTATAGGTCTGGATGATGACCTTACCACCCAACACACTGCGCCCGGCCCGCCCGGCCACCTGGGTCAATATCTGGAAGGTGCGCTCGCCGGCCCTGAAATCGGGCAGGTACAGGGCTGTGTCGGCGTTGATCACCCCCACCAGGGTCACCAGGGGCAAATCCAGCCCCTTGGCAACCATCTGAGTGCCGATCATGACGTCGGCCTCGTGGTTGATGAACCTCTCCAGGAAGATGTCGTGGGCGTCCTTGCCACCGGTGGCGTCCCGGTCCCAGCGCAGGAGACGGGCCTGGGGAAAAAGCTCTCCGGTGACGGCTTCCACCTTCTGGGTGCCGATGCCGAAGAACTTGATGCGCTTGCTCCAGCAGTCGGGGCAGACCGAGGGCACTGCGCTGCGCCGGCTGCAATGATGGCAGACCAGTTGGTCCCTGGCCCCATGATAAGTCAAGGGCACGTCGCAACGGGGGCACCTGAGGACGTGGCCGCAGTCACGGCACATGACGAAAGTGGCTGTGCCTCGCCGGTTGAGAAAGAGGATGATCTGCTCGCCAGCCGCCAGGGCTTCGGTCATGGCCTGCTGCAAGGCCCGGCTGAAGATGCTGCGGTTGCCAGCGCGCAGTTCCTGCCGCAGGTCAACAATCTGGACCGGGGGTAGCTCCAGATAGTACGCCCCCTTGTATTCCAACCCAAGCTCTTTGTAACCTCTCCGGATTGCAAATCCGGAGGGAGCAGGGGACACCGCCTCACCATCCTGCATCCTGTGCCCCATGATACGCTTAGGCAACTCCAGCAGCTTGTATTCCCCTCGCTGAGCCCTATAATAGGAGACCAAATCGGGGGTGGCGCTGCCTAGAATGACGACAGCCCCCGTCAGTTCGGCCAGCTTGAGGGCCACCTCGCGGGCGTGGTAGCGGGGCGTCCTCTCCTGCTTGTAGGACCACTCGTGTTCCTCGTCCATGACGATGAGGCCCAGGTGGGGCATGGGGGCAAAGACCGCCGAGCGGGAACCGATGACCACGTCCACCTCGCCGGCCCGGATTCGCCGCCAGGTGTCGTAGCGCTCACCCAGCGAGAGCTTGCTGTGCTGGACGGCGATGTGCCCCGGGAAGCGCGCAGCGAAGCGGCGGATGGTTTGGGGGGTGAGGGCGATCTCGGGCACCAGGACGATGGCCCCTCGCCCCATGGCCAAGGTCGTCTGCAAAGCCCGCAGATAGATCTCTGTCTTGCCGCTGCCGGTCACGCCGTGGAGCAAGTAGACCAGGGGCGAGCAATCCCTACCTGCAGGTATGGAAACCTGCCCTACCCTTTCTTTCATTCCCCGTGCGATCTCTTCCCACACTGCCTCCTGATCCGGCGTGAGCTTGGGTGGCACATCGGTCACAAACTCCCGCCCCTCCAGAGGATCACGCCGTACCTCTTCTTCCTCAAGGCTGACCAAGCCATGCTTCTCCAGGTCCCGCAGGGTGCGCAGGTCGCATCCTGTCTGGGCGTAGACCCAACCGATCCAGACGGGCTGCTCCTCACCTTTCAGAAACTCTAGCACGGCCACCTGTTTCTGAGCGCCGCGCAGTTCGATGATGGCCTCGGTCACCTCTTCCAGAGGGATGGTCAGGATGACGGCTGGCTCCTCGCTGAGGCGCTCCACGTAGCCCCTGGCTTCCAACCCGTTCAGCACGGCGCTGGAACAACCAGCCTGGCGGCGCAGTTCTTTCACTTCAACGGGCGCCCCCCGCTCGCGCAGATAGGCCAGGACTGCGGCCTGCCTGGGAGCCCGGTCCAGGTCGCCGGCAATGGCCTCGTTGATGGCGCGGGGTGAGAGGAGCGAGGCCACCATCTGGCGGCCTTCGGTGATCTCCACCAGTCCCTTTTCGGCCAGGGCCCGGACGGGGCTCTCCGTGCAGCGAGCCGCAGCGCGGACCTCGTCCAGGGTGAGCAGAGGGTCTTCGCTCTCGGCCAGGACCAGGAGCACGTCGGCCTGTTTGGATTGGCGGCCCAGGCGAGGAAGGGCCCGTCCTGAGCCCCTCGGCTTCGCTCGGGATAAACTCTGTCGAAGGGCCTGCTCTATCTGAGCATCATCGGCGATGAGGCGCACGAAACGGGCGCGCTTGGGACGGACCTGGGGCTCTGAGATCTCGGAGCGGGTGGTGACCAGGTCACGGCGGACCAACTGGTCAATGACGGAACGTACGTTCTCCACCTTTAACTGGCGTCCGATCTGGCTCAGTTTTTGGGGGCCACGGCTGCGTAGAGACTCGAGGACGAGCCGTTGCTGGGGAGTTAGATTGCGGCGGGGAGGAGCATCGGTCCGCAGTTCCACCACCGTTTCGGCTCGCTGCTCGATGCCAGGCGGCAGCATCAGGCGGACGCAGTCAATGAGGGGAGCCAGGTAGTAGTCGCTGATCCAACGGGCCAGTTGGATTTGGACCGGAGAGAGGACAGGTTGGGGATCAATGATCTCGTAGAGGTCTTTGGTCTCCTCCACGGGCGATGTGCCGGACAGGGCCAGGATGAGCCCCTGCAGGCGGCGTGGGCCAAAAGGCACCCAGACCAACTGGCCCACCGTGGCCTGACTCTGAAGCTCGGAGGGGATAGCATAGTGAAAGGTAGGGCTCAGGTCTGAAGCCAGGTCTTCTGTTACAGTCACCCGCCGGTGGAGAGGGGTATTGACCACCACTTCAGCGTATGTCATCTCTCACCCAGTTTCCTTGCTTCTGCTCGCGGCGGATTTGGAATCCGCCGCACCGTGCAAGACCATTGGCGCAAGATGTCCACCAGCCCATCGCCGTCCTCGTAAGGCGACACATAGTCCACAGCCGCTTTGACCTCGTCTGTGGCATTAGCAGGGGCGGCGGAGTAGCCGACCAAACACAGGAACTTGAGATCGCTGGTTGAATCGCCGATGCCGCCTATCTGGGCCAGGGGGATGCCCGTCTCCTCTGAGAGCCACTTCACCCCAGTGCCCTTGTCCACTCCTTTGGGCAGGATGTCCACACAACTGACCGAGGCCTGGGCGGTGTAGTGGGCCTGGTGAGCGGTCAGAACTTCGACGGCGATGCAGTAAAGCTCGTGCACAGTGGTGTGATTTGTAGGGTACAGAGTGAGACAGACTTCTTTGCCCGGCTGGAAGTAGCCCCGGCCCGTTTCGACGATTTCCTGGTGCAAGGCAGCCTTGACCCCACTCAGGGCCTCTCGCATCTGCGGTGTAATGAGAGGGTTTTCAGCGAAACGGTATTCCTGGGGAAAATAGAGCCCACCGCCGTTTTCGTAGATAGCTGGCAAGTGGGCATCAATGGCCTGCATCAGCACCTCCACATAGGGCTCTTGCCGCCCCGTGCAGAGGGTAACCGCTGGCACCTGTGGGTTGTGTCGAGCTTCCTGATTCAGTTGAGCGACATAGCTCAAAGCTTCAAAGTTCCAGGGCTGGCCCTCGCCTGGGGTGAGGCAGCCGTCAACGTCAACGACAACCAACCGCACCGCAGTCATCATGCCTGACCGATAGATCAGGTGGCACCTCTTCCCAAGGCAGATCTGGAAGCCACTCGTCAACTCTCAAGAAGGGGTCCGCCTCCCAGTCGGGTTCTTGTAGAACCACCACGTTGCCCTTCACTATCCCTTTATAGCCTGCAGATGTCACCTGATGCCCTCCTTCGCTGGGACCGTTACCAGTTGGGGACACGCCCAGACCGCCCTTGGAGCCATCATGCGTGAGCGTAGTGGCGACTTCAGTCGCTTTTGCGCCACCGGAACGACTAAAGTCGTCACTACGAGTCCCCAATGTCGCTCAGTCTCCCATCACGGCCCGGCAGCGCTCCATCGGCAGATACGCTTTCAGTTTTTCACCTCTCTCGAAGCGCTGCTTGCCGTCGGTCTGCACCCGTATCTCCAGCCTCTCCCCCAGGGTGATGCGGTAGTCAATCTTGTCACCCAGGTAGGTCAGCTTGTCCACCACGCCGTCAAAGACGTTCTCGCCTTCCTCATGGCTGGCCGGGAAGAGCTGGACGTCGTTGGGACGGATGAAGACCAAGAGGTCCTGCCCCTTCTCCACACCCGATAGGCCAGGCACAACCAGCTCCAGGCCATCCATGGTCATGACAGTGCGCCACTCTTCGATAGAAACGACCGTGCCCTCGATGAAATCCGAAAGCCCGATAAAGTCGGCCACGAACCGGGACTCAGGGCACTCGTAGATGTCCTCTGGAGTGCCCACCTGCACCAGGCGTCCGACGTTCATGATGGCTACCCGGTCGGAGAGTGCCAGGGCCTCTTCCTGGTCGTGGGTGACGTAGACGGCGGTGATGTTCAACTGGTTGACCAACTCCCTGATTTCGAAGCGCATCTGCTCGCGCAGCTTGGCGTCCAGGTTGGAAAGGGGCTCGTCCAAGAGCAGGACTTTGGGGCGGTAGACCAGGGCCCGGGCCAGGCCTACCCGCTGCTGCTGTCCGCCGGAGAGTTGGCGGGGGTAATGCTCCTCGTAGGCCTCCATGCGGATCAGTCTGAGGGCATCCATCACCATCTCTCGTCGCTCTCCCTTGGGCAGGTTGCGGATCATCAGGGGGAACTCGACGTTCTCAGAGACGGTCATGTGGGGAAAGAGAGCAAAGTTCTGGAAGACCATGCCCAGTTCCCGCTTATGGGTGGGCACATCAGTCACGTCCTCGCCGTCAATAAAGACCCGTCCTTCGTCAGGGATATTGTGGCCGGTGATGCAGCGCAGGGCGGTGGTTTTGCCACAGCCCGAAGGCCCCAGCAGAGTCATCAGTTCCCCGCGCAGGACGCCCAGGTTGATGTGGTCGTTAGCCACGATGTGGCCGTAGCTTTTGGACACGTTGCGAAGCTCGATCATGCAGTCAGGCATGTTACACCCCCTTGAAACCGCCTACCAGCTTCTCCGGCGCCACCTGGCGCTGGATCATGAACAGCACGAACAAAGAGGGGATGATCAGGATCACGGCCATGGCGTTGGCCACCTCCAGGTACCCTTCGCCGATGGCCAGGTAGGTGCGGACCGGCAGGGTCTTGGTGTGGACGCCATAGGTCATCAGGGTCAGGGTCAACTCGTTGTACGAGTTGGTGAAGGTAAAAATGACGGAAGACAGAATGCCGGGCAGGACCATGGGCAGGATGACGTGGAAGAAGGTGCGCACCGCGTTGGCTCCACATACGCTAGCCGCCTCCAGCACCCTCTCGTCCAGTCCCTCAAAGGTGGACGAGAGGACCAGGATGGCGTAGGGGGCGCAGATGGCGGTGTGCGCCAGGGCCACGCCAATGTGGGTATCAATCAGGTGCAGCCGGTAAAAGATACGAGCCACCCCCAGGGCATAGGCGATGGGCGGGATCATGCGCGGAAGCAGGATCAGCGACAGTAGCACCTCCTTGCCGGGGACGCCCCGCCGCCCAAAGGCCCACCCGGTGGGGATGGCAATCAGGGTGCTCATGACCACCGCCATCGCGGCGATGATCAGGGTGTTCTTGGTGATCTCCGGTACCTGGCCCACAGTCCAGGCCCAGTCATACCAACCCAGCGTCAGGGTGGGCGGAAGCCAGGCCTTGCCGAACCAATCCTTGCCTACCGAGCGCAGCAGCATGATGGTGAAAGGGGCGTAGATAAAAAGGCCGAAACACAACAAAAAGGTGACGATCAACAGCTTGCGAGCATTCAGGATAGCCTGGATGTATTGGCGTAGCAGGTTCATGCTATCGGCCTCCGTAGCACCCTCATGTAGATAGACAAGAAAGTCACCTGCAGGATAGCCATGACCACCGACATGGCGGAACCCATGGACCAGCGGGCCGGGCTGAAGGACCTGATCTGGGTGTAGATGGCCACCGACAGGGGGCGGTAGTTGCCACCGGTGACCAACGGGATACTGAACGAGCCAAAGGCGGCCATGAAGGTCAGCACCGAACCGGCCAGGATGCCGGGCGCGATCAGGGGCAGGACAATGTGACGCAGCACCTGCCGGCCGTTGGCTCCAGACACCGACGCTGCCTCCTCAATGCTGCGGTCCAGCCCTTCCAGGGTGGCCAGGGTGGTCAGCGCAGTGTAGGGGAAATAATGCCAGAGGTAGAACAGGATCAGGCCGGGCACGGTGTAAGTGACATTCAGCTTGGGCAAACGCAGAATCTGAGTGATAAAGAGATTGGGCCAGCCTCGGCTGCCGTAGAAGACCAATAAGCCCAGGGCCCCCACCAGTCCGGGCACGGTGATGGGGATGAGGATGGTCAGCCGAAAGAAGCGGTGGCCCCACAGCTTTTCCCGTAGGACAAGGGTTAACGGCACGCTGAGCACCACGGACAACAGCGTGGAGGAAATAGCCAGTCCGAAGGTCAGGAGGATAACCTGCCGTGTGCCGGGCTTGCCCAGGAACTCGACGTAGTTGGCCAGCGTCCAACCCATGTCCTGACCCTCGGGTCGTAGGCTGCGCACCACGGTGACCAGCATCGGATAGAAAAACAGGCCCAGGAAGCCAGCAAAGCCTGGGCTCAGCATCAGCAAGGTCAGTACACTCTGCCGCTGTCGGCGGAGGAAATCAGCCATTCCACTCCTCTATTTCTCAAAACGTTCAGCCACCCTTGCGAAGGCGGTGCCCTGAGCTCGCGTCGTCCCGAGCTTGTCGAGGGGTCGAAGGGTTGCGAATAGCCCTGACAATAAGGCGATTCCCGGCCGATGAAGACGCTTTGGCCCTGAAAGGTGCTGCCAAACCTTCGCAAGGGTTCCCTCTCCAGGTAAGCAACCAGAGGAGGCAGGCGGGATAGCCAGGATCCGCCCGCCTCCTCGTCGAGACTTAGATCATGGTTCGTAGTGACGACTTCAGTCGTCCTGGCTCCCATGCGACCAAAGTCGCTACTACAAGCCCAATTTGTGATCTACCGAGTCTCACGTCAGGCTGGCCTACTTGGGTACCAGCAGATCCGGGCCTTGCTCCTTGATCAGGTTTTTCACGTCACTGTTGAGGATGCGGAGACGGGCTGGCTCCATGTCCTCCCAGGCCGGGATGGTGGCCCACACCTCGTCGGGGACCTTGTCCCAGATATCGGTGCCGGTGTACTGCCACATAGTGGTGATGAGCTGCACCTGCTGCTGGTCGCTCAACAGGTAGTTGACCAGCCGGTAAGCCACGGCCTTGTACTCGTCGGGGATGTCCGTGGGTACGATCAGATAGCCGTCAGAGCCAGCGGCCATGCCCTCGGCCAGGAAGCTGGACTTGATGGTGGGGGGCATGGTGCCCTGGCTGCGCGACCACAGCGAATAGTCCATGGCGTAGAAGCTGATCCAGGTGTCACCGGCGTTGAAATCCTCAAACATGTTCGGTGGCTCGGCCGGCAGAGGCAGCTTGGCGTAGGTGTAGAAATCCACCAGCTTGGCCCAGGCGTCTTGCCACTCCTGGGTCGTCTGCAGCTCCTCCAGGGGGATGGCCTTGTCCTCGGCATCCGCCATGGCAACGAAGGCGTTGAGGAAGCTGTAGGGGATGCGGTAGGACGAGCCGGACCCGGCGTCAGGGCGGACGATACCGATGTGCCCCTTCCACTCCTCGCGCCTGTCGTAGAACTCTTTCCACGAAGTGGGCGGATCGGTGATGTACTCCGAGTTGTAGATCAGGGCGTACTGGCTTCTCCAGTACAGAGCACCCTTGCCGTCAATGTTCTCTCCCAACACTTCCATCAGATAGTTGCGGGGGCATTTGCCCAGGTTGGGGATGATATCCAGCTTATCAGGATACAGCGTCTCCAACCCAATGCCCTGCTCCAACGCGTTGGGGACGGTCTCAGGCTTTACGAAGAGCAGGTGAACGTCGCCCTGGCCCGCTTCCCAGGCCTTCATGCGCTCGAGCTGCTCCGATTCTTTGCTGACCAGGTAGTTGATCTTGACGCCCAGGTCCGCCTCGATCTGGGGGATGACCATCTCCTGCCAGTACTTCTGGAAGTTGGCCCCCGAGTTGGTGTCCACCAGGGTGATCTCCGTAGGCAGGCCCTTCCCCAACATGTAGGTGTCAATGAACGCCTCGGCCGTCTCGGCGCTGGGTACCACTAGCTTCCAACCCGGTTGGATCAGAGCGGGGTCGGTGATGTAAGGGAAAGTCTCATCCTCCGTCGCCTTCTTGTTGGTAGCGCCCATGACGGCCGGGTAGGCCGCACCGTTGCCTAGATACTTCTCGGCAATGTTCCAGAGACTGTCGTCCTTCTGGACGGTGTAGGTCTCCTCCTGCCCCAGCGGGGCGGCGCCAGCCACACCGATGCTGAGAGCCGGCAGCAAAGCTAACACTAAAACGAACGCTATGGTCCATACTCTTTTGGACATTCTTATTTATCCTCCTCACTGGAATGGAAATGATGAGGGCCAGACAGCCCCCAGACTAAAAACCGCCTTCTTGCTCTTCTACCACTGTTGCAGTACAGACCGTTCCACCACCTCCTTTCCTTACCAGAGTTCCCTCAGAAAAGGGTACTAGCCCAACCGAGTTAGGCGTTATCCGCCCCAAGACGGTCAATGTGATTGGCCTGCTACTCGTCAAAAAGTTCCCCGTTTGACTTTGCGAGAGATCTCTACCACTGTTGCATCACTATTGCGACACAGGCGGTGCAGGCGGTACAGGCAAATCATGCCAACAAAAGGCGACCACGCATGCACCGATAGTTTAGCACCATCCAGCTAGTTTGTCAATATCTCTCCCTGATAAGCTCTTCCACCTCGCTGATTTCCCGGCGGAAGGGACCTCCCTGCTCCATTTTCAAGCTAGTCAGGGCGGCTGCCCAGACCGTGGCCTCGGACGGCGGAGCAGTCAGCCTCTTCCCCAGGTAGGCGGCGGTGCAAGTATCCCCCCGGCCAGTCCGGCCCCTGATTTCCCTGGGGAAAAAGGGGGCTTTGTAGAAACGGCCCTCGGCGTAGACCAGGACTCCATCCCGATGGGTCACGACGATCTCCTGGGGACCAAAGTCGGCCAGGATTTTGGCCGCCTCCTTGATGTCTCTTTTGCCAGTCAGGATTTCCGCTTCCACCCCATCGGTTTTCAGGACATCCACAAACTCCAAAACCTGTGCTTCTTCGGGCCAATTGGCATGGACGAGCTTACTACTTTGGTTGATCCTGATGAAACCCTGCACATCCAGCGAAATCCTGGTCCCTTTTTGAGCCAGAGCTTCGATGACCTCAGGAGGCACCTCACCTCGGATGGATGCTCCGATGTGGAAGACTCGTGCCTGGACAGGGGCGACCTCAGCCAGGGTGAAAGCGCCCGCGTAAGTCTCTATAGAGATGCTCCGCCGGTCCAGGTCCGCAGTCGGGTACACCAGTATCAGACGGGTTGACTGGGCGGTGGGTTTGGCAAAGACCTCAACACCCAGCCGGGTCAGTTCTTCCACTGCCTCGAAATCTGCTCTGGCCAGCCTGGTGACCACGGCGGCTTTAAGCCCCATTTGGGCCACGACGTAGGCGCCGTACAGGAAGGCTCCACCGTGCACCGTCTTGGTCTCCTCAGGCGTGACGATGGTGTCTTTGGTGTAATGGCCTACAAAGGCGATATCAAAGTTCACAGTCATCCCTACGCCCTTGCCTGCTCTAATTTGAAGTAAGTCTCCAGCACATCCACCGTCGCTGCCCGCGCCGCCCGCGCTAATTCCTCCGGGGCACGCTCCCAGTACTCAGGTCTGAACAACTCGATAGAACACAGACCGTCGAAGCCAATGTGCTTAAGACGAATCAGGATGTCATCCAGCGGGATTACACCCTCACCGGGCAGTAGCCGGTGGGCGTCCTCGATAGTCTCCCTGGGTCGCTCCTCTACGTCGTTGATGTGGAAGATGAGAATCTTTTTGGGGTCCACGCGCTCGATGGACTGCAAAGTCGAGCCACCTGCGTAAAAGTGGCAGGTGTCTATAACCAGACCGATATTGGCCCTGTTGGTCTCTTTGACGATCTCCCAGCACTGCTCCAGGGTCCGCACCGAGCACCAACCGAAGCCAAGGAACTCGAAGGCCAGCTTGACATCACAAGGTTTGGCGATCTCAGCCAGCTCTCGCAGCACCTTCACCGATTCGGCCTGGATTTCCTCGCGGGTCGCGCCGCCCTCCGGCGTGGGGCTGGGCACGACCACGATTTTGTCGCAGCCCAGCGCTTGGCTGATCTCACATAGCTCCTGACAGCGAGCTTTGACTCCCTCGTATTCTGCCAGCGGGCGGAAAGTGATGAACTCGATGGAATTGATGCTGACCGGCCTGACCCCGTGTTGATCGAAGAGGGCCTTCAATTCAGCAGCAGTGTGGTCGGCCAGATATTTGTCCATCTTGGCTGCCCAAATCTCCAAAGCTTTGAAGCCAGCCTGGCCTGCGGCGGCAATGTCTGTTGGTAAGTCGGCTTTCATAGTTGTTGCGCCGTTGAATCCAAGTAACATGGTCGTCTCCTCTCATAATGATGTTTACCCTGTCCCATCCACTTCCTCCTCTGCGCTCAACTGGGTCAGCAGACTACGGACCGTCAGCACAAACTCACCTGGTTGCTGCACAGTGATGCTGCCAGCGATGGGAGAGTAATGGCGCACGTTGAAGGTCAGCAGGTAGGGACAGCCTTCCCGCAGCGCAGCGACCAGGATAGGTAGGTCCTTGGAATCGGCCTGCCCGGTGTGGCGGGCCAGGTCTTCCGGCTCCGGGTCAGGCACCACGCGCAGACAGCGGCTGACCAGCAAATGAAACTCGGGCAGCTTTGCCGGCAACTTTTCGGCCAGGTTACATTCCACTTCGGTCACGGCCTGCTCTGAGGTGACGCACTCGATCAGCGTGATTTCACCCATTCGCAGCACAACGTGGCTGGCGCCGTGTTCAGTGGGCGCGGCCGCGCCGGCAAAGATGACATCGGCGTCCAGAAAGACGACTGGTTTACGCCTGGCTGTCACCATATTTCTCCGCCACGTAACGTTCGCGCTGTTCGCGGAGCCCTTTCAACATCTCCTCAACACTCAAGCCAGCCTCGAGACGAGCGCGTTCGATCTCCCGTGCCAGCTCCGGCACCATCGGCACCATCGGCGTCAGCACAAAGATGCCGTCCAGGTCCAGCAGACGAAAAGTGTCGCCGGGCTTGATGTTGTAGCGCTGGCGCACTTCAGCCGGTAGGGTGAGAGTGCCCCGTTTCCGCACCTGTACTGTAATGTCCATCTGGCTGCCTCCTATCCGCAATTCTGCAATGCCTGATTTTCTGCGATACCCTATTATAGCACATGAGCAGATCAGGGTCAATTTCGTGCGTGTTGATCGTCCCCCTACTGCAAACTGAGCGGTTGACTGGGAAGGGGCAGACAGTATCAGCAGGCGATGCCGACCTCAGGCCAACTCCTCGTACATGCGTAACGCCCCAATGGACTCAGCCACGTAGCGATTGACCTCGTCCCGCCAGCCTTCACCCTTGATGGGCGTGAAGGGGTCGGGTCCCGAAGCTGTGCACTCGACGATGATGGAGCCATCGTAGCCCATGCCTTTCAGAGTGCGCATAAGGCCCAGGAAATCGGTGTGGCCCCGCCCCACAGCCTGACGGTTAGAGTCGGCGGCGTGGAAGAGGACCAGGTGATCCCCTGCCATGAGGATGGCGCTACGCAGGTCGGTTTCCTCGATGTTCATGTGGTAGGCGTCCAGCAGGATGCCCACATTACCGCAGCCCACCTCTTCCACGAAACGAACGGCTTCCTGGGCTGTGTTCAGCAGATGGGCTTCGTAGCGGTTGAGGACTTCCATCGCCACCCGCAAGCCCAGTTCCTCCGCCCGCCGACCAATGCGCTGCACAGCCTCCACATAGACTGCCCACTCCTCCTCGTAGCTGCTGACGGCGCGGATACGGCCTACAGCGCCGTGACAGCAGACGATGGGCTTTCCCAGTTCAGCAGCGAAATCCAGCAGCCGCAGGTAGTAGTCCACGGCCTCGTCCCACACCTCCTTGTTGGGATGGGCCGGGTCCACGTTCTCCGGGGTGATGGACAGCACCGCTAAACCGTGATCGCCCATCACGGCTTTCACCTCTGGAGCCTTGTACTTTTTCAGGTCTCCGGCCAGCTCTAGTCCATCGTAACCCAGAGACGCCAGCCGCGCCGCCGTCTCGCTCAGGGACTCACCGCCGAAAATCCAATTGCAAACGCCGTATTTCATCTCTGCCTCCCAGATAATTTGACAGGACGGCCGCTTTTGAGGGACTGGGTGGCGGCCAAGGCTATTATAGATTACCCTCCACGGAAAGGGATTCTCAATCAGAAAGCAAACGAGGCGGGTCAGCGGGCGCTGACCCGCCTCGTTGTATGGGGCCAAAGAAGTCGGTCGCCCGGACAGAGTGCATCCGGGCCATCAGCTATCTTCTAGCGCGCGCAGCGAAAGCCCAGGTCATCGTTGGCTGCGGTCTCGCTGGTGGCGTTGCGAGTCGTGGTGCGCACGAAATCGGCCGTCTCGAACCACGCGCCGCCCCGCAGCACCCGATATTGCCCACCATAGTACGGCGACTGAAATTCGTCCATCACCAAACGCCCAGAAACGAACGGACTTAATACTCACGCTCGCCCGTGATCAGGTCGGCAATATCGTCTTCCGTCAGCTCACCTTTGGCGTAGGTACCGACCTTTCGGCCACGCCGTAGGATCGTGTAGGCATCTCCGACCTGGTACACGTGGCGGACGTTGTGGCTGATAAAAATGACCGACAGCCCGCGCTCCTTGGCGTTGAGCGTATACGTCAGCACTTTGCGCGTCTCGGCCACCGAGAGCGCCGAGGTCGGCTCATCCAGGATCAGAAGTTTCGCGCCGAAATGCATCGCGCGACCAATGGCAATGGATTGGCGTTCACCGCCAGAAAGTGTTCCGACCCTCTCAGATGGTGACCGGATATCGATCCCCACATCGGCCAGCGAGGTGCGCGTTAGGGTGTTCATCTTCCGCATATTGAGCCAGTTGACCGGGCCGAGCTTGCGCGCCAGTTCGCGCCCCAGGAAGAAATTGCGCGAAATGCTCATCAGGTTGACCAGCGCCAAATCCTGGTAGCACGTTTCAATCCCTAGATCACGCGCGTCGCGCGGGGAATTGATCTGCACCGGGTTGCCTTCAAAATAGATCTGCCCGCTGGTGAGCGGATAGACGCCGGTGAGGATCTTGATGAGAGTGGATTTGCCAGCGCCGTTGTCGCCGACCAGCGCCATCACCTGCTGCTTTTCGACGGTGAAATCCACATCATCTAGAGCGGTGATGGTGCCGAAGCGCTTGACGATGTTTTCCATCCGCACCACGAGGGTGTCTTCGTGTCCGTTATTGCTCATGCTAATCTCTCCTTAATGATGCCTCAGGCACGGCTGCGAAGCCAGTTGTTCAGGATCACAGCGGCCACAATCGTTACACCAACGACAGCGGGAAAATTGTCGGCCGGGATAAACGGAATCTTGAGCAACACTACGCCCGTACGCAGGGCGCTGATCAACAGGACGCCGATGAAAGCGCCCCAAATGCTGCCGCTCCCTCCGGTGAGCAAGGCCCCGCCCACCACAGCGGACGCAATCGCGTTCAGCTCCCAACCGGCGCCTGTCGCCACCTGCACCGACTTGTACTGGCTAAACTGCAGCAGACCCGCAAAGCCAGACAGCGCCCCCGAAACCATAAAATTGATCACTTTGACCCGTTTGACGTTGACACCTTGGGCCTGGGCCGCCCCAGGGTTTCCCCCGGCCGCGAATACGTGGTTGCCATATCGAGTACGGATCAGCACATATTGGCAGATGAGCGCCACCAAAAGCAGCCATAAGAGCGAGGTGCGGAACTTTGCGCCTTGGAACAGGTTGTTCACCACGTCGAGCCGCCCGTTGAAGACATTGTAAACCGTGAGTTTCTCCAACGTTTGGACCATCACTCCCCCGGAAACGATCCACACCGCCCCCCGGTAAAGCGAGCGCGTGCCCAGGGTAACAATAAATGACGGAATCTCTGTCCAGGTCAAAAGCAGGCCATTCAAGGCGCCCATGGCGGCTGGCACGAAGATCGCCAACAAAAACGCCAGCATAGGCAGCACCCCAGGCAGTCGAAGTATCGGGGACAGTACCGCCACCATCGGCGCCTCCTCTATATGCAGCAGTCGAAGTATGGCCGACAGGAACGCCACGACACGCGAGCCGCCATCCATTGTGATGAACGCATACAGGTAGCCTCCCATGGCAGCCAGCGCGCCGACCGACAGGTCGAATTCGCCGGAGATCATGAGCAACGTCACGCCGATGGTAATCATGCCGACCAGGGTGGCCGCGTTCACGATGCCGGATACTGTCCGCAGCGTAAGGAACTTGGGAACAAACAGCGAAAGTAGAATAAAGACAACGATCAGGGTTGCCAACGGTCCTACGACGGGCGAATCGGCAAACAGTCGCCGGACATCCTTTTGCCAGGCCGCAACAGCGCTCATACTTGGCACCTCCTTAGGGTGAGTTGTAGAAGGGGGAAGGGCACCAGGCTAGTGCCCTCCCCCTTCTACTTTGGCTTTCGACAGGGATGGAGCGGGAAAGGGTCTCATCTACCTCTTCCCATTCTGTCCATGCCAGTCGAAACAGGCCGGTTCCTAGCGGTACTCACCAGCCAGTGCCTTCACAATGGCGACGTTGCTCTGGTCCACAAAGCCCGGACCCGTCGGCGTGACCGGCAGCGCAGGGACGATGTTTTGGCGATTGAGCAGCATCAACATCATTACAGCACCATAGCCCTGCAGGAAAGGCTGCTGGTCAATGCCGAACATGCTGGTGCCATTCTCGATGGCGGCCACGATCTCCGGGTTCAGATCGAAGGTGCCGTGGGTCACGTCGTCCGGCCCCAGACCGGCTGCATCCAGGAAGGCATAGAACGGAGTAGCACCGTTCGGACCCAACGTCAGAGCGATGTCAACATCCGGATTGGCCGTGAAGTAGTCGTCAATGATGGTCTGCGACTCAGCCAGGTCATCCCCAACGGCCAGAACCTCGGCCGGAATGCCCTTCTCACCCAAGGCATCAACAAAGCCCTGACAACGGGCGTCGAGGCCGGTGTGCCCAACCTGCTGGTTGATGCACACGCCCTTGGTCCCACCCTCGGCCGCCAGACGCAGACCGCCCAGGTAGCCGC
>JBGVTF010000029.1:0-6512 GCA_041862415.1 Anaerolineae bacterium | reverse complement strand
CCTCCAGGATGCGTCCCGTGGGCTGGCTCACGCCGGGGTTGAACCCGTAGCAGGCGTGATCCACCATGTACATGATCGGGTCATCAAAGCTCGCCAGCCAGCGCTCAAAAAGCCTGGCCTCATGGCCTCCCTCGATGCGCCGGGTGGTGCCTTCCTCAACGTGCGACACCACCGGGGCGTGGAGCAGCCCCAGGTCGGCTGGAGGCCAGAGACACCCGTCGAACACCAGGGTTCCCTGAAAGCTCCCATGGTGGGCCATGAAACCTGACTGTCCGCCCAGCATCACCGGGTAGCCTCCCTCAGTTGGCGCCGGCTCCCAGAAAGGATCGCCAGCCTTGTCAATCCTCATCGTCAGGTCAGTGCCAGCCGGGTTGGTGACGCGGATGGTCTCGGCTGCCTGGGACAGCTCATAGAGCAGGGTCTTCATCTTATCCAGGGCAGGATAGTTGACGCGACCGATGGTGCGCACCATCATATCCACGTCCATGCCCGTCAGGCAGAGATAGGGGCAGCCAGCGGCAATGGCCGCCTCGTAGGCTGGGCTGTAGAGTGTGTAGATAGTGGCAAACTCGATCCACAGGTCAGCCTTGAGGAGGGCGTTGGCCACCGGGGCGGGCGGGTCCATGCAGGGCTGGGGCAAAGTGGGGTACCAGATCACAGTGGGCACCCCGTCCACAGTGAAAGTGGCCTGAGCGGTAGCCTGCACGACCCGGGGGTCGCTGGCCGTGTCAGCAGTGATGACCACCTGCTGGCCCGGTTGGACTGGCATTACCTGGCTCACCACCTTGCGAGCGGCCGACGCCAGTTCATAGGCATAGTAGTCTGGCTGGCCCTCCGTGCCTAATGCAAAGGGCATAGTCTATTTCCCTCCCATCTGTTCGTAGTGACGCCTTTAGTCGTCTCCAGAGCGACTGAAGTCGCCACTACGAACCGTACATCTTTTCGTACCACAGGTTCTGCAAATCGGCTCCCACCGGCGGCGCTTCGGCCAGAGGGCCCACCTCTGGCTGGCCCACGGGTTCGATGCCATTGATCTCCAATGAGAACTCGGCCGGCACGGCGAAGGCTCCTACCTCAGTCAGGCGCTCGTTGACTGCCCGCACGTAAGCCTTTGGTGAACCGAGGTCCCGAAATGAGAGAGTAAGCGTTGTGCCATCCACGGCTCTCATGGACTCGACGATGCGGTTTGGAGAGTCGTCCTGGCTCTCAAAGGTGGCTTCCACAGTGGGAGCCGGTGGGGTTTGGCCGGGAACGCCGGCAAAGACAGTGTAGCTAAAGATGTCATCCCGCAGATGTTCTGCCATAGCCAGGTTGTCGCTGAACACAGCAAAGACATCGTCGCGTCCGTTGCCTTGCAGTTCGCTGCGGGCGAAGAGCACGCTACCACGACCATGGGCCGTGTAACGAACCTTGACGAACCAGGCCAACGTGGTCACTTTTCCGTCTGTGGTCAGCACAACCCAACGCATCGGGCCGGCCATGACCAGTGTTTTGTACTCAACGGTTGCCATGTCGCTTCCAATGGTCCTCGTGCACATGAGTGACAACGGTGGCATCTCCTGGCCACCGGGCCTCAGTGCTAGCCATGTCCGCTAGTATCCCTCAATTCCCAGTTCTCGGCAGGCTGCTACCACTTCTGGACGCACATAGCGGCCCTCCTGCTCCATAGCCTCGCCGTCCAAGTAGATGGACGGATTGAGGACAATGCCGTCGGTGTGACCGTCAGCGTCCCAGCCCGGTCCACCGAGATGCGTGCCCTGGCTGCCGATGCCAAACTCGATGCAGCCGAACACCCGCTCGTCCTCCACGATGCGGCCAGTGCAATACATCACGCCCGGGTTGAAACCCAGCGAATAATGAGCCAGTCGGTAGATGTTGGGGTTGCCAATGGAGGCAAACCAGCGCTCCAACATCTTGGCCTCGGTGCCGCCTTCGACCCCGGTCACTCGTCCCTTCTCCAGCGTCAGCCGAATGGGTGAGTGCAGCAGGCCCAACTCCTTGGGAGGCCAGACAGCTCCATCGAAGACGATGGCGCCCTCAATGGTCTCCTCCAGTGGGGCCCATGAAATCTGTCCACCAAGCATGATGGGCTCGCCGGGTGTATCGGCCAACTTGCCGGAGTAGCGGATCTTGCGCCCGCCCATTCTGGCCACAAGATCGGTGCCTGCTGGGCTGGTGACGCGGACGTGATCGGTCTGGGCGATCAAGCCTCCTAGCACATGGCTCAAGGCGATCACCCCTGGATAATCCACCTGGGCGATGGTGCGCACCATCATGTCCACATCCATCCCGGTCAGGCATATGTAGCGACATCCCTGCTCGAGTGACCGCTTGTAAGCCTCGGTATGGAGCAAGTAGGCCACGGCGTATTCGATCCAAACATCGGCGTGACGAATCGCGCCAGCCACGGGCCCTGGTGGTTCCATGACCGCATCAGGCCGGCTCTCGTACCACACCACCGTGGGCGTAGCTCCGGCGGCGAAGGCTGCCTGGGCTGTCGCCTCTACCACCCGCCAGTCACTGGAGGTGTCGGCCGTGATCACCACTTGCTCGCCTGGTTTCGTCAGCATGACCTCTTCGACCAGCTTGCGCGCCCCTCGGGCCAGTTCAAAGGCCAGGTAGGTGCGTGTCGGTTCGGTTCCCAATGCCAGTTCCATGCTGTAATCTTCCTTTCGCATCAAACTCTGCGCACCATGATACGTGCGCGTCATGTGTCGTGTACCAGAATCTCTCCGTCTCGCATGGCCAACTGGCCATCCAAGGTAAAACTCGCTTTGGGAATGACAAAGTCCTGATGGTAGTCGGCATTGACCAGACCACCCATGTGGGCGTTGTCACCCGTCGCCAAGTGGACAGTGCCCTTGATCTTCTCGGCCTCCAGGGTGATGTCCACCCGCCGGGCGTTGGGGTTAGTGCCTATGCCGAACTCGCCCAGGTTGCGACGAGATCTATAGGGCTCAGAATCGATCCCGGGCCGCAAGATGTCCCGCAATTCGTCTCCCACTGCCCCGCCGCCCTGCAACTTGATCAGTTCGCCCTTGTCGAAGACCATGGTCATGGGCTCGACGAGATCGGCGTGCCAGCCCGGCGTCACATGAATCACGCCCTTGGCGGTGCCTTCCAGCGGCACGCAGTATGCTTCGCCCCCTGGTAGATTGCCCCACGCCCCAGGTTGGGTGTACATCCCGGCGTCAACCTGCCCTGGTCGTCCCTCGATGCTAAAAGTAATGTCCGTCCCTGCCGGACACGTCACGTGGACTTGTCGGGCAGGAGTCAGCACTGCCGCGATACGTTCGGTGAGTTCCTTGATCTCGACATAGTTGGCGTCCATGGGCCCGCCAGGATGGAACATCTCTGGAATGAAGCGGGGCATAGAAGCGATGCGCGCCCCAGCACGATTGGCTTCCTGCCGCGCTTCGGTGTGAGACAAAGAGAATGAGGTGATAATGACCACTACGTCAGAGGCCTTCATGCGTTCGGCCACCTCCCCCGGCGGCTCAACGGCGCTGCGTCCCGTGGATGGGAAGGGCAGGAAGCTCACCTCCGTTCCCGTCATCCGCTCCCAGGCGATCTCGGCCACTGTCTTGGCCAGCATGGTCCGCCGGACCATCACACCTAGAAAGGGCTGATCCCCGTCCGACCACTGCTCCAGAGTGGGTACGTCGGTGACGACCAGCAACCGCTCGCCAGCCTTGAGACTCATGTTCACCTGGAGCATCTTCAGGACAGCGCCTTCGACCTCGGCTCGTTCCACTAGGATCAAGTGCTCCTCCCTTCTTGAGAGATGAATAGACGAAGCCATAACATGGTGTTCATCATTTGCCTTTATTGACGGCGGCATTCCACGGCGTACATCCCCAGGCGAGCGCAGCAGCGAGTGTGAAGTGCACAGCCGATGGAGCGTTGATCAGGCAGGGGATGTCCCCCTCCAGGGTGATGCACTCTGGAATCAGTCGCTGCTTCTCGTCGGTGACTACAGGGGACGGTTTTGACCAGGGTTTAGCCCCGCTCCTTCGTGACCCCGGTGACCTCGAAGGTGTCGGGATCTAGGATCACACCATAGTCCTTCTCGGCCATCTCGACGGTGATGTAGCCGTTCTTGACGTCCTCCTGCACCGCCTCGACAGGCCGCTCGTAGGGGTTGCCCCAGCCCCCACCGCTGGCAGTAATCAGCCGGGCCACGTCTCCCTTCTTGAGGTGAACCCGTGCTGACTTGCCGACGACGACAGGCTCACGGCCGTCGGCGAAGATGAACTTGGTATAGTTCGGCGGGCCCTCCTGACCACCCTCCATGGCCCAGGGTGTAAACTTGTGGCGGCCGAAGGTGCCCGTGTACCAGGCCTCGTCAGCGACGATGCGATAGTCGCGCACCAGGCCACGACCGCCCCGGTACCGCCCCGCTCCGCCTTCGCAGATGTCAAAGCCGTACTGATCCACCAGCACGCCGTAGCGGGTCTCACAGACCTCTACAGGGATGATGTAGGTCTCGCCATCGCCCACGCTAACCAGACCGCCCTCGCCATCCTTGTCGTGCCCAGCCCCCCAGCCTCCGGCCTGGGGTTCGACCAGCAGGAACAGTTCGCCCGTATCGGGATGGTTGCCAGCCAACACCACGCCACATATACTCAAGAAATGGCCAGCCGGCAACCGGTCGGGCACGATGGGAGCCATGGCTTTCCACACCAGGTCGGAGACGTAGAGCACGGTCTCCCAGTAGGTGGATACAGCGGCTGGCCTCTCGCAGGTGAAGATCGTCCGGTCGGGGCAGATGATCTTCAAGGGGCGGAAACATCCCTCGTTGGTGGGGATGGACGGATCCGTCAGCGCCTTGAAGATGGTGCGCACCCCCGTATAGAGACCAGAGCGACTACAGTTGACCGGGCCAGGCACCTGAGGATGGGTGCCGGTAAAGTCGCAGATGAACTCGTCGTCGGTGATGGTGACCTTGACACACACCTTGAAGGGACCGTTGCCCACGCCATCGTCGTCAATGTAGTCCACCGCCTCGTAGACCCCTTTGGGCAGCTTGGCCAACTCCTTGCGGGTCATCTCCTCGCCATAGTCCAGCAGCGCCTCGATACCGGCCTGCACCAGTTCCAGCCCATAGCGGTCGCACATCTCCTGGAAGCGCCTGGCTCCCAGGCGTACGGAGGCAGCCTGGGCAAACATGTCGCCCAGGCTCATCTCCGGCGTGCGCACGTTGGCAGCGATGAGGTCCACCAGGCTCTGGTCTATTTCCCCTGCCTTGTAAAGCTTGATGCAGGGGAACTGCAAACCTTCCTGGTAGATCTCGGTGGAATCGGTCGTCCAGGAGCCGGCAGCCATGCCGCCCACCTCGGTCCAGTGGCCTTTGTTGGCGGCGAACCCCACGATCTTGCCATCGTAGAAGATGGGCATGAACTGACCCACGTCGGACAGATGGGTGCCCCCGCCGGTGTAGGGATCGTTATGCAGGATGATGTCGCCCGGTTCCAGACCGTCGAGGCCGAACTTGTCCAGGATCGCTTGCACGCTAGAAGTCAGGGTACCCAGGAATAAGGTCACGCCGTTCCCCTGGGTGATGAGCTGAGCCTCGTGGTCGGTCAAGCCACAGGCGTAGTCCAGCACCTCGTAGATGATGGTGCTCATGCTGGTACGCTGCGTGGCGACGAACATCTCGTCGCCGATGGCCACCAGCGCGTCCTTGATGATCTCCATGGTGAAAGGATCAACTTTTGATTTTGCCACTTTCTATTCCTTCCAGTAACTGCTCACCCTGCTCGGCTTGGATTTGCAATCCAAGCCGAAAGTTTGTCCTAATCCGCTCGAATTCTGCCCGGTGACCCGCCGGACTGCAAGTTCTATCCTGAGCGGAGCGAAGGACCAGCGGGAGCGGCTGTGCAGTTACTCCTCCTCGATATAGAGGAAGCCGTACTCGTCCACACTCAGTCGCTGGCCAGGGAAGACCACGGTCGTGGCGGCTGGCTCCTCGACGATCAGCGGCCCGGAGAGCGTCGCCCTGACGGGCAACAGATCGCGCTCGTAAGTCAGCGTTGCCTGGAAGGTGTCATCGAACATGACTTGGCGCTCTCCCTTAAAGGCCTCTTCCACACTGCGAGCCTCATCCTTGTTGAGGCGAGTGATCTTGGGCTTTTCAACCTGGCCCAGGGCCGTCAGGTGAAAGTTGACCAGCTCAACAGGCGATTCCAGACGGAAGGTATAGGCGTGATCGTGCAGTTGGTGAAAGCGCTCGTTGATCTCCGCCATGCCCTTCTTCGTCAATTTGCCGCCGGGAATGGGCACCTTGACCGTGTGCTCCTGGCCCATGTAGCGCATGTCGGCAAAGCGCTGGAAGACCATCTGATTCTCTTCCACCTTCTCGGCCGCCAACTCTTCAGCCGCTTCCTTCTCCATCTCGGCAAAGATGCCGCTCAACTCGGCTGGTTTGATGTGATCGGTGCGAACCACCATAGTACGGATGTAGTCATTGCGCAGGTCGGTCATCAGCATGCCCCAGGCTGAGAACACCGCCG
>JBGVTF010000028.1:0-32687 GCA_041862415.1 Anaerolineae bacterium | reverse complement strand
GAGTGGAGGTGCCCGATGTCCGGGTGGGCGCTGACCATGGTCTCCCCATCCAGCTCCAGCACGACCCGCAACACGCCATGGGTAGCCGGGTGCTGAGGCCCCATGTTGAGCACCATGTATTTCTCTGGGTCCACCCCGGGTGGGAGAGAGGGTTCCGGTGAGGGCGCTTCCATGACCTGGGCGCCCACTGACTCCAGCTCAGGGTAATCGGCCGTGGCAGAGAAAGCGACAGGCTCATCCTCAGAGGGGTAATCCTTGCGCAGCGGGTAGCCCTGCCAGTCGTCAGGCATCATGATGCGCCGCAGGTCTGGGTGGCCTTCGAAGACGACGCCCAACAGGTCGTAGGTCTCCCGCTCGTGCCAGTTGGCCCCCGGCCAGATAGAAGTCACAGACGGAACAGTGGGTGGGTTGTCTGTCAGGGGCACTTTCAGGCGCAGACGGCGGTGGTGCTCCAGAGAGTAGAGCTCGTAGACCGCCGCGAAACGGGGGTTCAGCCCCGCAGTCGAGTAATCAACCCCGGTGACGTGGGTCAGCATCTCATACCTGAGCTCGGGATCGTCGCACAGGAAACGACAGACCTCCACCAGATCCTCGGCTCTCAATTCAACGGTGGTCTCCCCCCGGAACTCTTTCTCCTCCAGCACAGCCTCGGGGAACTGGGCCTTGAGTTTTTCGAAAGTGGTATCACCTTCAGCCATCTTCAGTCCTTCGCCAAAGTAAAAGGGGGATGAGTGAATGAGTCAATGAGCCCACGGGATTACCTTTTGGCCCATTAACTCGTTGGCTTGCTATGAGAATCAGAAGGTCGTGGGGCAGCGACTCAGCCTCCAGAGTTAGAGGAAACGGGATAGACCAACCGAAATCCGAGGCTGAAACGACCATCTCCAGGGTAGACGGTGTAGCGGAACCAACTACGGCTGGCGTCCGGAACATAGCTCCATCCTCCCCCACGAACCACTCGGTCTTCTCTACCGTGCGGTTCCTCGCGTCCGTCATGAGGATTATAAGGATAGGGCCGTAGAAGGCTGCTGGTCCACTCCCATACGTTGCCTGCCATGTCGGACACGCCATAGGGGCTGTCGCCTGCGGGGGAGTATTTCCCCACCGGCGTCAGATCGTCGGGGCCGCCGTCTTTCGTGTTACATCTCTTTGGGTCCCACACGTCCCCCCAGGGGTAGGTGCGCCCATCCGTCCCCCGCGCCGCTTTCTCCCACTCGGCTTCAGTCGGCAGCCGTCCGCCTACCCAGCGGGCGTACTCCTGCGCCCGCGCCCAGTCCACGTACACCACCGGGCAATCGGCATAGCGTGGATCGTTGTAGTAATCCCTGTCTTCGGGCTTCCTGCAACCTCCAGCCTCAACGCACTTCCGGTATTGGGCGTTGGTCACCGGGTACTTGCCTAGCCAGAAGCCATCCAGGTAGACGGTGTGCTGAGGGTACTCGTTCCCATCTGGGTAGAGGCTAAGGCCCATGGGGAACTCGCCAGGCGGGATGTAGACTACCACCGAGCCGTCCCTTTCCCACACCCGCGTCTCACCAGCCACAGGCCCTACGGTCGGTATGGGAGAAGGTAGTTTCTTGAAGAGAGGCTTTGCCTCTAGTGCTGCAATTCTCTCCTTGAGCGCCTGCACTTCTTGAGCAAGTGTTTTTATATCCATAGCTCTCTCCTATGCGATTTCTTCAAGCGTCAACCTGTCACGTTTCACACTGTCCAGCTCTAGCTTAGTTTCTGTCTGGAAACTAGCGGGCCGGGCTCCCACGCCCGGCATCCGGCGGCATGGGAGCCGCCTCTGCTAGACTTTCCAGACAAGAACTAGCTTAGCTTCCGCCAAGAGCTTGTCGTAGATCTCTCTGGAGTTTTTTGTGGACATGGTTGTCAACTCCTTTCCTGGAGTTTGGAAAGTTGCAGCCAAGTGCTTTGGATCACCCGGACCGACAAGTTTGCCACGAATTAGACAACCAGGAGGTACTTGCAGCTTTCAGATCGGACACCAGCAGATGATAGGGTGGTATCTACACCCTGTCCCTAAACTTCTCTTGCTCTATCTTTTTCTGCAGCTTGGTGATAGCGTAAATCAGGGCCTCGGGGCGGGGTGGGCAGCCCGGCACGTAGACGTCAACGGGTATGATTTTGTCGGCCCCCTGGACGATGGCATAGTTGTTGAACATACCGCCCGACGAGGCACAGGCCCCCATAGCAATGACCCACTTGGGCTCAGGCATCTGCTCATAGAGGCGTTTGACCACAGCAGCCATCTTCTGAGAGATGCGTCCAGACACGATCATGACGTCGGCCTGGCGCGGTGAAGCGCGGAAGACCTCGGCTCCAAAACGGGAGATGTCGTGCCGGGATACTCCGGCATGCATCATCTCAATGGCGCAGCAGGCCAGGCCGAAAAGGAGCGGCCAGGGTGAATACTGGCGGCTCCAGTTGACTATCTTTTCCAGGGTGGTGGTCAGGACCATGCCTTCCGGCAGCTTGCTCTCTAGTCCCATTCCAGAGCCCCTTTCCGCCAAACGTAAAAATAGCCTACCAGGAGGATCAATACAAAGACACCCATCTCAATCAGGCCAAAGAGCTTCAACGCCCTGAACACGACCGCCCAGGGGTACAGAAAAATGACCTCGATGTCGAAGAGGATGAAGAGCACGGCTGTGAGATAGTACTTAACAGGGAAACGTCGGCTGGTGGTACCGAAGGGGATCTTGCCAGATTCGTAGGTAGAGAGCTTGATTGAGGTGGGTTTGCGAGGACCCAACAAGGCAGGCACAAGGAGGGCCAAAACGGCGAAGATGAGGGCTACAATGACGAGAATAAGGATGGGGAGATAATCAATGGGCATGCACTAAACTCCTCCTACGGGAACGGATGCACCGTTATTGCCTTGAGACTCCTGGGCGCATAGGCCACAAAGTGCGCCATTGCCGTAGCTTGGTCAAAACAATGTTGAGTTTATCACAATCGAGATGGTTTGTCAAATGCCTTGCATCAGCGTCCAGGCAATGGTATAATGTATAATATCGTTCAGATGCTATCAGCCCGGGAGTGCCTCAGTGTTCTTTGACGAAGCCAAAATTTACGTGAAAGCTGGTGACGGAGGCAACGGCTGTGTGAGCTTCCGTCGCGAGAAATACATCCCTTTCGGTGGCCCCAACGGTGGCAACGGCGGCAAGGGCGGCGATGTCTATCTGGGGATAGATCCCCACCTGAATACCCTCATCAACTTTAAGAAGCGCAGCCATTTCAAAGCCCAGCGGGGTGACCACGGACGAGGCAAAAATCAGACTGGCAAACAAGGTGAGGATCTGACCATAGCCGTGCCCCCTGGCACCGTGGCCTACGATGCCGACACAGGCCAGCCTCTGGCCGACCTTATCCAACCTGGGCAACGGGCCATCGTCGCCCGAGGGGGGCGAGGGGGGCGTGGCAACGCCGCTTTCGCCACACCGACCAACCAGGCCCCACGGCTGGCTGAGAAGGGCGAGCCCGGCCAGGAGCGCTGGCTGCGCCTGCAGCTAAAGCTTATCGCCGATGTGGGCATTATCGGCGTGCCCAATGCCGGCAAGTCCACTCTGTTGGCCGCCGTCAGCGCTGCCCGACCCAAGATCGCTGACTACCCCTTTACTACTTTGGAGCCCAACCTGGGCGTGGTGACGGTGGACGACAGGGATTTTGTCCTGGCCGATATTCCTGGCCTCATTGAGGGGGCCCACGCTGGCGCTGGCCTGGGCCATCAGTTCTTGCGTCACGTAGAGCGCACCCGGCTTTTGATCCATCTTCTTGATGGAGCGTCTGCTGACCCTCTGTCTGATTTCGAGAAGATCAACCAGGAACTGGCTCTTTTCGACTCGCAGTTGGCCCGCAAGCCCCAGGTGGTGGTGCTGAACAAGATGGATTTGCCCCAAACTCAAGAACTATGGCCACGGATCAGGCAAGAAATGAAAAAGTTAGAGCTGGAGGCTATGAGCATCTCGGCCGTCACCGGCCAGGGAGTGCCAACCCTTCTGCAGCGGGTGGCTGGTCTACTGGATAGCCTGCCCAGGAAGGAACCAGTCATCGAAGAGGTAAAAGTCTTCCGCCTGGAGGAGGAAGAGCCCTTCAGCATCACCCAGGAAGGGGATGCCTGGCGGGTGCGAGGGCCGGAGATAGAGCGCGTGGTCGCCATGACAAACTGGGAGTACGATGAGGCAGTGATGAGGTTTCAGCGCATTCTGGAGGCCATGGGTATTTCAGCAGCTTTAGAAAAAGCGGGGGTTGAGGTAGGCGATACGGTGCGCATTGGCGATATCGAACTGGAATGGCAATGAAATGACCGATGACCAATTGAAATTTGCCTATACCGCAGCAGTGGTGCAATAGTGGTACAACAGTGGTAGTCGTTGAATCGTTGGGGGGATAGCATGCGCGTTGGCGTTTTGGGGGGCACCTTTGATCCCATTCACATTGGGCATCTGGTGAGTGCTGAGGAAGCTTGGGTGGAACTCAAGTTGGAGCGCGTTGTTTTCATACCAGCCGGACTGCCCCCCCACAAACTCGATCACGTTATGTCCCCCGTGGAGCACCGCCTGGCGATGGTCGAACTGGCCATCGCTTCCAACCCTCATTTCGCTGTCTCCAGGGCTGACATTGACCGCTTCGGCCCCTGTTATACCGTGGATACCATTGAACTTCTGAGGGACGAATGGGGACCTGGCGTCGAGATATATTTCATCATGGGCTCTGATTCCTTGCTAGATATCCTGACCTGGCACAATCCGAGGCGACTTATCAGACTGTGCCGCTTCGCGGTGGTGAGCCGACCAGGTTACCAGGTGGACCTCGATGAATTAGATGCCCTTCTACCCGGAGTGGCCTCGCGGGTCCATATGCTCAATGCGCCCCAGTTGGCCATTTCTTCCACCGACATTCAACGACGGGTGCGCGAGGGTCTGTCCATCAAGTACCAGGTGCCAAAGGAAGTGGAGGATTACATTTACCAGCACAAGTTGTACCAGAATTGACAAAAGGCCAACTGGTGTGATACAATGTATATGTTGGTTGGAGTGACATCCTCATAGTCCGCTGCCTTCACGGGCAATCAATTGCACCCCTGGCGTCCTTTAAATCAACATTGATGAGAAAAAAGGAGATAGGTATGAAGAAGATTTATCTGATCTCGCTGGTTATGCTTCTGGTATTGGCTACAAGCTGTGGGGGAAAAGCGACACCAGCCCCCGGTGCTGCTGGCGAAGAGACACCTGGCGGGGCGGCAGTAGCCACTCCTACCCCCATCCAGATCGTGCCCACACCCACGCCCAAGCCCCTTCCACCCACACCCACGTCTATTCCCACTCCCACTACCGCCCCCGCAGGGGCCGAGGCTCCGACTGCGCCCCCGGTCCCTGAGATGATGGTCGAAATCCCGGCCGGTGAGTTCACCATGGGCAACGACGGAGGAGATGACGACGAGAAGCCCGCTCACACCGTTACCCTTGAGGCTTTTGAGATTGACGTGTTCGAGGTGACTAACGCCGACTTTGCCCGGTTCGTCGAGGAAACTGGCTACCAGACCGAAGCCGAAAAGGCTGGCGAGATGGGCTGGCGGGCCTATGCCGAGGGCAAGGACAACTACCCGGTGGTCAAGGTCACCTGGAACGATGCTGACGCCTACTGCCGGTGGGCCGGCAAGCGCCTGCCCACTGAGGTCGAATGGGAGAAGGCAGCCAGGGGTGAAGAAGGGTTCATCTATCCCTGGGGCAACGAGTGGGACCCGGCCAAGGTTAATGCCAAGGAGAGTGGCTTTAGGGGCACGGTGGCGGTCGGCAGCTTCGCAGAGGGAGCCAGCCCTTATGGTGTCTTCGACATGGCGGGCAACGTCTGGGAATGGATGGCCGATTGGTACCAGGCTTACCCGGACAGCACCTATCAGTCCGAGTACTTTGGGGAGAAATTCAAGGTGACACGAGGTGGCGGGTGGTTCCAGGAGGCGAATCTGGTGACCACTTTCAACCGCAGCGCCACCGACCCCAGTGCAGCCAACGACGACCTGGGCTTCCGCTGCGCTCGTTAAGTACGGCAATGAGCCTGAAGCCGAAAGTCCACAAAACGAGAACAAAGGACGTAAGTTATCGCGCCCGCACACAAGCTGCTAGGAAGAGAGTGGAGAGGAGGTGAGGAGGCGGAGAGAAACTGGACTTTCGTCTATCGGTATCTCCCCATTCATATTCACTCACTAAGGAGGAGTGGAAGATGAAACGTAAATACTTCGTAGGGCTGGTAACCATACTGGTGCTGGCTGCTCTTCTGGCTGCCTGTGGGCCGCAGCCAACACCGTGTCCCCCGTGTCCCGAATGTCCTAAGGCTGAAGAGTGCCCGCCGTGCCCAGAGGCCGAGTGCCCCGAGTGCCCCGAGTGCCCGGAGGTTCCGGCTGCACCGGCCGCCGCAGCACTCTTGGACACCGTCAAAGAACGGGGCAAGCTCATCTGCGGTTGTAACAACGCGTTGCCCGGGTTTGGTTTCCTTGAACCTGATGGTTCGTTCTCCGGCTTCGATGTGGAATTCTGCCGCGCCATTGCCGCTGCGATCTTTGACGATCCCACCAAGGTCGAGTTCCGCCCCCTGACCGCCAAGGAGCGCTTCACCGCCTTGCAGACAGGCGAGGTGGACGTGTTGCTCCGCAATACCACGTGGACCACCAGCCGGGACACCTCTGTGGGGCTGGATTTCGCGCCCACGACCTTTTACGACGGCCAGGGGATCATGGTCAAGATCGCGGACAAGATTACCTCGCTCGAAG
Organism: Anaerolineae bacterium; assembly: GCA_041862415.1. Taxonomy (GTDB): domain Bacteria; phylum Chloroflexota; class Anaerolineae; order E26-bin7; family E26-bin7; genus E26-bin7. Next base: position 25,912 of record JBGVTF010000028.1, on the reverse strand, counting down.
ACCTGGAGGGTGGGACCGTCTGCGTCACAGCGGGCACCACGACAGAGATGAACCTGGCCGATCAGATGCGCAAGCGAGGCATCGAATACAATCATGTCGTCTTCGAGACGTACGATGAGGTGACGAGCGCCTACGAGGAAGGGCGCTGCGATGCCATGACCATGGACAGGTCCGGCCTGGCCTCCCGCAGGACCACCCTCTCCAATCCGGCTGCTCACGCCATCCTTTCGGAGGTGCTGTCCAAGGAGCCTCTGGGGCCGGCGAGCATGCACGGTGACAACCAGTGGAACGACATCGTCTCCTGGGTGGTCTACGGGATGATCACCGCCGAGGAGTTTGGGATCACAAGCGCCAACGTTGACGACTTTCTGGGGAGCGAGGATCCGGTCATCGCCCGCCTGTTGGGTGATGAGGGTGACCTGGGCGTCGGCCTGGGCCTCGACAACCAGTTCGTCTACTACGTCATCAAGCACGTCGGCAACTACGGCGAGGTCTACGATCGGAACCTGGGTCCGGGCACCATCTTCGGCCTCGAGCGGGAGCTGAACGCGCTCTGGACGGAGGGTGGGCTCATCTATGCCCCGCCGTTCCGCTAGACCGCGTTTTCGATGGGCAAGAGTTTAACTTCTGCCCGAACGGGGTAAGTGCAGCCCGGCATAGCTTCTCAGGAGGCGGGAAGAGCTGGGCTGCACTTCCATGAATATAGGCCCGTAAGATTGAGAGCGGTGAGCAATATGGCCCGAGCGTCATCGGTTTTGACCGCCCGTCGCGCTGTACCCTTGTGGCGCGACGTTCGTATACTCCGAATCCTGAGCCAGGTCGCCTTCGTGGTTCTCGTCGCGGTCGCGGCAGGGGTGCTCTATTCCAATATGATGCACGGCCTGAGAAGCCGAGGTCTTGGCGGCAGTTTCGGCTTCCTCGAGCTGGAAGCCGGTTTCGATGTCGGCGAGGGGATCGCCTACGACGCCTCCGATTCCTACGCCCGCGCTTTCCTGGTCGGGGTCGTCAACACTCTGCGCGTCACTGTCGTGGGGATTATCTTGGCGACCATCCTGGGGGTGGTGATGGGAGTCGCCCGGTTATCCACCAACTGGCTGGTCAATAAGATCGCCAGTGTTTACATCGAACTGATCCGCAACACACCCCTGCTGGTACAGCTCTTCGTCTGGTATTTCGCCATTATCCTCAAGCTCCCCAAGGTCAAAGAGAGTATCGCCCTACCTGGTTCGATCTTCATCAGCAACCGCGGCGCGGCACTCCCCGGGCCCGTTCCTACGGCTTCATTTAGGTCGTGGTTGTATTGCCTCATCGCCGCCACAGCGGTGGCCGTGGTGCTGTGGATTGTGCGCGCTCGCGGTCAGCAGCGTACGGGACGTCCCGCGTTCAATTTGCTATGGATAGGTGTGGCTTTCGTCGCCTTGTCAATCTTCGGTTGGTTCGTGGTGCCAGAGGCCCCGCTCGTCCTGGATAAACCCTCCTTGCAGGGCTGGAACTACCAGGGTGGCCTCACTCTCACGCCAGAGTTCGTAGGCATGCTGCTGGGACTGGTGGTCTACACCGGCGCGTTCATCGCCGAGGTGGTTCGGGCGGGGATCCAGGCCGTGTCACGAGGCCAGATCGAAGCGGCGCGAGCCGTGGGGTTGACGGAGGGACAGACCCTGCGGTTGGTCATCTTCCCGCAGGCGCTGCGCGTCATCGTCCCTCCTCTCACCAGCCAATATCTCAACCTGGCGAAGAACTCCAGTCTGGCCATCGCCATCGGTTTCCCTGATCTCTTCAGCGTCGCTGGCACGATTTTCAATCAGACGGGGCAGGCGGTTCAGGTGATCGTCTTAATCATGACCAGTTACCTGGGCATGAGTCTGTTTACCTCGCTGCTTATGAATCTGTATAACCGACGCGTACAGCTTGTGGAGAGGTGAGGGCCGGAGGTAAGAATGACAACGATCTCCGAGGCAGTGCGGCCACCCCGCACCTCAGTGGGCATACTGGGTTGGTTTAAAGAGAACCTGTTCCGCACCTGGTACAACGCCCTGCTGACCTTTGGCTCGCTGGGGCTCATCTACATGGTGCTTCGCGGGCTGGTGACCTGGGCGTTGACGAAGGCGCGATGGAGTGTGGTGACGACCAACCTGGTATTGTTTCTGATCGGCCCATTCCCGCGCGACCAGGTTTGGCGTGTGTGGGCCTGCGTGATCATGGTGGTGCTGCTTGGCGGGCTCAGCCTGGTGGTTTGGGGACCACTGGGAGGCAGTCACGAGAGGGGGAGGCGCTGGGTGTTAGTCGGCTGGCTGCTCTCCTTTACGCTGACGATTGTGTTGCTTCGCGGCTTCGGCGGCAGTTCGATATTGCCTCTGGTGAGCACGAGTTTCTGGGGCGGACTGTTGCTGACGTTCCTGCTGGCCATCGTCGGCATTGTGGCTTCTTTCCCACTGGGGGTCCTGCTCGCTTTGGGCCGCCGGAGCAGTCTGCCGGCCGTGCGCGTGTTCAGCACCCTGTACATCGAGTTGATACGCGGTGTGCCGCTGGTAACCGTTTTGTTCATGGCTCAAATCATGTTGCCCCTCTTCTTGCCCGAAGAGGTGAGGGTGGACAATGTGCTCCGAGTCATGGTGGGATTCACCCTGTTCACTGCCGCGTACATTGCGGAGAATGTTCGCGGGGGGTTGGCCGCCGTGCCCCTGGGGCAGTACGAGGCGGCAAAGGCAATGGGTCTATCGGGCGTGCAGCTGATGGGGCTGATCGTGCTGCCGCAAGCGTTGCGGGCGGTGATCCCGCCCATTGTAGGGCAGTTTATCACCCTGTTCAAGGATACATCCCTGGTGGCCATCGTTGGTCTTCTGGACTTGCTGAATATCGCCAGGAGTGTGGTAGCCCAGCCTCAGTTCATGGGTTTGAAACGAGAAGCATATCTCTTTGTAGCCGTGATCTACTTCATTTTCAGCTACGCCATGTCGTACGCCAGCCGGCGACTGGAGGTCGCGCTGGGCGTTGGAGAGCGATAAGGTGAATCGGTAGATTGGTAAACCGGTAAACCAGGAGCTAACCAATCTACCAAGCCACCAGTATACCAGTCCACCTGCGGTGGAGGATCATGCAGAACGAGAAACTGAACACATCCGGAGAGATCATCATCTGCCGAGAAGTACACAAATGGTTCGGCGACTTTCACGTGCTGCGAGGGGTCAATCTCACCATCAAAAGGGGAGAGGTAGTGGTCATCTGCGGCCCCTCGGGTTCAGGGAAATCTACCTTCATTCGGACCATCAACCGTTTGGAGGAGCACCAGAAAGGTGACATTATCGTAGACGGCATTGAACTGACTAACGACATCCGAAACATCCACGCTGTTCGCGAAGAGATCGGCATGGTGTTCCAGTCTTTCAACCTGTTCCCGCACCTGAAGGTCATTGACAATATCACCCTGGCCCCGATATGGGTCCGAAAATGGCCGAAGGATAGGGCAGAGAAAATCGCCATGGAGCTTCTGGAGCGCGTGGGCATTCCAGAACAGGCGAACAAGTATCCCGGCCAGTTGTCTGGTGGGCAGCAGCAGCGGGTAGCCATCGCCCGCGCCCTGGCCATGCAGCCCAAGATCATGCTCTTCGACGAGCCAACCTCAGCGCTGGACCCGGAGATGATCAAAGAGGTACTCGATGTCATGATCGAGCTGGCCCGATCGGGCATGACCATGATCGTGGTCACCCACGAGATGGGCTTCGCCAAAGAAGTCGCCAATCGCGTCTTTTTCTTCGACGAGGGTAACATCGTGGAAGAGCTGGCAGCCGAGGAGTTGAAAGCGGCTATCGAAGATCCGAACCGGGCCAAGGAGGAGCGCACCAGGCTGTTTTTCAGCCAGATTCTCTGACCCATCAATTCGGGATATAATCATGGCGCAGAGGGGCTTGGGCTCGCCTTTGCGCCGCCTCGTGGGCGGTACCGAGCCACGAGGCTTTTCTTTGGGGGATACTCACCAGGGAATGGGGAGGCAGGAAACCGGGTTTGGGCTCTAAACGGTGGCGGCAATTGAATAGCCAATGGCTTGTCATGAGCTCTGCCCTGAGCAAAGCCTGTCCTGAGCAAAGTCGAAGGGTCGAAGGGAGGGTCGCATGGCGAAGCATCCTTTGGGTTATCGTAGCCTACGCGCTGATCGCCGTCGTGGTGACCTATCCCGTGGCCTTCCGGCTGAGGTCTGCGCTGGCTGGCGCGCCGGATCAGGATGCTTTGCAGCATGTGTGGATCTCGTGGTGGACGGAGAAAGCTCTGCTGGATTTGGGCACCAGCCCGGCGGAGGCCAGCTATCTCTACTATCCCGATGGCACTTACCATCCCATGCTGTGGGTGACCCCTTATCCTCAGGTGGTCGCCCTGCCCCTGCAACTGCTCTTCGGCCAGGTGGTAGCCTACAATCTCCATCTTCTCCTCTCCTTCGTCCTGACTGGACTGACGACCTATCTCCTGTGCACCTACCTGACCAGGAACAGGTCAGCATCTTTCATTGGCGGCCTCGTCTTCGCCTTCTTCCCCAACCGCCTCAGCCACGCCACTGCTCACCTGGCCCAGGTGGTGACCTATTTCTTTCCTCTCTACGCTCTCTATCTCATCAGGCTCCTTTGCCGTCACAACGGTGGCTGGGGGGAGGGTGAGGGCCAATCGGGCTGGCGCAACGCCTGGCTGTGTGGCATTCTCCTGGCGCTCTCCACGCTGATCAACATTGTTCACGTTGCTTATTTCATACTCCCCTTCACTGCTCTGCTCATCTTCTACTGTATGACCGTGAGGAAGCTGAGAGAGGTGGGAAAGGGCAGCTTTCCCGGCCGGAGAACAAGACCTGCTGGCAGTCCCTTATACGTTGTCGCAGCCTTCGCGCTTGCGGGGGTGCTCACCGCTCCCTTTCTTCTGCCCTTTGCCTGGCGCTCTCTAAGCGGGCAACTGAGTTACCTGCGCATGGCCGGCACGGTAGACTACTCGGCCGATCTTTTGGGCTTCGTCACGCCCGCGCTCTCGCATCCCGTCTGGGGACGATGGCCCCCCTTCCGGGCCTGGGCAACAGCGGTCATGGGGCGGGGCAACGTGCTGGAGAATACGGTCTATCTGGGAGTGGTGACTTTGCTTCTGGCCGGGTGGGGACTCAGGCGGCGTTGGAGTGAGGCCCGCTTCTGGCTCATACTGGGCCTGGTGGCTCTGGTGCTATCGCTAGGCCCCGTTCTCAAGATAGGCGGCTTGCAGACCAGCTTACCGCTGCCCTACGCCCTGTTGCAGCGCTTGCCCTTCTACAAATGGGGGCGCATCCCAGGACGTGCTAACGAGACCATCGTGTTGCCCCTTGCAGTCTTGGCCAGTTTTGGCACAGCATCTCTGCTGGAACGGCTGGTCCTGCGCAGAGCCTGTCCTGAGCCCCGTCGAAGGGTCGAGGGGTTGGGAAGCCAGAGGAGCAGAGGGGCACTGATAACACTCCTCTCTGTGCTCATCCTCTTTGACGGTGTGGTTGTCTGGCCTTTTCCGGCAATGGATGCCAGCGTACCTGACTTCTATCAGCGCATGGCTCAAGAACCCGGGGACTTTGCTGTGCTGGACCTGCCTCAATGGCCCGTCTGGCTGCGGGAGGCCTCCAACCGGGCCATGCGCTATCAGACCGTGCATCAACACAAGATCGTGGGGGGCTACGTCTGGCGTCTGCCGGAGGGCCTGGAAGGTGGCATGAAGACTCTGCAAGAGTTGGTCCTGCCACCGGTCACGGAGGACATGATCCCGCGCCCCTCGCCAGAAGAAGCCCTGCAAGCCTTGAACCGGTACCACATCCGGTACGTGATCTTGCACAAGGGGATATGGGCCGCCGAGGAAGACGAGGAGGCGCTGGCTGCCCTTCGCCGCCTGCTGGGCGAACCCTTCTACGATAACCAACGGCTGGCGGCTTTCCTCGTGCCCGAGGTCGAGGTTGAGGGTGAGGAGAGTCTGTTGGCTCTAAGCTACGGTTGGTACCAGGTCGAGGACGCCGACGGCCACCCGGCCCGCTGGCTGAAGGATGAAGGCATTCTGTACGTCCACCGCCTGACCGAAGGCCGCTACCGCCTGCGTTTCGCCGCCCACCCCTTTCGGGGACCCCGTCACGTGCAAGTAACAGTCAATGGCCAGGCGCTGGCCAATTTCGAGGTCGCGGGCTGGCAGGAGTTTGTTACACCGTCTTTCACCCTGGGGAAAGGGCAGAACGACATCGTCTTTCAAGTGGCTGAGGGCTGTGAGGTGCCGGCCGAGGTCGAAGCCGGTTCCAACGACAGGCGCTGTCTGAGTATGCTCTTTCAGGATGTACGCCTGACACCATCCATGGAAGGGGTTGGACGGGTGTTGGCCGGAGGAGGCAGATAGCCATGGAAAGGGAGGCTTCTCCCCGCTTCCGCTCAGAAGAAGTACTGCTCCTGGGGGGGGTGACACTGACCGGATTCTGCCTAAGTCTGATCTATCTGTTGACGGTCAGCCCCCACGTGGATGAGTATTCTACTATCTGGGCCGCCCAGCAGGTCATTCAGCGTGGCTTGCCCCTTCTTCCCTCGGGTTTCTTCTACTCGCAAGGACTCCTCTTCACCTACCTTGATGCTCTTTTCATCGGCCTTTTTGGCTTCAGTGAGCCAGTGGCTAGAGTGCCGAGCCTACTCGTGGGCACAGTTAGCATCCCTCTGTTGTATCTTGTCGGCAAGCGATTCTTCTCAAAGCGGGTAGGGCTGCTGGCTGCTGCCCTGTTGGCTCTGGCTCCGGAGACCATCATCTGGATGGGGCGGGCCAGGATGTACAGTTTGCAGACACTGCTTGTGCTCCTGGCCCTGTACTATCTGGGTCGAGGGCCCATCGGGGGAGATGTCAATTGGGCGCAACAAATCGGCGCACCAGTGCCGTGCCGTCGAGAGTGCTACCTTTTCACCCTTTTCTTCATTCTTGCTCTCTTCAGTCAGACGGTGACGGTCCTGTTACTGCCGGCGGTCATCCTGGCCCTCGCCGCCCGGTGGGGCTGGCGCTGGTTGTTCCGTCGCGATGTTATTGCCCCCCTGCTCCTGGCCGGGCTGGGGGCAGCGGTAGCTGTCCTCCTGAATAGCATCGGCGGCCCGGTGACCGACTCCAGCCAGCGCCCTTTCCTTGCCCTGTCCACCGGCTGGGAGACGAAGCCAGCTTTCTACTTCAGAGAGTTCTTCTGGTCGCCCAGCCGATCTCTCTTGACCCTTCTCCTTATCCTGGGGTTCATCTATCTCCTGATCGGCACATTCATAGCAGCCTCTAAGGGGCAGTTGGCTGACTTCCGAGAGCGGAACGCAATTTACCTGTTTCTACACGGTATCTTCGGACTGACCATGTTCCAACTCATCTTTCTGATTGGGGAGACCTGGCGACGGCCTCGTTACGTCACCATGCTGTTGCCAGTCTATTTCCTGTTGGCGGGAGCGACTTTGCTCAAAGGTATGGCCTGGAGCGTCTCCCGGTTGCGACGGGTCAGTCGTTGGCAATTGGTGTCCGGGGGCAAACCTGCGGTACTGAGTCTCCTGTTGGTGGCAGTTGTAACTGTCCTTTTCTTGCCAAAGACCCTGACTGTGCTTAGACGGCAAGAGGTGGGTTACGACCTCGCTTTCCATTACGTGCGTGATCGTTGGCAGCCAGGTGATGCCATTCTGATGCCTCTGCCTTCTATCAGCGGAGCCTACCTGGGCCGGTGCGATGGCTATACTTTGCAGCGAGGCTATCGGGAGTATGTGGTGGAAAAGGACGGCGCTCTGGTGGATCGTTGGACAGCCGCCCCCCTTCTGGCCTCAGTTCGCCAGTTGCAAGATGTCCTGGCTGCCAGGGAGCGAGTTTGGTTCGTGGTGGACGACGTGCGCTTTGATCAAGGCTACAACCCTGATTTCAAAGAGTACGTTCGCTATAGTATGGAGCCAGCCTATCGTCAGCAATGGGTAACGGCTTTCCTGGCTGTTCCGCGCCTTCCGTCATTCCACGCTTCCGCGTTCAACTTTGCAGACAAGATAAGCCTCATCGGCTATGAACTGGGGACTGTCCGAATGCAGCCCGGGGATTCCCTGCCCCTCTCTCTTTTCTGGCAAAATCAGCAAGCCCTGGAGGAAGACTATGTGGTTTTCGTCCATTTGACCGGTCGGGGCGATGGCTTCTTCTGGCAGGCAGATGGCCCGCCTGTAAACGGCCTCTTCCCCACCAGTCAGTGGCCCGTAGGGATTGAGGTGTGGGACGGGCGCGAGATAGCGGTCCCCACCGATGCTCCCCCAGGCCGCTACCGCCTGGAGGTCGGTTGGTACGCCCCCTCCACTTTGGAGCGCCTGCCCATCTTGGATCAGGAAGGCCGCCCTCAGGGTAACACGCTGGTTCTGGACTACCTGAAGGTTATTCGTGATGAGGAAAGCTTTTCCCCTCAGAATCCCTTTACGGCCGCCTTCGGTGATAGCATCTCTCTGTTGGGCTACGACCTGGACCCGGCAGCGACCGGACCGGACGGGACCCTTCGACCCTTCGACTTTGCTCAGGACAAGCTCTGCGCAGGACAGGCCTTTCACCTGAGGCTGTATTGGCAGGCCAGGGAGCCGGTCGGCGAAAACTATACCGTTTTCGTGCACGTGTTGGGCAGGGACGGCCAACTCTGGGGGCAGCACGACGGCCAACCTGAGGGAGGCTTCTATCCGACCTCTTTTTGGGATCAAGGCGAGGTGATAGCCGACGAGCACGCAATCGTCCTCAAGCCTGACACGCCGCCAGGCGAGTACCAGATCGTCACAGGTCTGTATCGGCTGGACACCGGTGAGCGGTTAGCTGTAGATGCAGTTGGCCGGGGGGCGTGTGATGGTTGTCTTCTGTTGGGCACTGTGCAGGTGTCAGAGCCCTAACACGAATGTCACGAAAGGACGAACAGCAGGAATTTGATTTAAAATGGCAAGGCCATCTTGGATTCGCCCATTCGCGTTATTCGAGTCAGTTGTCAAATCGCGTGATGTGTGATAGACTAAGCTGGGAGGCAGAGAGTGAATAAGCCAGTCAAAGTAGCAGTGGTCGGCTGTGGCTATTGGGGGCCCAATCTGGTGCGCAATTTCCACCAATTGCCCACCGCCGATTTGGTTTCCTGTTGTGACATAGATCCGCAAAAATTGGAAAAGATCAAAGCTCTTTATCCGACTGTGAGAACGACGGTGAACTATGCCGACGTTTTGGCTGATAGAGAGATCGAAGCAGTGGCCTTGGCCACCCCTGCCCGCGCTCACCACGAGCTTGCCAGGGATGCATTGCTGGCCGACAAACACGTTTTCGTGGAAAAGCCCTTGGCCATGAGCAGCGAAGAGGCCGAAGAGTTGATCGCCCTGGCCCAGGAGCACAATCGGACGCTGATGGTCGGCCACGTGTTCGAGTATAATCCGGCCGTGCTAAAGATCAAGGAACTCATTGATGGGGGGCAAATCGGCCGAGTTTACTACATCTATTCCAACCGGGTCAACCTGGGCCGTGTGCAGAGTGACATCAACGCCCTGTGGAGCATCGCTCCCCATGACATTTCCATCCTCATTTACCTTCTGGGCACCATGCCTCTCTCCGTCAGAACCACCGGAGCGACCTACCTGAACAGCAAAGTCGAGGACGTGGTCTTTGTGACCATGACTTTCCCCGCCGGTGTGCTGGGCCACGTGCAGGCCAGTTGGCTGGACCCCAGCAAGGTCCGGCAGATGACCATCGTCGGCAGCGAGAAGATGATCGTTTACGACGATATAGCTGACGAGGGTAAGATCAAGATTTACGACAAGGGCGTTTACATCAAGGGGAAAGAAGACATCTACGGTGAATTCCAGTCCAAAGTTCATTCAGGCGACATCTACATCCCCAAGATCGAAATGACGGAGCCTTTGCGCAACGAATGTGCCCACTTCATCGAGTGTGTGCGCACGGGGGCGCGACCCCGCACCGATGGCGAGAGCGGCTTGCGGGTGGTTAGGGTGCTCGAAGCTGCCCAGGCCTCGCTGAATCGCGGGGGGGTGTCGGTAGAACTCAAAGGGAGGAACTGAGAATAACTATGGAAGCTGACCAGGTCACTTATCGTATCTACCCTAACGTCCAATTGGGGAAGAACGCTCAAATCGGCGATTACGTCATCATCGGCCATCCGCCACGGGGGAAGAAGCCTGGCGAGTTGCCTGTGGTCATCGGTGACAACGCCGTCATCCGCTCGCACACCGTCATCTATGCCGACACCGTCATCGGCCACAACTTCCAGACGGGGCACCATGCGACAATCCGCGAGGGGGTTCGGATTGGCGATGATGTCAGCGTCGGAACTTATGTAAGTATTGAACATTACTGCAATATAGGCAACGACGTGCGCTTCCGGGGACATGATATCATCGGCGAGTACGCCGTCATTGAAGATGGCTGCTGGATAGGCCCTCACGTGGCCTATACCAATGTCCTCCATCCTCGCTGTCTCAAAGCCAAGGAGTGTCTGAAAAGCCCTACCCTCAAACGAGGAGCCAAAATCGGAGCCAATTCCACCCTCCTGCCCGACATCACTATCGGCGAGATGGCCCTGGTGGGGGCTGGCTCCGTCGTAGCCGACGACGTCCCGCCACGGGCGGTGGTGGTAGGCAACCCGGCCAAGGTTGTGAAAACGATAGACGAGTTGGAATGTCCTTATGGGTTGATTGAAAGACCCTACATTTAGAGGGGACAGGGGATAAGGGGCAGGAGATTGGATGTTGGAAAGGAAGGTAATGGTGATAAAGCTGAAACGAATCTTGTCAGAGACAAGTTCATGTGCCCTGTTGGCTGTGTTGGCCTCACTGCTTCTGGTGCGGGAGGCGCATGCGTATTTGGATCCGGGAGCCGGCAGCTACATCTTTCAGATACTCCTCGCCAGTTTGGTGGGGGCGTTGTTTATGCTCAAGGTGTTTTGGGGAAGGATCGTGGGGTTCTTTAGCAAGGGCTCTCCGGAATCGAAAGCAACTGTACAAGAACCCGGCCAGGATGTGAGCACCCCGGTCCCGGCAAACGGGAATGTGGGCCCCACTGCTCAAGATGCACAATCGGAAAGGGATGATGACTGAAGGTAACATTCCCGGTTCGTTTCGGGATCCCAATGGGTTCCTCTTTGTCCAAGATGGCTCGGTTTACCGCCAGGTAAACGTTTTATACCGGAACCATTACGATCACCTGCTCAAGTCCGGTCTCTATCGGGACCTGATTGATGCCGGGCTGTTGATTGCCCATACCGAAGCCAGTCTCAATCTCGCTAGATCTGATAACGCCTACAAGATAGTTCAGCCCGAAGTGGTGCCATTTATATCATATCCTTATGAGTGGTCTTTTAGTCAACTGAAAGCGGCCGCTTTGGCGACGCTTGAAATCCAGAAAAGAGCGCTCGCCTTTGGCATGTCGTTGAAGGATTGCAGTGCTTACAACATCCAATTTGTGAAAGGGCAACCGGTACTCATTGATACGCTTTCCTTCGAAATGTATCAGGAGGGGCTGCCTTGGGTTGCCTACCGACAATTCTGCCAGCACTTCTTGGCACCTTTGGCCCTGATGTGTTATAGAGATATCCGGCTCAGCCAATTGCTGCGGGTGTACATAGATGGGATTCCCCTCGATCTGGCAGCCGCACTCCTGCCTTTCCGCAGTCGTTTCAAGTTGCCTTTGCTCTTACACATCCACCTTCATGCCAGAAGCCAGCAGCATTTTTCAGATAAAGTGGTGGACAGGCATACGGCACGAGGCAAGGTGAGTCGGCAGTCTTTGCTGGGGCTGATAGACAATCTGGAATCCGCCATCAAGAAACTGCAATGGAGCCCCCGTGGCACAGACTGGGCCGATTATTACCAGGATGACAGCTATGACTCTGTGGGTATTGAACATAAAAAGCAACTTGTCGCAAGCTTTCTGGATGAAGCCGCTCCGAAGACCGCTTGGGATCTCGGGAGTAACATAGGGTTATTCAGCCGGATCGCTGCTGATAAAGGCATACAGACTATATCCTGGGACATTGATCCGGGATGTGTGGACATCAATTATCGTCAGGTGGTTAGCAACGGCGAAACTAATCTCCTGCCCCTGGTTCTTGATTTGACCAATCCCAGTCCCGCTATTGGATGGGAGAATCGAGAAAGAATGTCCATTCTGGAACGCGGCCCGGCGGACACGGTGATGGCCCTGGCGTTGGTTCACCATTTGGCGATTTCCAACAACGTCCCTCTGGATAGGATAGCCGACTTTTTGGCCAGACTATGCCGTTGGCTGATTATCGAGTTCGTTCCCAAAAGCGATGCGAAGGTCCAGAGGCTGCTTTCCACGCGGGAAGATATCTTTCCCCATTATACTCGCCAAGGATTTGAAAACGAATTTGGTAGATTCTTTATAATAAAGCGTTTCGAACAAATTCGGAACTCCAAAAGGATGCTGTACCTGATGGAAAGGAGATGAAATTTACATCAGGGAGAAGGACTTGTTATATGTTCAAGCATACTCTGAGGGAGTGGAAAGATAGGCGTTTATGGGCGTTACTGTTTCTGTCGCTGGTAGTCCTATTCTGTATCTACCGAATCACTTTACCTTCACCCATCTTTATCAACCTGGGGACGGAGGGCGATGAGCGCTATCTCCGCAATTTCAATTCTAGAGAGCGGGGTGAATTCTACCCTTTTCGATGGACTAAGGACTCGGCCTATATAAAGCTACCCAATCTGGGCTCTTTACCCCTGGAAATTATCCTGGGGGCCGATGCGGCCCGACCGGAAGGGCAACCCTTGCCCAGAGTTGCCCTGATAGCCAACGGAACGGTACTGGCAGATTTCATCATGCAGAATGGGATCTGGGCCCATCGGTTCCTTTACCATCCACCTCTCTTTCCCACACCAAGAGATCTCCTCCTGGAGATAAAATCTGATACTTTTGTCCCTTCGGGTGATGAGTCTAGAGCCCTGGGAATACTCTTGAACACTGTGGAGATAAGACCCATCATCTCATCCCTCCGCCTGTTACAGGTCTGCTTATTGGCCTCCCTGATGGGAGCTCTTTCCATCGCCTTCAGCTATCTGCTTCTGCGCCGGCTGGGATTGTCTCAAAGGAACTCTTTTGTCTGCGGGATTGTTGTATTGGCGCTGCTTGGCCTTGGTATTATCGGGCGCTTCATTGTTGCGAGATCGCTGCTTGAGATTTTTGGCCTCCTCCTGGTGGGTTATCTACTGGCAATACTTTACCCTCTCTATAAGAACTCGAGATATTTCCAAAGTAGTGGAATACCTGATGTCCTTCCGGCTTATCTGCCAGGAGTAGTGTTGTTTGTACTAATGCCTTTTGCTTTATATTTGCCGAATAAGAATGCATTTGACAATAACCTGACACTTGTCATTCCTTATTTGGTTCTTGCGGGGGTATATTTTATTTCTCTTATCGCACTCTTGTTTTTTGTCAGTCAACCATTGAGAACCAGAGTCGTTATTCTATTATTTTATATCGGCCTTTACCTGTCTTTGTCGGATATCATGTCGCCCGTTCAGTTGGGGGAACTGATGGGCGGACAAGAAACACCACAAGAACCACTGTTTCTAACTGTGGTTGAAGTTGTACTGGCGGTCTTTGTAGTATTTGGCGCGATCAAGTTGCCATGGAAATGGGTGAAGCGTTTCGGTTCAATCTTTGTATTGCTGTTGTTGATATCCGAAGCCATCGTCGTCTTCAATGGACTCTTGCCCGAGACTAATTTGCCATTTACTCGACCTGCTAAGAATATATCCAATCCTCCTGAAAAACTTGCTGCCGGGGGGAATATCTACCACATCACCTTTGACGGTTACAGTGGTGATAGCCTTTTGGACTCTCTGGAGACGATGAAATTAACGGGGGAGTTTGATGGGTTCACTTTTTTCGAGAACAACCGTGCAAATTACGGCTATACCATGGCATCCTTACCCAGTTACATGACAGGGAGTTTCTACACAGAAAATAGCAGTTTAAAAGAGTGGACGGGGCGCCAGAATTCGTCTGGCATTGTTAACCATTTATATAATGCTGGCTACAAAGTTTCCATGTATACACCATACAGCGGGTGGATTCACCCAAAAGCCTCTCACGTTAAGGTACATGAAGATGTGTTGATGCAGTATAGGAGTGTATCTGCCTATTGTCATTTTGCGGATCTTTGGTTGTTGCGTGTTGTGCCCAATTATTTACAGCAAGAGGTTTACCGGGAGGGGAAAGGCGTCTTCACGCGGTTGTTTGTTCAAGATGCGCTGGCAGGTAAGAACTGGAACGTTTTCGGTTCTGTTGAACTAATACGCCAGTTAATTAACGATGAAGCAGAGCGGCCTGATCATGGTCAGTACGTGTATGCCCACCTTTGGATACCACATTCTCCGTACATAATGAATCGTGATTGTGTTTTCTCACCAGACGATAGTCATTATCACGAGCAGGCCCTTTGTGCTACAAGGCTCATGGCCGAATTCATTTCCAAATTGAAAGAACTCGGAAGATACCACGAGTCAACCATTATTATTCAAGCCGATCATGGCTCACCAGGATACCCGTGTGTGAAAAATGTTTCAGATTGTACAATGTCATTAGACATTGAGAAGGAAATTGAAGCAGTAAATCTAAGGAGATTGTCTGCACAAAAGATAGACAATCGAACACGTGCTTTACTGCTAATTAAGCCGCCCTTGCAGTCAAGAAAACCGTTGGTTATGTCGGATCGTTCAACTCAACTGGTGGACATCCCTGCCACTCTTTATAACTTGCTAGACCTTCCAGTGCCTGTGCAGGAAGGAGAGTCGGTTTTTTCGCCTGGCTTTCCACAAACCAGAGAAATTCACATATTTGTTGGATTGTGTTACCAAGAAGATGAAAAGGGAAAAGAGTATAGATTTGGAGAAAACCTGTTTGAAGGAGAGGCGAACCATTTTTCTTTTACAAGCGGCAAAGATTGGAAGGTTTATCCTAACATTCATGTCCGGTGGGAATAGCAGCGTATGTGACTGACCTTCGCTACTCCCCAGGAAAACAATCTTTGAGGAATGACCAGCACCAACAAATGCCCATGTTCAGCGGCGTCAGCTCTGCCTGAAAACCAATTGAAGCGGCTGGAAGAATCCTGGGCAGGAACCTTAACTCGTTGCCTCATAACCCAAGCCAAGGAGACAACCAAACATGACCATTCCCCTCGTAGATCTCAAAGCTCAGTACCGTTCCATCAAAGACGAGATTGATGCCGGCATCCAGCGGGTCGTGGATAGCACGGGCTTTATCCTGGGGCCTGACGTGAGGGCCTTTGAGGAAGAGTTCGCCAGGTTCTGTGACGTCCAACACGCCGTGGGCGTTGATTCGGGCACGGCGGCTTTGCACCTGGCCTTCCTGGCCTGTGACATCGGGCCGGGTGACGAGGTCATCACTACCCCGCACACCTTTGCCGCCACCATTGGGATGCTGGGCCGCGTGGGAGCCAGACCCGTTTTCGTGGACATTGACCCCCGGACCTACAACATTGACCCAGCCAGAATCGAAGCAGCCATCACCGGACGGACCAGGGCCATCATGCCCGTCCACCTCTACGGCCAGCCAGCCGAGATGGACCCCATCCTGGAGATGGCGGACAGGCATGGGCTGAAGGTCATCGAAGACGCGGCCCAGGCCCACGGAGCCGAGTACAAAGGCCGGCGAGCAGGCAGCATGGGCCACGTGGCCATCTTTAGCTTTTACCCAGGCAAGAACCTGGGAGCATACGGCGACGCCGGGGCAGTGGTCACCGATGACGGGGAAATAGCCGAAAAGGTGCGCATGTTACGGGACCACGGGCGCCGGGAGAAATATGAACACTTGTTGCAGGGCTTTAACTACCGCATTGACACCTTGCAGGCAGCCATCCTGCGGGCCAAGTTGACTCACGTTGAAGAATGGAACAAAGCCCGCCGCCGCCACGTCGTCACCTACCGCGAACTCCTGAACGATCTCGACCTCGTCCTGCCCTACGAACCGGATCACGTCAGGGCAGTCTATCACCTCTTCGTCGTCCGCCTGCAGGAGCGTGACGCCTTGCGAGAACACCTCAAGGACCGGGGCATCTCCACGGGCATCCACTATCCCATTCCCCTGCACCTGCAACCGGCCTACCGCCATCTGGGCTACAAAGAGGGCGATTTCCCCATCACTGAAGAGTGTGCCCGCCAGGTGCTCTCTTTGCCCATGTACCCAGAGTTGACTCGGGCACAGATGGAGGAAGTGGCGCGGGCGATCAAAGAATTTCTGGAGGTGTGAACGTGGAGAGAGCCAATACGTGGGTCTCGGTTCTTATACCAGTCTATAACGAGGAAGGGAATGTGACTCCGGTCATTGACAAAGTAGCCAGAGCCTTTGAGGCCAGGGGCGTGGACGGCGAGGTGGTGCTCGTGGACGACGGCTCAACCGACGGGACTGGCCACGAGGCAGCAGCCTGCGCCACCCGTTATCCCTTCGTCAAGGTCGTCAACCATCGGCGCAATCTGGGCCTGACCGAGGCCATCAGAACCGGGTTCCACCACGTCAGCGGTGACATCATTATCCTCATGCCGGGGGACCTGGAGTCAGACCCCGAAGAGGATATCCCCAAACTGCTGGACAAGCTGGCCGAGGGCTATGACTTGGCGGCCGGTTGGCGACAGGGCCGGCACGATAGCAAGATTGTAGCTTCAAAAATCTATAATTTCGTCTCTCGCCTACTGTTCAACGTCCAGGCCCACGACATGAACTGGATCAAGGCCTTCCGGCGTGAGGTGATCGAGGGGCTCTATCTGCGCTCTGATTGGCACCGCTTTATCCTGATAATCGCCGCCTCTCAGGGCTACAAGATCGGTGAGGTTCCGACCAACTATTATCCCCGCCGACAGGGCAAGTCCAAGTTCGGGCTGGGACGCATCCCCGTTTCCTTCCTCGATGTGCTGGTGGTCAAGTTCCTCCTGACCTTCAGCCGCAAGCCCATGCTCTTCTTCGGTGCGTTGGGCTCAGCTCTCATCCTGGCTGCCTCCGGGATGGGCGTGTACTTGCTTCAACAGTGGTTTACCCTTGGCCGGCAGTTGCGCCCGGTCTTTACCTTTGGCGTCACTTTGGCCCTGGCTGGCCTGGTCGTTTTCCTGGTGGGTTTTCTGGCCGAGCTAGTGGTGGATCAGCACGAACGCATTGATGGACTGGAAAGAATCATCAAAGACCTGGCCAGGGACAGGGAGCGGCCATGAGGGTGCTGTATCTGGTGACCAATTTTGCCCGCTGGGAGGGTGACCCTCATTCGCCCTGGCTGGTGGAACAGGCTTTGCGATTGCGAGAGCGGGGCGTCGAGTCGGCCGTCCTGGCTCCTTCTTACAAGGGGCTAAGAGACCATGAGATTTATGGCATTCCCGTCTATCGCTTCCGCTATTTCCTTAGCCGCTGGGAGGATTTGACTCATCTGGAGGGAGGACCGAACAAGATCAAGAACCCCCTCTACCTGCCCCTGGTTGTGCCCTACATGGTCTTTGGCACCCTGGCCGTGATCAGACATTGCCGCCGCCAGAGATACGATGTGCTTCATGTCCACTGGCCGCTGCCCCAGGGCGTCTTCGGTCTCGCTGGCCAGAACATCAGCGGCGCACGCTTGGTGACTTCCTTTCACGGTGCGGAGCTTCTCCTGACGCGCCGCTATCCTTTTCTCAAGCCTGTCTTGAGGTACATCGTCAAGCGCAGCGATGCCGTCTCGGCCAACTCTTCTTTCACGGCGAACCTGGTCCGCGAACTGGCCGACATCGAGGTCAAGGTGATCCCCTACGGCTCGACCATCGTGGCCAGGGAAGCCCCCTCGA
Source organism: Anaerolineae bacterium (assembly GCA_041862415.1). Taxonomy (GTDB): domain Bacteria; phylum Chloroflexota; class Anaerolineae; order E26-bin7; family E26-bin7; genus E26-bin7. The sequence goes on along the minus strand of JBGVTF010000028.1, from coordinate 8,084 downwards.
TAGCATCTGGCCCAAAGCCCCGCCCTGAGCCTCAGGACGAAGGGCGAGACGGAGAGCGGCGTATCCTCTACGTGGGTCGCCTCATCGAGCGCAAGGGCCTGCCCTATCTTATCGAGGCCATGGGCCTCCTCCCCCCTGGGCTCCCCGTCCGATTGGACATCGTCGGGGCTGGCGACCAGCAGCCGCTCTTGGAGAGGCTGGTGAAGGATAAGGGCCTGACAGAGCGGGTTTTCTTCCGGGGGAGAATACCCTACGAGGAACTGGCTGAGCTTTACGCTGACTGCGACGTCTTTGTCTTGCCTTCCATCGTGGACTCCCGGGGCGATACCGAAGGGCTGGGGGTGGTCCTGGTGGAAGCCATGAGCTACAAAAAGCCGGTCATCGCCACCAACGTGGGGGGAATCCCGGACATCGTTCGCCATAGCGAGACGGGGATTCTGGTCGAACAGCGTGACCCTCAGGCGCTGGCTCAGGCCATTGAGGCTGTGTTGACAAACGATAGTTGGGCCAGAGAGTTGGGTCGGGCCGGCTTTCACTACGTAGAGGAATATTTCTCCTGGTCACGCATTGTGGACCAGGTGATGGCCCTCTACTCCCCGGAAGTCGAAGGGGCCTGCCCATGACGGTCAGGCTCAGGAAGGCCCTGCAATACCTGGCCTTGGTGGTGATCGCCTTCTTCCTGGGCTGGGCACTCTACGGTAACTGGGGGAAGATCAGAACCTACCAGTGGTCTTTCGACTACCCCTTGTTGGCCCTTTCACTGGGGGCCATGCTGGCTTCTATGTCCCTCTACTCTTGGCAGTGGAAGTTCTCCCTCCAGAGGATGGGAGCGGCCATAGGTTTTATCAAGGTCCTGCGCATCCATTTCATTGGCAATCTGGGTCGCTACATCCCCGGCAAGGTCTGGCAGTTCCTGGGTTGGTTCTACCTCTTCGAACGGGAAGGCGTCAGCCCGGTGCAGACCCTGACCAGTATAGCCATCAATCTGGTCCTCCAGAACATGATAGGCTTGGCTTTGGCCTTCGTCGTCCTGGCAGGCCTCCGTGCTGCCGAGTTAGGCGGGCGGCTGTTGCCTTTTCTGGCCGCGATACCGCTGGGCCTGGTGGTTATTCAACCCTTTGTCCTGGAGAAGTTGCTCAACTGGGGCTTGCGCCTGTTCAGACGCGGACCGGTGGTCATTGAGTTGACGGCCTGGGACATGGCGCGTTTCGCCGCCCTTCACCTCCTCTGCTGGCTCGGCTACGGCCTGGCCTTCTACCTCTTCACCAGGGCCCTCTATCCAGTGCCGTTGGAGCGGCTGCCGGCCCTGGTTGGCATCTTCGCCGGGGCCTGGGTCATTGGCTTCCTGAGTTTCCTGGCCCCAGGGGGACTGGGCGTCAGAGAGGGCATCCTGGTCTATCTGCTGGGCTTCTATCTGCCCTCCCACGTGGCCATTGTCGTCACCCTGCTCTCCAGGCTGTGGGTCACGGCTGCCGAATTGATGGGCACGGCTCTGGCTGTTGGATTCGATGGACTGGGGGGGGCGTTGCCTTGGGGTCATGGCCGTATCCCTGTTGAAGGCAAGGGGCAGGGTACTGGCCTCGATAGTCCCGGATAATTGCCTATCCGAAACCCCAGCGGAGGCGGCTCCCACGCCTGTCCTGAGTGTAGCCGAAGGACCGCCGAATTGCCGGGCGTGGGAGCCCGGCCAGCTAGTTTTCCAAGTGGCACTGTTGTGCCACGGGCTGATCTGATGGAATCGTCCAAATCTGAATCTCGTCGCAAACTCGGTCGTTCTGGTCTGGCCCTGGGCCTGGTGTGGCTGTTGATGGGGCTCTACGTCGTGGGCTTTGGGACCCTTTCCATTCTGAAACACGAGGCCTTTCAGACCCACGCCCAGGACCTGGGCAACATGGACCAACCCATCTGGAACACCCTGCACGGGCGCTTTCTGGAGGAGACCAAGAACGATGGCAGCCAGGGTCCCCGCCTGACAGATCATTTCGAGCCTATCTTCGCTTTGGTGTCCCTCTCCTTTTTGATCTACGACGACGTCAAGGCCATCCTGGTCTTGCAGACAGTGGTCATTGCTCTGGGGGCTCTGCCCGTTTTCTGGCTGGCCCGCGACGAGTTGGAGAGCGAAGCCGCTGGCCTGGTTTTGGCCGCTGTTTATCTCCTCTTCCCGGCCTTGCAGGCGGCCAACGTGACCGAGTTCCACGCCGCCCCCCTGGCCGTTTCTCCCCTCCTTTTCACTTTCCATTATGCTAAAGAGAAAGACTGGCCCAAAGCCTGGCTTTTTGCCATCCTGGCCATGAGCGCCAAGGAGGAAATCACCCTCCTGGTTTTCATGCTGGGCCTCTACGCCCTCCTGGTGCAAAGAGAGAGACTTATGGGTGGACTGCTGGCCCTGGTCAGCCTGGCCTGGTTTGGGATGGCCACCTTTGTCATCATTCCTCACTTCAGCACGACAGCCGAGACCATCTACACCCAGCGCTACACCGGCCTGGGGGGAAGTTTCAAAGGCATCGTCCTGACCCTGCTCACGAAACCCTGGGTGGTCGTGAGTCTTCTGTTGAGCGGCCCTCGCCTGGCCTACCTGGGTGGCCTGCTGGCCTCGGTTGGGTTCCTCTCCCTGTTTGACCCTCCCACCTTGCTCCTCAGCGCGCCCATCTACCTGGCCAATGCCCTGAGCGACTACCCCCTTATGTACTCGGGCCAGCTCCACTATTCGGCTCCGGTGGTGCCCTTCTTCGTCGTGTCGGCCATCTACGGGGCCAAACGATTGGTCAGATGGCTGGATAAACTCCGCCAGCGTCTCGGGCTCAGTAGAACGCAAATTGCTCCCGCTGGATTTGTAATCCAGCGGCCCGGCGGATTGCAAATCCGCCGCGAGCAAAAATGGAATCTGTTGAGGCTCTCAGAGATCGGGCGGTTGTCAGCCAAAACGTTGGTTCTCCTGTGGTTGTTGCTGTGCAGCCTGGGCTACCAACGCCTGCGGGGCTTTACCCCTCTGGGACCCAGCTTTAACGCCCCACGCATCACCCCTCACCATCGCCTCTTCCAGCGCTTCGCCGCCCAGATACCACCCGACGCAGTGCTCTCCACCACCCCGCCCCTCTTTCCTCACCTGACCCACCGGCGGGTTATCTACCTGTTCCCTGTGGTGCTGGACGACACAGAGTATGTGCTCCTGGACGTAGCCGGAGTGACCGACATCCACCCCGACGACTTCCACCGCACCTACCTGGAACTGGTAGGACAAGCTTGTCATGAGCAAAGCCGAAGGGTTGGCAACTTGTCCGCCGAAGGCGAGTTCGGCATCCTCGACAGCGCCGATGGCTACATCCTGCTGCAGCGGAGTCTGGCTGGCCCGGCCACCCTTCCCGACGGCTTCTACGATTTCGCCCGGGTGGAGGCTCCGACCCCCAATTACCCCATGATCGTTGACTTTGGGGATTCCTTGCGCCTGCTGGGCTTTGACCTGGTGGACGATTGGAAGTGGCAGAGGGTGAGGGTGCGCCTCTACTGGCAGGTCCTGAGGGAGATGGACCGCGACTACCAGTTGTACCTTGCCTTCCTGGGTGACGGCGGGGAAGTGCTGGCCGACACTGTCCGCCAGCCCATGACTGTTCCCATCTGGTATCCCACCAGCCGCTGGCGTCAGGGCGAGGTAGTGGCCACCGAGACCTTGCTCCTGACCGGGCTGGGCGACAGCTTCACGCTGGGCCTGGGGGTTTTTGAGGGGGAGGACTGGGAGGGGGGGAAACGTCTGCCTGCTCGCATCGCGGAGTCTCAATACGCCATCCGCTCCCTGGAGAGCCGCACCTGGGTCAGGCTCCTTTCCTTTCGACGCGAGAGGGGCCGCCTGCGCCCTGTCTCGGAGAAACGCCTCTTCGAGGCACCATCGGTACAGCACCCGGTGCAGGCTAGCTTTGCCGCTAAGGTTTCCCTCCTGGGTTACGACCTGGACCTACCCACACCGGAACCCGGCGGCACCCTGCGCCTGATCCTCTATTGGCAAGCCCAGGCTGAGATGGATCAGGACTATACCGTCTTCGTCCACCTGCTGGACGCCGAGGGCCGTCTGGTGGCCCAGCACGACGGTCAGCCGGGGGGAGAGAGTTTGCCTACCTCCAGTTGGGTGGGGGGCGAGGTCATAGCCGACGAGCATCCTCTGGGCCTGGATCTCAACCTGCCGCCTGGCAGCTATCTTCTGGAAGTGGGGCTGTACCTGTGGCCCACCATGGAGCGCCTACCCGTGCTAGATGGGGCCGGGCAGGTACAGGCGGACAAGGCGGTGTTGGGAGAGGTGAGGGTGGGGGATGGAGGATAGAGAGGGGAGGATGGAGAATGGAGAATGGAGGCCCAAATTGCTCGCGCTGGATTTGCAATCCAGCGAGCCGGTGGAGGGTTCAAATCCGCCACAAGCAAAATGGGTTCTTTTGAGGATGGAGGCTAGCCACCCCCGTGCTATTTTACCTCCATAGCCAGATGAGCCTGGCCCTTCGCTCATCCAGGCGATGTAGCCCTGCCTCATGGGCCAGCCGGACCGCTTCCTCGTACTCCTCAGCAGTGAGGCGCCGGTTCACATCCGGCAGTTCATTGGCTTTGTAGCAGGGTCTGTACTGATCCATGACGTTGAGGTAAGTATGCCTGGAGACTTCCTCGGCCAGGAAACGCACTGTTTCCGCCGTGCCCGCCAGACCGTTGGGCAATACCAGGTGGCGCACCAGGAGACCCCGCAAAGCCACCCCCTGCTCGTCCGTGACCAGGTCTCCCACCTGGCGATGCATCTCCTTCATCGCTGCCTGGTTGTGCCTGGGATAGTCCTCGATCTTGGAGTACCGGCGGGCTGTCTCGGCATCGGCGTACTTTATATCGGGCATGTAGATGTCAAAGATGCCGTCCAGGAGGGCCAGGGTCTTCAGCGAGTCGTAGCCGCCGGTGTTGTAGACCAGCGGCAGGCTCAGCCCAGCCTCGGCAGCGACGAGCACCCCGGCCAGGATCTGCGGTACCACGTGGGTCGGGGAAACAAAATTGATGTTGTGGCAGCCCATGGCCTGCAACCGCAGCATCATAGCCGCCAGGTCCTCCGGCTCCACCTGGCGCCCATGGCCCAGTTGGCTGATCTCATAGTTCTGGCAGTACTGGCACTTGAGGTTGCACCACGAGAAGAATATCGTCCCCGACCCGCCTCGCCCCACCAGCGGCGCTTCCTCCCCGAAATGCGGATTGAAACTGGACACCACCGGTCTCTCGCCCGTGCAGCACACAGCGCCCTTGGCGCTCTCTCTGCGGTTGACCCCACACTCCCGAGGGCAGATGTCGCAGGCCTCCAGACGTTTGTAGGCTGCCTCGACCCGCTTCTTTAGCTCTCCGGAGTGAAGCAATTTCAGGTAAGCTGGCTCGAAATCACCTCTCATATAACATCTTCCTTGTTTTCAACAAGCTACATCCATTATATCATAGCTTTTTGGGCTAATCAAACCCGAAAAGGCGGTTCCTAATTGACATTACTTATAGGCGATGCTATAATTTTCTTGTAGCCGACGGGCGACTGGGAGGTCGAGTTGAATACCACTTCTAACGTGCCGGGGGCGAACCTTCAACTGGAACTGATGGCAGTTGGGCACCGGTACAAGATAGCAGCGTTGTACGTTTTCGGCAGCCGAGCCGAGGAGATTGCCGGACGGGTGCGTGGTCAGGCTGTATCTTCCCGGTATGCTGACTCGGATGTGGATATCGGTGTCCAGCCAACAACTGGCCATCGTCCAAGTGCGCAGGAACGGGTGCGATTGTCCATAGAGTTGGAGGAACTTCTGGGAGTGAATCGCGTGGATCTGGTCGTGTTGCCGGAAGCTGATCCCTTTCTGGCCTTGGATATCATCCGGGGCGAATTGCTCTATTGCGCAGACGAAGATGCACAGGCTGAGGATGAACTGTACGTGCTGCGGCGTGCCGGGGACCTGGCCTACCATGAGCGGGCCCGGCACCGGCAAATCTTGGGAGTAGGGTGATGAACTCATCCCGTTTGCGGGTGACCGTTGTTGCAAAGCGCATAGCCTGGGTCAACCAAATGATGGCTGGTCTTCGGGCGTTGCCTCTGGACACGTACGATACTTTCTGAGATGATAGACGAGGCCCTTTGAAGCGTAGGCCCCGCTTTGCAGCGTACAGAGTGCCCCGCCCCAGGCGTCGGCCTGCGACCGGCGCAGGCTTACCACGGGGGGCGGGGCCCATGCTATTCGACCGGAGAGAGCCTCCGACCGGGGGCACAAGCCTGTAGCTCTCCTCCACGGCTCCGGTCGCCCGCCCTTGAGCGGATGACATGCTGGCCGACGGCACACCACGTTATCAAACGTACTTGTTTACCGGACTGCCCTCTAGCCATATATGACAACGGATCTCAGGGATTAAGCGAATTCCATTTGCGCGACAGGGGCCAGGCTGCGTCCATAGCGGAGAGTCCCGATACACTGCAATTTCCATTCGTTTCATCCACTGGATTCGTTGTCATATCCGCGCTAAACAAACACCAGATTTGAGAGTAGAGATGCTTGTAGGTTTTCGCGGGATAGTTCGCAAAATCATCGAACCCCAGTAGATCACCATTGCTCCCGTTGGATTTGTAGTCCAGCGGCCCAGCGGCGGACTGCAAATCCGCCGTGAGCAAGAATGGGAACTACTGCAGCTCGCCAGCGGCGACCGCCCTTCCCTTCGGCTACGCTCAGGACAGGCGGGCGGCTTCACCTATCAGATGTCAGATAGCCAGTTGTCAGATGTCAACTATCTGAGGAGAGCCACCGGGCGCACACCCGAAACCCGCCGTAGAGGTAGACGAGGAACTCGGGAGGCCGACGCAGCCGCGACCCCACCCGAGCACCCCTAACGCTTGACCACCAAGATCCACCCCGCACGGCTTTGTAGGGGCTCTCTTTCTCCCAGGGGTCCCGGGTCCATTCCCACACGTTTCCAGCCAGATCCATTATACCACCTTCCGCGTCGGAGGGGAAGAAGGCCACGGCCGGGTACATGGCCACCGGGGTGGTGTGCCCCAGGCCGTTCTCCTCGACGTTGGCCCGGGCCAGGACCCTTTCGACTTCGCTCAGGGCAAGCTCCGGCCTCTCCCTCTTGCCCCCTCTCCCAATTTTGGGAGAGGGGGTTGGGGGTGAGGGCATATAGGCCGGCGGGTGCCAGGGATAGCGGTCGTCGTTGCCCTCGCCACCAGCGGCCCGCACCCACTCCGCCTCGCTGGGCAGGGTGATCTCCTGCATGGGTGTATCCACCAAATCCGCCACCAGTTCCGCCTCCGGCACGTCTTCGCCAGCCCGCGTCCGCTCCAGCAACTCGTTGAGCCAGGTGCAGTAGGCCAGGGCCTCGTACCAGGTGACCCCCACCACCGGGTAGCACCGGCGGCTGCAGCCGAAGCGGGGGTTGTCCCAGTAGTAGGGCTGACCCTGCCGGTGACCCTCTTTCTCCCACCACCGCCGTGCTCCCGTCTCCTCTGACCAGTAGGCTGGGTTATCATAGCCACCAGCTTCGATAAACCGTTCATACTGGGCGTTGGTGACCGGGTAGCGGGCCATCCAAAGTTCGGGGACAGTCTCGGTGCGCTGGCTGTGGTGCAGGTAGACCGTGCCGCCGGGGACGTGCACCCAGGCGTCCAGGTCGTCCGGCAGCCAGCCCAGCTCGTCCAGCACTTCGCCGGCGTCGGCGCGGGTGCGGATGGGAACATCCAAACCCTGCATGGTCTCCACCAGGCGCGGGGTGAGCGCTTCCAGCACCTGCCCGCCCACCACGCGCGGTCCCACGTCTACCACACATTGGCCAGCCAGCACCACGTCCCGCCCCACGGCTTCCCCTTTCAGCCCCGCCTTCAGCACGGCCTCCACCAGCCGGGCCACGTAGCGCCCCCGCAGACAGGCCGCCCCCAGTCGGATGACCTCGTCCCAGCGGGGATCGGCCGCCCGCTGAGCCACCTCTTCCTCGTAATCCAGCCACTCCACCAGGTAACGCGCCGCCAGGTACTCCTCAAAGGTCAGGTGCAGGAAGCCGAAGAGGTCCAGTCCCCGCGCCACCAGCAGCCCCGCCCTCTCCTCCATCAA
>JBGVTF010000027.1:0-5116 GCA_041862415.1 Anaerolineae bacterium | reverse complement strand
CTGCCGGAGAGAATCGAGAGCTTGAGTGTGAGTTTCCTGGTTGACTCCATGCACAAGCGTCGCGGCGGCTGCGCCCCCAACATCGCCTATTCCCTGGCCTTGCTGGGAGAGCGTCCCAAGGTGATGGGCACCGTAGGCCAGGATTTCGCTGAATACCGGGCCTGGCTGGAGGAGCAAGGCATTGATACCTCAGCTATCAAAGAAATCGAGGCAGAGTTTACCGCCTCCTACTTCGTCAGCACCGACCAGGAAAACAACCAGATTGCCAGCTTTTACACCGGAGCCATGGCCCAGGCCCACACCCTCTCTTTCAGGGACCAGGATTATTCTACCATTGACATGACGATCATCTCTCCCAATGACCCGCAGGCGATGGTACAGTATGCGCGGGAGTGCCAGGAGTTGGACATCCCCTATATCTACGACCCAAGCCAGCAAATCGTCCGTCTGAGCGGTGATGAGCTGAGGGAAGGTGTACGGGGAGCCAGAATGCTCATCCTCAACGAATACGAGTACGAGATGTTCCGGAAGAAGACGGCTCTCTCGGAGGCAGAGATTCTGACTCTGACCCCAACCATCGTTGTGACCAAAGGAGACCGCGGCTCAACGGTGATATGCCTGGACTGCGAACCTGAGGATCTGATCGGGTTGCCTGACGCCAGTAGCCTGAAAGTCATTGATGTTTCGGCTGTCCCTCCCCGGTGCGTCTCAGACCCCACCGGCGTGGGCGACGCCTACCGGGCAGGTGTCATCAAGGGCCTGGTCCGTGGCTATTCGTGGGAGACCATCGGCCGACTGGCCAGCCTGGCCGCTACCTACGTCATCGAAAGCCCCGGGCCTCAGTCCCAACGCTATACACTCTCTGAGTTCGTGACCCGCTATCGAGAGCATTTTGGTGACGCGCCCGAATTGGAGGATTTGTTAAGAGCACATGTGGCAAGTCAGGAAGCTTGATAACAAAGAAGAAATCCTAGCCTTTCTGCAACAGGACCGCTTCTACGCCGCCTACGCCATCGGTGATTTGGAGCCTGACTTTTTTCCCCAGTGTGAATGGTTCGCCGCCGGAGACGGAGAACGTATCCAGGCTCTGGCTTTGCATTTCACCGGCCTCGATCCCCACGCTTTGTTCACCATGGGCGCGAGCGATGGCCTGCCTCTGATACTGGGCTCAGCTCTGCGACCCGAGCGGATTTACTTTACCGGTCGTTCTGAACACGTGCCCGCCGTCCAGGCCTTCTACTCTTTGGGCGAGATCAATAAGATGCTCAGGATGACGGTCCGTGACGAGGATTTCCACCCTGCCACCGAGAAGGCGCTCAAGCTGGGCCCAGGCTACAGCAGTGAACTGAAACGGCTCTACAGCCTGGGGGAAAGCATAGGTGAATCCGTGGTCGCTTTCAGCCCCTATCAACTGGCGCAGGGCGTGTTCTATGGCATCGAGAAACGGGGGCGATTGGTAGCCGCAGCCGGCACCCATCTGGTCGCGCCCACCTATGGCGTGGCTGCAGTGGGCAACGTCTTCACCGACCCCGATCATCGCGGTCAGGGCTACGCCACCCTCTGCACCAGCGCCGTGACCGAGGAGCTCCTATCGCGGGGCATGGACGTGGTCCTCAACGTGCAGGAAGGGAACGCCGACGCCATCCGCATCTATGAGAAGCTGGGCTACCGAGAGTATTGCCGCTTCATCGAGGTCCTGGGTCTGCGAAAGGGCCTGGGCAAGAAAGCCAACTGAAGAAATCATACTTGGAAGGAGAGAACTGAATGACCGACAAATGCGATGTCAAGGACTTGGACCTGGCCCCCAAGGGGAGGCTTCGAATTGAGTGGGCTGAGCAGGAGATGCCAGTGCTCAGGTTGATCCGTCAGCGCTTTGAGAAAGAGAAGCCTCTCAAAGGAGTGAGACTCTCGGGGTGTTTGCATATCACTACCGAGACAGCCAACCTGGCACTGACCTTGCAGGCCGGGGGAGCCGACGTGGTGCTCTGCGCCTCTAACCCTCTTTCCACCCAGGATGACGTAGCCGCCTGCCTGGTGGCTCAGTACGAGATCCCGGTCTTTGCCATCAAGGGCGAGGACAACGAGACCTACTACCGGCACATCAGCGCCGCCCTGGACCACGAGCCTCACCTGACCATGGATGACGGCGCTGACCTGGTCTCCACCCTGCACAAAGAGCGCACCGAACTAATCGTCAACGTCATCGGCGGCACCGAGGAGACGACTACTGGCGTCATCCGTCTGCGGGCCATGGAGAAAGACGGGGCTCTGCGCTATCCCATCCTGGCCGTCAACGACGCCGATACCAAGCACTTTTTCGACAACCGCTATGGCACCGGCCAGTCAACCATTGACGGCATCGTGCGGGCTACCAACGTCCTGCTGGCGGGCAAGACCTTTGTGGTGGGAGGATACGGTTGGTGCAGTCGGGGCATCGCCATGCGGGCGCGGGGCATGGGGGCCAACGTCATCGTCACTGAGGTGGATCCCCTGCGAGCCCTGGAGGCCGTCATGGACGGTTTTCGGGTGATGCCCATGCTAAAGGCAGCAGAGATTGGCGACATCTTTGTCACCTCCACCGGTGACATCAACGTGATAGACAAACCCCACATCGAGGTCATGAAAGACGGTGCCATCCTGGCCAACTCGGGCCACTTTAACGTGGAGGTCAACATTCCGGCTTTGGAGGAGATGGCCGTCGAGAAACGCCGCATACGTGACTTTGTTGACCAGTACGCCATGCCCGATGGACGGCGCCTCTCTCTCCTGGGGGAGGGACGCTTGGTCAACCTGGCTGCCGCAGAGGGCCACCCAGCCAGCGTGATGGATATGAGTTTCGCCAATCAGGCCCTGGGGGCCGAGTACATGGTCAAGCAGGGCAAGAACTTGGAGAAAAAGGTCTACTCTGTGCCCAAGGAGATTGACCGCGAGATCGCACGCCTCAAGCTCACGGCGATGGGCATAGAAATAGACACCTTAACGGATGAGCAAAGGCGGTATCTAACCTCCTGGCAGGAAGGCACCTGAGATCAAAATGTCTCTCGGATACCACCGGCGCATCCTGCGCGTCAACCTGACCGATGGGCAAATCGCTGTCGAGACGCCCGACGACGTTTTTTACCGCCGTTACCTAGGCGGCGCAGGATTCATCGCCTACTATTTGCTGACAGAGGTGCCTCCTGGCACCGACCCGTTGGGGCCGGAGAATCGGCTGATCCTTGCCTGCGGGCCGCTCACTGGCGCGCCGCTGGCCGGCAGCGGGCGCAACGCCATTGGTGCCCGGTCGCCGCTCACCGGCGCGATGGGCGAAGCGGACGTGGGCGGCTTTTGGGGCGCGGAGCTGAAGGCCGCCGGCTTTGACGCCATCGTCGTTGAAGGGCAGGCCGCGTCGCCGGTCTACCTCTGGGTGCACGACGGTGAGGTGGAACTGCGAGACGCTTCGCACCTGTGGGGCCTGGAGAACAAGCCGGCCCACACCGCCATCCTGGAGGAGTTGGGCCAGAAGCGGGCCAGGATTGCCCTCAGCGGGCCGGCTGGCGAGAGGCTGGTGCGTTACGCAACGATCTCGGCCGACCTGAAGCACGCGGCCGGACGCACCGGCCTGGGCGCAGTGATGGGCGCCAAGAAGCTGAAGGCGGTTGCCGTGCGGGGCACCGGCAAGCTTCCCCTGGCCGATCCCACTCAAGTCGGCGTGCTGGCTCGCTGGATGCGAGACAACCACCGGGACTTGATGGGCCAGTTCCCTGACCTGGGCACTGGCATCAGTGTCATGCCCTACAACCGTGATGGGGTGTTGCCGGTGCACAATTTCCGCGACGGCCACCTGGACGGTGCTGACGTCCTGGGTCGCGAAGGCATGGCTGAGCACGTCGTCGCCCGCATGGAGAGTTGCTACGCCTGCGTCGTCGGTTGCAAGAAGGTCGCTGATCTGGAAGAGCCGTACCCGGTGGACCCGGCTTACGGTGGCCCGGAGTATGAAACGGCGGTCAGCCTTGGCTCTAATTGTGGCGTGAACGACGTCTACGCTGTGGCCAAAGCCAGCGAGCGGTGTAACGCCCTGGGGCTGGACACCATCTCGGTCGGAGGGACGATTGCCTTTGCCATGGAGTGCTTTGAGGAGGGGCTGCTGACGCCAGAAGACACTGGCGGGCTGGACCTGCGCTTTGGCAACGCCGAGGCCATGCTGCAACTGCTGGAGTGGATCGCTGCCCGCCAGGGCATCGGCGACCTGCTGGCAGAGGGGGCGAAGCGAGCCGCCGACCGGATCGGTGGCGGTGCGGAGCAGTTCGCCGTCCACGTCAAGGGGCAGGAGTTGCCCTATCACGATCCCCGCCTTCAACACGGCCTGGGTCTGGGCTACGCCGTCTCCTACACCGGCGCCGATCACATGCACAGCGCCTTTGACATCAACTACGAACAGGTGGAGAGCATGGAGGGGGTCCGCAACCTGGGCCTGCTGGAACCTATGCCTGCCACCTGGCTCGGTCCGGAGAAGGTGCGGGCTATCCTCTACGACGGCCTACGCCGTCACCTGAACAACTGCCTGTGTTTGTGCGCCTTTTTGCCTTACAGCAACAACCAGGTGGTAGAAGCGGTGCGGGCCGTCACTGGCTGGGATACCAACGCCTGGGAGTTGTGGAAGGCCGCCGAACGGATGGTGACCATGGCCCGCGCCTTCAACGTGCGGCAGGGCTTTACCCCGGCCGACGACTGCCTGCCGCCCCGCATGGCACAACGCCTCGGCTCCGGCTCCGGCGAGCCAATAGACCCTGCGGCTGTGGAGGCAGCTCTGCCGCTCTACTACGAAATGATGGGTTGGGACCCGGTCACGGGGGTGCCCCTCACGGCCAAGTTATATGAATTGGATATCGGGTGGGTGGCCGAGTTGTTGGGGTGACTCTTTGGCTTGGCACTTGACTTTGGTTCCAAATTCCCTATAATACACATCATATCGGACCACATCACACCATCATCGCTTTTTTCGGCACACTTCCTCTATCCCGCCTCGGTCCGGTAACGTCTTCTGAACTGCAAGTCGCTCTATATCAAACGTCGCGCTCGTCTCTATTTTGCCACGCAGACGATCAACCCGTGTTGCATGAGGATATCCGCCTGG
>JBGVTF010000026.1:0-7414 GCA_041862415.1 Anaerolineae bacterium | reverse complement strand
GAGTTACGAGTACGACGCCGCCGACCGCTTGACAAGTGTGAACGGGGTAGGGTATACTTGGGACGACAACGGCAACCTGCTCTCCGACGGCACGCGCACCTACAGCTACGACGCCGCCGACCGGCTGGTGGGCGTGAGCGGCGGCGGGGTGAACGCCAGCTACACCTACAACGGCGACGGCCTGCGCGTGGGGCAGACCATAGACGGCCAGGGGATGACCTTCACCTGGGACGTGGCGGCAGCCTTGCCGCAGGTGTTGGCCACCTCCAACGGAGCGGCCTACGTACATGGCCTGAGCCTGCTGGCGCAACAGCAGGCCGGGGCGTGGCAGTACCCGTTGCCGGACGGGCTGGGCAGCGTGCGGCACCTGACCGACCCGCTGGGCCAGGTGGTGCAGAGCTACAACTTTAGCCCGTTTGGCGTGCCACTGGGCGCGAGCGGTGGGGACCCGTATGGTTTCACTGGCGAGCACTGGGACGCCGCCACTGGGCTGCTCTACCTGCGGGCGCGGTGGTACGATCCGGCCACCGGCCGCTTCCTGACGCGAGACCCATTCCCTGGCCTGGCCATGCTGCCCACGACGCAGCACCCGTACGTCTATGTGGGCAACAACCCGGTCAACCTGGTTGATCCCAGCGGCAACATTGCGCCGATCCTGTTGGCGATTGGGGTGGGCGCGGCCATCGGTGGGGTAGGCGGCGGCGTGGGGTACGCGCTGGCACATCCCGGCGGCCGGCCGGAGGATTACCTGCGCTCCAGGGACTTTTGGAGGGCGGCGGGTGTTGGGGCTGCCAGCGGCGCAGTGGCTGGGGCGGTGGGTTTTGCCGTTGGTGGACTGGTGGCGGGGCTGCCTGGTTTGGGTGGGGCTGTGCTTGGCGGGGCGTTGACCGGCGCGGCGGCCTCGGGCACGGGGCAGGTCACGGCCAACCTGTTGACGCCGTGCGTCAAGTGGCATTCTGGTCTGAGCCAGGTGATGCTTTTTGGCGGTGTTACCGGTGGCATCGCCGGAGGTGTGGGATATGGAATTAGATGGTTAAGTAGTAGTCGTGGAGCTAGACCGCCCTGGTTGTCATGGGAACAATATGAAAAGGTTACTATAGATGGGAAGGTCTACGCCAAGGTTGGGACCCGCCTGTACACTCAGCATGCGGTTGAACGGACTTATCCCAGCGGGCTTGGCAGAGCGGCAAGGCCTGGCGGAGTCCCAGGAAGAAGCGTGGCCCCAGCTTTTGTTGAGGACGTCCTTACGAGTCCTCTTGCAAGCCGAACACCCGTTACAGGTCCACATGGTGAAGTCCGTATCTCGCATGTCCTTGGCACACTTGAAGTGATCACCGAGGGAGACATAGTCATCACAATAATAACGCATTGAGGGAGCAAACTATGACGAACGAGAGATTGCTTGCTCGAATACTGGAAGCATGCGATAGATTCGAGCGTAGAGAACTTTCTGTGGCTGATCTCCAGGCTTCCTTGGAAGCTAATGCTTCAGCACTAGAGGGAGTAGACAACAGCGTCTATTCAAAACTACGTGAATTCAGCAACGCTTTGGAGAGGATCCGGTTCGCATGTTTGCTTGAGAAACAACACGATGAAACACTCACGGTCATTAGAGAACTTCGAGAGTATCTAAGTAATCGCCTTCTTTGAAGTTGACACCCTCGCTTAAGCATTAGCTTGGGCTTCTTCAGAAAATATCATTCGCGACCTTATGGACGCCCTGGGCAGGTAGGAGGGGAAAATGATCTCCAAAGAAGAGCGTATGAAAATCATATTACAGAATGAGCGGTGGCAAGCACACGTAAATTACCGGGGTAATGAAGAAACTGGGCTTTGCAACCATATGTCAGAGTTTTCGAAGTATGCAGCGGATCTTATCCAGAATGGCCAATTTGCGAACCTGGCCGGTGGTTTTTGATGTGGCTGAGCGCTTGATGGTTGAGGGAGATAATGAGGTCAAAGACGCTGTTGCCACGTGCTTTTTAGAAAACCTTTTGAACGTTGCCTCAGCTGGAAGGATAGATGCCAGTAAGTTTGTTGATCTCTTGGGGCCAGAGTCACGCGCATATTGCAGGGCTTGGGATGAATTCACTGGAGTGCACACTGAAGGTTTGTGATAGTAGGCCTGAATGGCAATTGCACGTTAACAAGCGGATACAGCGTCTTTACGGGACTGAGCCTTTTGCTTGCCCATCAGAGGGGCTGGATGATGGTGATCACCGCCAAGATCTCGACGTGAGCTAGAGGGGATGGCAGCGCCTGGCAGTATCCGCTGCCGGATGGGTTGGACAGCCTGCGCCAATGGACCGACGCCAGCGGCCGGGTGACCTACGCCGCCCGCTACGCGCCGTTTGGGAGCCTGCTGTGGCAGCAGGGGACGGCGCCCGGTCCGTGGGGCTTTGCCGGAGAGATGCAAGACCCCACCGGCCTGCTCTACCTGCGGGCGCGGTGGTATGATCCTTCCACGGGCCGCTTCCTGACGCGGGACCCCTTCCCTGGCCTGGCCATGCTGCCCACCACGCAGCACCCCTATGTTTACGTGGGCAACAACCCGGTCAACCTGACCGATCCAGGTGGGGAGTTCGCCTTCGTCATTCCGCTGCTGTTGGGGGCAGCCATCGGTGGGGGCTTTGCCGCCTACAATTACTTCCAGGCCCAGCCGTGTGCCACCTTCCCGTCGGCGCTGAGGGAGCCGGCCTTTCAGCGGGCGGTGGGCATCGGGATGCTGAGCGGGGCCGTGGGTGGCCTGATTGGGTTCGGGGTAGGCGCCGTTGGCGCAGGGGCTTTTGGCGGCGGCTGATGGGCGCTGTAATCACCGGGGCGGTGGGGGGACGGTGGGTTTTGGCGTTGAGGGGCTGACTGGAGGCGTGGGGTGTATTGTGACAGAAGAGGCCGATGAGAAGCCGCGTAACCCGCGCGTCAAGGAAACCTTGGAAGTCTTTGGGACAGTTCTACACGCCTCCTGAACGCATACGGTTACAGCTCCAGTCGGAGCAAATCGGGAAGTTATATCTTTGTGAACTCTTTGGAGAAAGCGCTCGATGGAAGAAAAAGGGGTTGTGCCCCCCAGGACGCCGGTTGAAGAAGAGCTGGTTGAACGGGTTGCCTGGCAAATCCAGTTGAGATGGTTTGCTGCACTAGGCGTTCTGGTCGCTACTTGGGTTGCCAGTTCCATCCTGAGAATTCAACTCCCCCCACGGCCGCTCTACACCCTGGGCCTGTTCATCCTCTTGTACAACTTCCTTTTTCGACTCTACCTGACGCGGCTCTCGTATCCGAGCCCGGTCAAGTCTTCAGGATACAGTTACAGCGCCCTTTTGCGCTTCTACGCGGAGCGGCTAGAGAAAGAGTCTATCGCTTATGCAGCCATCTTCGACCGGTTTGCCAAAGTCCAGACCGGCCTGGACTGGCTGGCTATGATTTTACTGGTCCACTTCTCAGGAGGAGTGGAGAGCCCCCTCCTCTTCTATTTCATCTTCCATCTCATCATTGCCTCTATCCTGCTCTCGCCCCTGGCCTGTTACTTCTTCGCCACTCTGGCTGCCTTTGCGGTGGGCGTTTTAGCCATCCTCGAATATGGGGGTCTTATCCCTCATATATCTTTGGGTTTCATCCCCGCCCCTCTTTATCAAAACGGTTTGTACATCGCCAGCGTCCTTTTCTTTTTCACAACTTGTCTGTATATTGCCGTCTACCTGGCCACCTCGGTCACCATCAACCTCCGCCAAAAGGACAAGGAATTGCTGCGTCTACAACAGAGGCTGTTGAGCGCTTACCAGCGATTACAAACCCTATACGACGTAACCAAAACGGTCAGTTCGACCCTCGACCTGGAGAAGGTATTGAACCTCATCGCTCGAATCGCGGCCGGGACGATGCAGGTCAAGGCCTGTACCATCAGGCTTTTGGACGAAAGCGGCCAGATAGTTGACACCGTCGCCGCCTACGGGCTCAGCGAGCGGTATTTGACCAAGGGACCGATAGATGTCGAGAAGAGTCGCCATATATATCAGACCCTGTCTTCCGGTCAATCGGCCATCATTTCCGATACCTCTTGGGATGACCGCCTTCAATATCCGGCTGAGGCAAAGGCCGAGGGGATCAATTCCATGCTCTGTGTCCCTCTACTCATCAAAGGCAAAGCTGAGGGAGTGATTTGCGTCTATTCCACTGAACCGGATCACTTCAGCGAGAGCGATGCCGAGTTCCTCTCAGCCCTGGCCAGCGAGGGGGCCATCGCTATTGAGAACGCCAGGACCTATAAGGCTCTGGAGATGGCCGATAGGGCCAAGTCTGACTTTGTGCAAATGGTCACCCACGAATTGCGCTCTCCTCTTTCCGCCGTGCAGAGCATGCTGAGAGTCCTGGAAGAAGGCTACGTGGGCCCCATTACCTCAAAACAGCAGGACCTCATTCAGCGCTCGAAACGGCGTATCTCCTTCTTGCTGGCGCTGGTTAATGACCTTCTGGATTTGGCCGCCGGCAAGATGGAGCAGCTCAAAGGTGAGAAGAAAGAGGTAGTGCTCAACGAAACCATTAGCAAGGTCATAGAGTTGGTGCAGACCAGCGCAGAGGAGAAGGGGCTGGAATTGGAAGTGGAGATAGCAGCAGAGCCCCTTGTCCTCGTCGGGATCGAGGATGGATTGGAGCGGGTCTTTATGAACCTGGTGAGCAATGCTGTCAAGTACACTCCGGCTGGTGGCTCGGTGGCGGTGAGAGCCTGGAGTGAGGATAACCAGATAAAAGTAAAAGTTTCCGATACAGGGATCGGCATCCCAGAGGAGGCCCTACCGCGCATCTTCGATGAGTTCTACCGCGCCAAGAATGCCAAGGCTATGGAAAAGGAGGGGACGGGACTGGGGCTGGCTATTGTCAAGGATGTGGTTGAGCAGCATGGCGGCCAGATTTCAGTGGAAAGCGCGGTGGGGCAGGGAAGCACCTTCTCCGTGACCCTACCGAAAGGTTGAGGGGTGTCAGGCCGGCTGGTCCATTTGCGGAGGCTGAGATGGGCAGGGAAACGCAGGGGCAGAAGATCAAAATCGGTGGTATCATCCAGAGACGGAATCTGGCCAAGATTGGTGTGATGTCCATTCCCGACCGCCCCGGGGTGGCTGGCGCTATTTTCAGCGCTTTAGGCGAGAGAGGTGTCAATATCTCCTTCATCGTCCATAACATTGACCTCAATGACCTGGACAACATTGTCTTTTGCGTGGCCCGGCAGGACCTGACGGCAGCCCTGGAAGCACTCGAAACTGTCAGAGAAAGGGTGGAAGCCAAGGAGATAGTCTATGACGGAGAGGTGGGGATAGTCTCCATGTTCGGCCCTCACTTCGGGGAGCGGCCAGGCATCGCTGGTGTTATGTTCTCGGCCCTGGCCTCAACCGGCATCAACATCCTGGCCATCAGTACCTCCATCTCCAGCACATCCTGTCTCGTTGACGCCAGCGACATGGATGAGGCGGTGCAGGCCCTTGAAAAAACTTTCGAGTTGCCCTGAGAGCCGCATCTTGTAGCCAAAACTTTCTAGGAGGAACTAGTTATGAACATCAGCGGTTTGAACTTTACAGCCATCGCGCCACAGATCATCATTGTCATGACCGCCCTGGTGGTCCTGTTGGCTGAGCTCTTCCTCAGCAAGAAGAGCATTTTAGCCTATCTGAGCCTGCTGGGCATCATTGTGGCTGCGGTGGTCTCCTGGTATATCTGGGACGGCACAGATCCCGTGTTCCAGACCATGGCCGTAGCCGATGGATACAGCCTGTTTCTGAATCTGGTCTTCCTGGTGACAGCCGCCCTTTCTGTGCTCATTTCTATCAACTACCTTGTCCGCCAGGGGATGAACTACGGCGAGTACTACGCTCTGCTCCTCCTCGCCACTGGCGGTATGATGCTGATGGGCTCGGCCACCGATCTGATGATGGTTTTCCTGGCTCTGGAGATCCTGTCCATCTCCCTCTACGTCCTGGCTGGCTTCAACCGTGCGGAGCTGAAATCAGGTGAATCGGCTCTCAAGTACTTTCTGCTGGGCGCTTTTGCCTCGGGCTTTCTGCTCTACGGCATTGCTCTGATCTACGGGGCGACCGGCACCACCAATCTGGCGGCGATTGTTGATTTCCTGAGGGGGACCGGCACAACGTCTGGATCTTACCTGTTCATCGGCCTGGGACTCCTTCTGGTGGGCTTTAGCTTCAAGATAGCCCTTGTGCCTTTTCACATGTGGACCCCCGACGTCTACGAGGGCGCACCCACCTCGGTGACGGCTTTTATGTCGGTGGGAGCCAAAGCGGCTGGCTTTGCCGCTCTGGGACGCCTTTTGCTCTACGCTTTCCCCACTTTGCTCTGGGATTGGGCCTGGGCTCTGGCTGCCCTGTCGGTCCTGACCATGACTCTGGGCAACCTGGCTGCCATCGCCCAGACCAACGTCAAACGGATGCTGGCCTACTCCAGCATCGCCCACGCCGGCTACATCCTTATCGGCATCATAGCCGCCAACGAGGCAGGTATGGCCGGTGTCCTGTTCTACCTGCTGGCTTACGCTTTCATGAACGTGGGAGCTTTCGCCGTGCTCATTGCTGTGGGCCACGAGGGCGAGCCCAGTCTTGAGCTCCCTGACTATGCGGGCCTGGGGTCTCGCCAGCCTTTGCTGGCAGCAGCCATGGCCGTCTTTCTGTTCTCCCTGGCTGGGGTCCCACCTCTGGCCGGGTTCTTCGGCAAGTTCTACATCTTCAGTGCGGCCGTGCAAGCGGGCTTTGTGGGGCTGGCCATCATTGGCGTGCTGAACAGTGTCGTCTCCGCCTTCTTCTACCTGCGGGTGATCGTCTACATGTACATGCGGGAGCCAGTTGTAGAAGCCAGGCCCGTCCCTTCGCCTGAGCTTAAAGTCCCACGGCGGAGCCTCGCCCCGTCCTTGACTTTAGCCATCGCCCTGGCAGCTCTGGGCACCATTGTGCTGGGCCTCTTGCCTACACCCTTCTTGACCCTGGCCCAGCAGTCCATCGTCATGCTGTTTTGAGCCTAGCACACGGCGGCACAAATAAGAACAGAAGAGAACGACCATGCAGAGCCGGATGGTTTGTTGACCGTCCGGCTGTTTTCTTTAGTTTTCTCCAAGCTGTCGGGACTCTCGCAGTTGTCTCAAAATTAGGGTAGCAGGCCAATCGTATTTATCCGTCGCACCCCACGCGGTTGGGCTTGCTACCCGAACTGCGTAAGTATCACTGTAACATCCTTTACATCAGTTATAATAAACTACCCTTACATTTTTAATAAAACTCTGGACAAAAGGGCTAAACTGTGGTAAAATGTTGTCATTGAAATGGGCCCCCCAAACCCTCAGCGCCGAGGGCTCGTGACAAAAAAGTCCCCACGAGGAGGTCTAGATGACGGCACCCAACCGCAGTCATACGGACTTGCT
>JBGVTF010000025.1:0-19163 GCA_041862415.1 Anaerolineae bacterium | reverse complement strand
TTCCCAATCTTGAGAAAGCATAATGAAGCCTTAGCTCTTGGGTTCTTTGGCCTCAGGTTTATGGAGGCCATGAGCACTATTATTCACAGCATCATCCTGCTATCCCTATTGACATTAAGTCAGGAATATGCAGCAGCAGGAATTCCAGATGCTTCCTATTTTCAAACCGCAGGCACATTATTTCTAGCAGCACGTGAGTGGACCTTTCTCATTGGGTCTGGACTCGTTTGGTCTCTATCTGCTCTGATTTTGAACTATTTGCTGTATCAAAGAAAGCTCATTCCTCGATGGTTATCAGTCTGGGGTTTTGTTGGGGCCGCATTGTCTTTCGGTAATTTCTTGCCCCAGTTTTTCGGCATTGATTCAATAGAGATTTTATTTTTTCCAATAGCTGTGCAAGAAATGGTTTTTGCGGTATGGTTGATCGTTAGAGGATTTAAATCATCTGCTATCGCTTCTGAGCCTGCCAAAACAGGCAGAAACGAAGGTTAAATGGCATATCTGAAGTAATAGATAACTTGTGATTCAACAAAAGAGCAAGCAAGAGACAAAAAGCAAAAAGGAGAAAAAAACACGATGACTACCAAAGAAAAAACAAAGTCACTCAAAAAGACCGCAAGAATAGCAGGGTTTCTGTATCTCGCATACTTTGCAACTTTTTTCTTTGCTGACAATGGTGTTCACTCTACAGCTGTTGGATTAGCTGTTGGATTCGAAGACACCGCAACAATAGCCCATAATATTATGGCTTCTGAGTGGCTATTCCGTATCGGTTTTACGAGCTTTCTACTTGCTGCTGTGTTTTTTCTCTTGTCGGCCTGGGCTTTATACGTGTTACTAAAACCGGTTAATAAAGACCTCGCTTTACTGTTCGTGTTATTAAACCTGGGCGGTGTCGCTATAAAATGTATTAGTCTGCTTAGTGAATTTGCTGCCATGCTGCTTTTGAGCGGTGCTGATTACTTGAAAGTATTCCAAGCAGATCACCTGCAAGCCCTGGCAATACTATTTCTCAATTTATACAAAAATGGGTTTATGATCGCCCAGATATTTTTTGGCGCCTGGCTCCTTCCTCTTGGTTATCTAGTTTACAAGTCGGGCTTTCTTCCCAGAATTTTGGGCATATTGTTGATCATTGATTTTTTTGCCATTCTGATATGGTTTTTTCAGTTCTTCCTTTTCCCGGGCTACGAAGTAATAAGTTACCTATGTCTCGCGGAAAGTTTCATTGCGGAAGCTTCACTTTGTTTGTGGCTTGTAATTAAGGGTGTTAAGGATCAGAAGGAGGTGCTGGTATGAAACATCATCGCGTCGTCGTGACGCGGCATGGCGGGCCGGACGTGTTGCAGGTGGTGGAAGAGGACATCCCCGAACCCCGGGCCGGCGAGGTTCGGGTGAAGGTCCTGGCCGCCGGAGTCTCCGCCTACGATCTCATGTTCCGACGCTCAGGTTCGCTCCCCGGGACTCCGCGCGTGCCGTTCACCCTGGGCGAGGACGTCGTCGGCGTGGTGGACAAGCTGGGCGAGGAGGTGTCGACCGTCGAGCCGGGGCAGATGGTTGCTGGCGCGACCTTCTGTCTTGGCGTCGGTGGCGGCTACGCGGAGTTCATCTGCCTGCCCGCCAGCGAGTTGGTGCCCGTCCCCTCGGGTGTGGATCCTGCCGAAGCCGTCTGCGTGGTAGTGAACTACCTCACCGCCCACATGGCCATGCACCGAACCGCCAACATCCGGAGCGGGGAGCGCATCCTCGTCCACGGTGCGGCGGGAGGCGTAGGGACCGCCCTGCTCGAGCTTGGCAAGCTGGCCGGGCTGGAGATGTACGGCACGGCGTCCAAGTACAATCACGAACTCGTGTCGGCACTCGGGGCCACGCCGATCGACTACCGCACTGAGGACTTTGTCGAGCGCATCCATAGTCTTACCGGCGATGGGGTGGATGTCGTGTTCGACCCCATCGGCGGCGCAAGGCAACTCTGGCGTTCGTACCGAGTCCTGCGCAAAGGCGGGCGGTTGGTGTGGTTCGGCATGGCCGCGACGAAGAAGCAGGGGCTGCGAGCCATTCCCCTCACCCTGCTGATGGTGGCTCTGCTCAAGCTCATTCCGGACGGCAAGCAGGCGCCTTTGGCCCCGGATCTCGGGAAGGACAACGCCTGGTACCGCGAAACGCTGACGGAACTCCTCGACTTGCTGGCAGCGGGCAAGATCAAGCCGGTCGTGGCGGAGCGCATCCCGTTGGCTGAGGCCGCTCGTGCTCACGAGCTGCTCGAGCGCGGCGGATACGCGGGCAAGGTGGTTCTCGTCACCAGCGCGTAGTCAGGGTCTCCGAATACGGGTCGGTAGGGCGGCGGCCGCAAGTGATCGCGCCTGGACACGCGCTCACCCCCAAGGGGGCTCTCATACCTAACAGCGGTGAGGGTGGTCGTTGGATCAGACCCCTGGGTCGCATTGTCGAGGCGCTCGTGTTGTCACTGTTCGTGCGCCAGAAGTTGCGCCCGTTCATTTCGAACGAGTGCTGGGGAGGTTGTCCGATGCAGATTGAGTTCACCGTCAACGGCCAGCCACACACAGTCAAGGCCGACCCCCGCGAGACCCTGCTCTTTGTCCTGCGCGAGCACCTGGGGCTGCGGGGCACCAAGTACGGCTGCGGCGAGGGGGAATGCGGGGCCTGTACCGTGATTCTGAACGGGCGCGCGGTCGTCTCCTGCCTGGTGCAGGCCGGGCAGGCGCACGGCGCACAGATTCTGACCATCGAAGGGATGGTCGAGGACCCGATCGGGTGGCACGTGGTGGAGGCCTTTGCCGAGGGTGGGGCGGTGCAGTGTGGCTTCTGCACGCCGGGTCTCGTGCTCTCCGCCCGGGCGCTGCTGGCGGAGAACCCAGCACCGACCGTCGAGGAGATCCGGCAGGCCCTGGCAGGGAACCTGTGCCGCTGCACGGGATATAAAAAGATCGTAGAGGCGGTTGCTGCGGCAGGCAAGAGGGTCGCCAGCGAGCAACTCAAGGTGGGCCGCGGCGAGGCGGGGCAGCGCCCCGTACACACCGCCGGGTTCGTCCGGCCGGAATCGCTGGACGAGGCGTTGGCGCTGCTGGCGCAGGAGGGGGATTGGCAGATCGTCAGCGGGGGCACCGACGCCGGTGTGAAATTCGAACATCATCTAAAAGATCGGCGCTGGCTCGACCTGAGCGGGTTGGACGGGTTGCAGGGTATCAGCGAGGACGACGAGGCGGTCACCATCGGCGGTGGAGTGAGGTACACGGACCTGGTCCGGTCAGTACCCGCCCGGCAGTGGGCCAAGCCGCTGGTCCAGGCATCCCGGCAGGTTGGGGGTGTGCAGATTCAGAACGTGGGGACCCTGGCTGGCAACCTGGTCAACGGGTCGCCAGCCGCCGATGCGGTTCCGCCGCTGGTTGTATTGGACGCTGTCGCCGTACTGTGTTCGGCGCAGGGGGAGCGCAGAGTGCCGGTGGTCGAGTTGGCGACCGGGCCAGGCCAGACGTCGATCGCGCCGGATGAGATCCTGACGCAGGTTGTCATTCCCAAGCCCAAGGCACACACAAATGGCGATGGGAAGGAAATCGCCTTCTTTGAGAAGCTCGGCCCGCGCAAGGCACAGACGATAGTGATTGCGTCGGTAGCGCTGCGGGGCTGGCTGGGCAGGGGGCAGGGCCAGTTGATGGACGTGCGCGTGGCGCTGGGGGCGGTAGCCCCGACGGTGATGTTGGTGTCGCGGACGGCCGGGTACCTGATGGGCGGGCCGTTGATGGAGGAGCGCATCCTCGAGGCGGGGGAGATCGCCGCGCAAGAGTGCCAGCCGATTGACGACGTACGCGGATCGGCAGTCTACCGCCGCCGCCTAGTGCGCGGGCTGTTGGTGCGGGGGCTGTGGCCGTATAAGGAGAATGGGTAGTGGATCACCTGCTAGGGGTTCCGCTCCATTTGGAGTCCGCCTCCTGATGATTCTGCCATGGTTAATTGGAATTATGTCCCTCGGTTTACTGGTGTTCTTAGCCAAGATATGGAGGGATAAAACTGCTTCTGTGTGGGGAAGGGTCCACTATACACTTGTGACTCTGGTATCCTTCGCTCTCATCTGGACAGCCAATTTCTGGAACTTGATCTTGTGATGCAAGAGTCACCATTGACACACAAGGGTTTTCTCCGGTTATTTGCCCTAGGGCCTACCTGGTCACCTGACCAGGGAAAAGACTACCCACCTGACCAGGTCAAAAACTACCCAGATGGCTGTTGCGTGGGGGAGTTTTCGCGGTATACTGAGGACGACGATAACATACGAGGAGAAATCAATCATGGCAAACAGAACATCTATGAGCAACTCAGCAAATCAGTATAAAGGAGAAAACAAAATGAAGAAGCAAAAACTCGGATTAGTTCTGTTCTGGATTGGCTTACTGTTCGCAGTAGCATTCGCCGGTATTATCGGTCGGAGTCTTTATCACAACCTCAGGACTCTTACTATGGAAGAACTTGATGCTACCATTTGGGCAGAGGGCGGCCCCTTGTTTATACTCTGGGCCTTTGCTGTACCCTTGGGTTCAATATTGGCAGGCATTGGCGCGTTTGTGTATGTGAAAACCAAGCCGGCTTTTTCGTGGCTTACCGGTATTGGGGTCCTCGGTGCAGTCATTGTTATGGTCATGGTATGGAGTCGTGTATACAACTCAACGCTGTTTGGTATTGGGGGGATCATCATCCTGATTTCCTTTTTCTCAATCGTTTGGGTATGGATGAAAAAGCATGCAGCGCTTGATATGCAAGGAAAAATCGCCGGAAGTTTTAAGCTAATCGGGTATCTTTTCTGGATAAATGCTTCCTGGTTCCTTTGTGGAGAAACTGCAAAAATGCATCTTAAGGCGTTTGAAGGTAGTCCTGCGCCCACCCCAATAGAGATCATGGTTTTTCTAGTTTTGGGTTGGCTCTTCGTGCTTATTGGTGACTACAGAGAAATGCGGCTGAAGAAGAGCTGAGTTGAAAATCACAGACCTGGATTGGCGGCACACAAGGACAACACAACCTGGCGGGCTAGCGGATAGCGGCCCGCCTTTCTGCTACGCCTTGGTACACTCCATCATGCTCCAAGCCTACAATTAACCCCCTGAATAACACGTTCGGGGCTTGACAGTTATACCACCTCGCGGTTATAATAATGAAGGTGTAAGATTTCATCAATTTCGGAAATAGCCAAAAAGGAGGATGAAATGGATCACAATAGTTTACAACCAACGGAGGAATCCCCAGTACAGGCAGCAACCGGGAGGACTTCCCGCCTGTTCTTCATCGATCACTTGCGCGCTGCTCTGGCTATCCTCTTAGTACTGCACCATGTGGCCATGGTCTATGGAGGGATTCAGCCGTTCTATTACTTTGAACCCCCGTTTAACGATCCTCTGGCAGGCCTGATAGCGTTAGTGTTCGTGCTCTTCAACCAGGCCTGGTTCATGGGAGCCTTTTTCTTGTTGGCGGGCTATTTCACTCCAGGATCCTATGATCGGAAGGGGCTGGGTTCCTTCCTTAAGGATCGGCTACTTCGTCTCGGCATTCCTCTCATCCTATTCATATTCGTGCTCAGCCCGATCTCATGGATCGGTGTATACCAGATGCCAACCAGTCTGACGGGGATTACGCCCCCGCGAACCTGGCAAGCCTGGCAAGCCAGGTATCCCAAGCTCATTGGTGATGGGCCTCTGTGGTTCGTCGCGATGTTGCTCATCTTCACCTTTGGTTATGCTGGATGGCGGATACTGACAAGGAACCGGACATCATCCTCGATGAGTAGATCTTCACCGCCCAGCTACCTCGGTATTGGCATCTTCATTCTGGCGTTGGCGCTGGTGAGTTACCTGATCCGGATCATTGTCCCGCTAGGCGAATCAGTTAGCCTGTTCGTGTATTTCCTCAGCTTTCCAACAATTGCCTACCTTCCGCAGTACCTCAGCTTCTTCGTATTGGGTACCGTCGCCTCCCGCCACGACTGGTTCCGAACTTTGCCCAGCTCTATGGGCGTAGTTGGCTTTGTGATAGCGGTGGTGGCGGCAGTCGCGTTGTTCCCGATCGCGTTTATCAGCCTCTTAATGTCGTTAGAGAATGCCTCCCAGCAATTACCCCCTTTCGGTTACGGGACATGGCAGTCTGCTGTTTATGCGCTCTGGGACTCTACTTTCGCAGTTGGCATGGTCCTGGGCTTGATCCCACTCTTCCGCCGCTTCTTCAACGGGCAGGGAAGGTTCGGCAGGTTCCTGTCTCAACATAACTATACTGTCTACATTATCCATGTTCCAATCGTAGTTTTTATTGCGATAGCGCTGAGGGGAATCGAGCTAGCGGCCTTACTCAAATTTGGTATGGCGGCGGTTATCGTGGTCCCGACCTGCTTCGCCGTCGCCTACATCGTCCGTAAGATACCCGGTGTGTCGAGGATTCTCTAGACGAATTCCTTGTAGGAATAACGACCGGGGTTGTCAACGCGAATCGGCCTGAATTTCGCATGATAGAGGGATCGCGAGTGCCAAACGCGGCCCGGATTGGTAGCGACAAGGTACGTCGCCACACAACCCGTCGCTGCACCTGACCGCCCTATCTCACACGAAATCAGCGCTGGCTCCGGCGGTGACCACGAGGCTATGGCCTCTTTATAGTCGGTGCCTGGCCCATCCCAAGTGTACCGTGAACTGGCCCACACACAATTCATTATACTAGGAGATATCGAATGGGAAATATAAGGATTGGCTGGTTGGCCACGGGTGTTCTGGCTGTCGCCGTCGTAGTCGTCGCAGTGCTGGCCTATGCACGTTTTCGACGCGATATGCGTGCTGCCAGCGAGCGAGTGGCGAAAGGTGGTCATATCATCGAGACGGAGTGTGGCCTGATCGAATATGGGAATGCCGGGAATGGCCCGCCTGTCTTGGTGATCCACGGGGCAGGGGGCGGTTATGATCAGGGATTGCTCATCGGTAGCCAGATGTTCGGCGAGGACTTGAAGTTGATCGCTCCTTCGCGCTTTGGCTACCTGAATTCCCCGATACCGGAGGACAGCTCACTTGAAGCGCAGGCGGATGCATATGCGTGCCTTTTGGATGCCCTGGACATCGACCGTGTGATAGTGGTAGCGTTTTCCGCTGGTGGCCCCTCTGGGTTGCACTTTGCTCGGCGCTATCCTGAACGAACAGCAACATTGATCATGCGTTCGGCGATTAGCTATATAGACCCTTCTAAGGCCGAGGATAGGGAGAGAGAAGCCAGTATTAACCGAGTTATCGGCTCCGACTTTGTCTACTGGCTTGGTATCACCCTTGCACGTTCCTTCGTTCTTGATCTGCTCGGAGTGTCTAGGGAGGTCCAGGCAGGTTTGGCACCAACCGAGATGGCACAGGCAAACCAAATCCTGGAGGCAATGCTACCGATGAGTCAGCGGTTAGATGGGATTCTGCTAGACCAGGAGCGCGAAATGCCGAAAGATTACCCACTCGGGCTAATCAAAGCGCCCACGTTGGTTATCCACGCTCGAGACGATAGCTTGATCGATTACTCGAACGGGCAGCACACAGCCGCAAGGATCACGGATGCGGAGTTTATGACGTTAGGAGATGGGGGGCATTAAGTTGACCCTCATCTCCGCCCCAGCCAGCTTTGGCGAGACCACGCTGCTGAGCGAACGAGAGTGTGTAAAGCACCTGGTCACCTGACCAGGGACAAGACTGCCCACCTGACCAGTCCTGACTCCCTGGTTGACTGACGCACCGGGGAGTTGTGTGTGCCTGTGCTCAAGTGAGCAGTTTTGCCAGGATGGGTGATATGTGGTAAGATTGTGGTATCCAAAAGTCCTGCTTCAAGGGTGAAGTCGGCCGCCAGATACTGTCAGGGAGAGCGAAATGGCCACACCCTTGTTGACCACCCAACTCTATATCCCCCCCCTCCGGCCAGAGCTGGTGTCGCGCCCGCGCTTGATTGAACAGTTGAATGCAGGGCTGCAGCGCAAGCTCACCCTCATCTCCGCCCCAGCCGGGTTTGGCAAGACCACGCTGTTGAGCGAATGGGTCGCTGGCTGCGGACAGCCTGTCGCCTGGCTTTCGCTGGACGAAGGCGACAACGATCCAGCGCGCTTTCTGGCATACATCATCGCCGCTTTGCAGACGGTTCACAAGGAACTTGGGGAAACCGCCCTCGCGGTGCTCCGCGCTTCGCAGCCTCAACCCCCACCGGCCGAATCGATCTTGACGACCCTCATCAACGAGGTTGCCGAAATGCCGGAACGTTTCGTCCTCATCCTCGACGACTATCGCGTTATCGAATCCCAAGCGGTCAACAATGCCCTCACCTTCTTGCTCGACCATCTACCTCCACAAATGCACCTGGTCATCACCAGTCGGAGCGATCCCTCCTTACCCCTGTCACGTTTCCGGGCTCGCGGCCAAATGACCGAGATACGTGCCGCTGACTTGCGCTTTACACGCGACGAAATCGCCGCGTTCTTGAACCAAATAATGGACCTCAACCTTTCTGCAGAGAACGTGGCTGCATTGGAGACCCGCACCGAAGGATGGATCGCGGGCCTACAACTGGCCGCGCTTTCGATGCAGCGGCACAAAGATGTAACCGAGTTTATTCGGGAATTCACTGGAGGCCACCGCTACATTGTCGATTACCTGGGGGAAGAAGTACTACGACAGCAGGATGAAAGGGTACAGTCATTCCTCCGTGAGACGTCGATCCTACGCCGTTTGTCCGCGCCGCTGTGTGACGCAGTGATCGGGCGAGGCGGGAGTCAGGACATATTGGAGCAACTAGAGACAGCCAATTTGTTCATTGTGCCTTTGGATGATGAACGAAGTTGGTATCGCTATCATCATCTCTTTGCCGATTTTCTGCAACACCAACTCAAACGGCACCAGCCTGAGTGGGTCCCTGACTTACATCGCCGGGCGAGTGAGTGGTACGAGGAAAATGGGCTCGCGGGCGAGGCCGTGTTTCACGCCTTTGCGGCAGAAGAAGTCGAGAGAGCGGCCGACCTTATAGAAACAAGCGCCCTAGATGCTCTCATGCGTGGTGAGGTCTACACCGTCATTAACTGGCTCAGCAGTCTGCCTGAAGAGTTGGTTCGATCCAGATCCAGGCTTGGCATTTCTCAAGCTTGGCAGTTGATCTCAACCGGTCAGCTACAAAAAGCTGACGGTTGGCTGCAGACCGTTGAGGAGAGGCTAGGATTTACCACAGATGACAGCTTGGAGGAGTTGGGTAAGGAAGGCAAAGATTACGCCGAGGTGAATGAGTTGTTGGGAGCGATTGCCACCATTCGCTCGACCATTGGGGCCTGGCAGGGGAGAACCCTGCGTACAATCGAGATCTCTCAATGGGCTTTAGAACGATTCCCTGAAGGGAATCTGACCTATCGCAGCATCCTAGAATGGAACCTGGCTTTCGCCAGCCGTATTGCTGGAGACGTTAACACGGCCGAGCAAGCGTACCTGGGCGCGATTGAGGACGGTCGAGCCTCTGACAATTATGTGATCACCCTAAACGCGACAGAGGGATTGGCTGAACTCTATTCAGTAATGGGCCAACTGCGAAAGGCAGAAAAAACGTTTCTGCAGGTCTTCCAGTTAGGAGACCAATATCGGATGACTTACTCGGTTGCTTTCGGCGCAGCGCACATCGGTCTGGCTGAGGTGATGCGCCAGTGGAGCAAACTCGATGCCGCTGTTGAGCATTTGCAGCAAGGGTTCGAGATCTGTGAGAAGTGGGGGGCGCTCGACCTCGTCAAAGCTCATGTCTGTCTTTCCAGGATAAAAATGGCACAGGGCGACTCAAGCGGAGCGATGGAGGCAATCCAGAAAGCCATTGATCTGGCGGAAGACCACGATCAGCGATTCCGAGGTGGTGTGGCGGTCGCGACACGAGCCCGCCTGTGGCTCGCTCAAGGAGAAATCGAGAAAGCGGGCCAATGGGCGCAGGAACGAGGGGAATACTGTGAGGACGATCTCGGCGAACTAAACGAACTCGAGGGTATCGTCCTGGCGCGAGTGTTGCTCGCCGAGGAAAAACAGGACGAGGCTTTGGCCTTGCTGGACAAGCTGCTTTATAATGCTGAATTGGTCAAGCGGATGGGGAACGTGATCGAAATACTAATCTTGCAAGCCACGGCCTGGCAAGCGCAAAACAGACTGGATCAAGCCGTCGCCTTTTTGGAAAAGGCGCGTGCCCTGGCCGAAAAAGAAGGCTTCATCCAGGTTTTTCTCGAGGAGGGGCCGGCGATGGAGATCTTGTTGGGTGAGGCCGTCAAGAGAGATGTCGCCCGGAATCACGCTATGAAAATGAAGCTGTTGACAACCTTTAAGAGCGAAGGAACACCCAGCGCCCAGGTTCCGAAACGAGGCGCACTAGAGATTCCAATCGTTGAACCCCTTTCCGAGCGAGAGATCGAAGTGTTACAACTCATCGCTGATGGATACAGCAACCGCGAGATCGGGCAGAAGCTCTTTATCACTGTTGGCACCGTCAAGCGGCATATCACCAACATCTATGGCAAGTTGGGCGTTCACAGCCGCACGCAAGCCATCGCCCAGGCCAGAGAACTCGACATTCTAGAATGATCTAGGCCAGTCCAATACAAAGCCCTCAGCCCCCATGGTTACGCACAACCGTGGGGGCTGTAGTATTTAGCTGTTAAGAGGTTGACCTCGAAAATACGACCCCCTAATGTACCTTTCGGTACATGACACTACGACCGGTTCTCTGGTATACTCTATCCATAAAGGAACGGCCATTCCAACAGAGGAGGTTATACATATGGAACAAAAAAACTACCAGATTCGCATAAAGGGACATCTCGACGATCAGTGGTCTGAATGGCTGGGCGGGCTGACCTTTGCCCAGCACCCCGATGGAACCACGACACTTAGCGGAGAGATCGTGGATCGGGCAGCACTATATGGCGTGCTCAACAAACTCGAAGATATGGGCCTCTCACTGATTTCGGTGAGTGAGGTCAAGAAAGAAAGTATACCATGATCTGCCTAAAAGGAGTGATTAAAATGAAAAACCCAAGTTCTAGGAAAAAAATTATAAATCAGGAGGTTACGATGTTTACGAAAAAAGTCTTGCGTTTAGCTGTCTATGTAGGTCTGGTACTATTCTCCACCTTCCTGGTGGAAGGAAAAATGGCCCTGGCAGGAAGCCAACCGATTCGAATGTCTAGTAGCCCACATTCAGAAATCGTTCCTGAATCCCTGGAAGCCTTTCTGGATGAAACCATCCCTGAGAATATGGAGCGTTCCCACGTTCCTGGGTTGGTCATCACGGTGGTTGAGGGGGACGAGGTTTTACTATCCAAGGGGTATGGCTATGCCGATCTCGAAAACAGGATTCCCATGACGCCCCAGACAAACATTCGGGCAGGGTCGGTGTCGAAGACGGTATTGGCCACAGCCGTGATCCAACTCGTAGAACAGGGTCTGCTCGATCTGGACGCCCCGGTGAGCGAATATATCTCTGATCTCGACCTGGCAGATGAATATGGACCGGCCAGCACCGTGGGTCAGTTGTTAAACCACATGAGCGGCTATCCGGACGCAGTCGTCCTTTCCCATGCCCCCGACTTGGCGCATTGGGACCCCCTGGGCGATGTGCTGCGCGCCGATCTGCCGTCGCGGGCGTTCGCCCCAGGTCTAGTGATGGCCTATAGCAGTTGGGATTATGCCTTACTCGGCTATGCCATTGAAGGGGTAACCGGGTTGCCTTATGAAGACGCGGTTGCAGAACTCCTATTTACTCCCCTCGGCATGGAAAACAGCACCTATGCCCAACCCTTGCCGCCCGAGATTTACGGCGATTTGGCCGTGGGCTATGGGTATAACTATTCGACGACTGGATACGATATCGTCCCTCATGATTTTGTTCGCATGTCTCCCGGCGTCGCCCTGGTGACGAACGGAGAGGATATGGGCAATTACATGCGGGCGCTGCTCAATGGCGGATCGCTGGATGGGAACCAGATCTTTGAAGATGAGGCCCTGGCGATGCTGTTGGAGCGTCAGGCATCGGCGCATCCATTTTCGAGGGGTCGTAGTTATGCGTTCGCCGAGTCGACTTGGGCCGGTCGAAAAGTGTTGTATCACGATGGCAACGGCATCGGGTTTTCTAGCACAATTGTATTGATGCCCGAACAGGATCTGGGCGTCTTTATCAGCGTCAACCATCGCAACCTTCACAGAGGTTTGCGGCCCACCGAGGCATCCGCTATGGTCAGAACCCTCAGCACGGAGATTCTGGAGAATTTCGTCCCTGAAACGGAGGTCGAAATCCCTGAAGTCGGGCCTTTGCCGGATCGAGCGGACCATATCGAACGCTTCACCGGCCACTACCAATACACCATGGGTACCGGACGGAGTGATTTACGGAGTGATTTCTTCAAACTCGAGGCCCTGCTGGACAACGTGGATGTAAAGGACAATGGCGATGGGTCGTTGCGCATCGGATCCGGTGTTTATGTAGAAGTTGAGCCTTTGGTCTTTCAAAGTGTGAAAAACCCCGGTTTCTTCGTGATCTTTGTTGAGAATCAGGTGGGAGAAGTTGAGTTTCTCACCTTTGGAGGGACCGGGAGTTATCAGAAGGTTCCCTGGTACCAAAGCATGAATTTCCAGATTGTTTTGGTGGGGGCGATCTTGCTCGTGTCTCTCTCGATGCTCATCGCGTGGCCGATAAAACGCCAGGGCCACTGGATGGCTTGGGCTGTTAGCCTCTTGAATCTGGGGTTCATCGTGGGTGTAGGGATGTTGTTCGTCACAGAGATAACCGACCTGCTGCTCTTCTACAAAACGATTCCCATTGGCGCCCGGATTCT
Source organism: Anaerolineae bacterium (assembly GCA_041862415.1). GTDB lineage: Bacteria > Chloroflexota > Anaerolineae > E26-bin7 > E26-bin7 > E26-bin7. The sequence continues at coordinate 6,310 of JBGVTF010000025.1, read as the reverse complement.
GTTCGCCATACCTTGGATCATTGGGATTCTATCTCTAAGTTTGCCAGTGTTCCTGGTTTTGATGTGGAAGGATGGACACACTTCCTGGTGGGGACGAACACATTACACCCTCTTGACGCTGGCTGCCTTTGCCGTATTCTGGTTGGCCAACTTCTGGAATTTGATCTTGTGATGCAAAAGAGTCACGATTGACACACAAGGGTTTTCTCCGGTTGTTTGCCCCAGGGTCTACCCGGTCACCTGACTAGGGAAAAGACTACCTACCTGACCAGGTCAAAAACTCCCCAGATGGCTGTTGCATCGGGGGAGTTTTCGTGGTATACTGAGGGCGGCGATAACACGAGGAGAAATCAATCTCGGCGATATCTTTGGTTGGCTTTGTGTCGTTGGCTTATTGGGATTGATTCCTCTCAGTATCGTCCTCCGCATTAGACAGAAGAAGGAAATGGCCTAAAGATCAGGTCCTGGTATGTCAATTCCCATCCGCCTAATTGATATGGGCTTTACTGAAGGGGAGGGTTTATAACTCTCCCCTTCTAGTACTACGCTGACCGAAGCCAGGATATTGATTGAACAGTGGCGCAGAGAATATAATCACTACCGACCGCATAGTGCCCTCGGGTACCGCCCACCAGCTCCCGAGGCTAAAATGCCGGTAACTCTGTATTTTTTGGGGCAGGTCAGCTCACATCCCCGTTCAAAGGAGGAAATAAATGGAAAAGTCAACAATTGTCATTGGGGCCGGGATAGCCGGCCTATCCGCCGGGTGCTACGGCCAGATGAACGGCTACCGCACCCAAATCTTTGAGATGCACACCTTACCTGGCGGAGTTTGCACGACCTGGAAACGCAAGGGCTACAAGATTGACGGCTGCATTCACTGGTTGACGGGTTCCAGACCGGGAACTAGTTTCTATCGCTTGTGGGAAGAACTGGGCGTGGTGCAGGGGCGGACTATGATTGACCACGAAGAATATGCTCGGATTGAAGGCAAGGAAGGCAAGGTCTTTATCGTCTACTCTGACGTCAACCGCCTGGAGCAGCATATGAAAGAGCTTGCCCCGGAGGACAAGGATGTCATCGAAGAGTTTGCCAATGGGATTCGCAAGATGATGCACTTTCCCATACCTTGGGAAAAAGCGCCCGAGCTATTTGGCCCCATTGACGGGCTCAAGATGATGTCCAAGATGCTTCCCTACTTGGGGTTTTGGAGAAAATGGGGTGAGATTACAATCCAGGACGTTGCCCAACGCTTCAAGAATCCATTCCTGCGCCAGGCTTTTCCTTTTATCTTTAATCTCCAAAATCCCCCTGACTTTCCAATACTGGCTGTGATGATGACTTTTGCCTGGATGGACCAAAAAACAGCCGGCTATCCGGTAGGTGGCTCCCTGGAGCTCGCCCGAGCTATCGAGCGGCGTTACCTTGAGTTAGGAGGCGAGATTCACTACAAGTCACGGGTCGTCAAGATCCTGGTGGAGGCCGATCCTTCGGGGCGGGGCGACCGGGCGGTTGGCGTGCGGCTGGCTGACGGCAGTGAGCACCGCAGCGACATCGTCATTTCTGCCGCCGATGGTCACACCACCATATTTGACATGCTGGATGGAAAGTACATCAACAAAAAAATCCAGGGCTACTATGACAAACTCCCTCTCTATTCACCCTTGGTCTACATAGGCCTGGGCGTAGCCAGCTCGTTCGAGGAGATACCGCAAACCGTAACGGGGATAGACTACCCCCTCGATGAGCCAATTACTATTGGTGGGCAGGAACGAAAGCGACTGAGTGTACAGATATACAACTTTGATCCCAGCCTGGCACCGGCGGGCAAGACGTTTGTGAGAGTGATGTTCGCTTCTGATTACGACTACTGGAAGAAGCTAAAGCAAGACCCTGAGCGCTATGAGGCGGAGAAGGAGCAGATCGCCGACCAGGTGGTTGCTGCGCTCGACCGGCGTTTCCCGGGGTTGGCCGCCCGGGTAGAGATGCGCGACGTGGCGACACCCATGACCTGGGAACGCTACACCGGCAACTGGCGGGGTAGCTTCCAGGGCTGGCTAGAAACTACAAAGACTTTGAGGATGCGCATGAGCAAGACCCTGCCGGGGCTCAACAACTTCTACATGGCGGGGCAGTGGGTTGAGCCGGGCGGTAGCACTCCCACGGCGGCTATGTCGGGCCGCAATGTAACTCAGATGATCTGCAAGCAGGATAAAGAGACATTCGTGACAAGCACTCCCCACAAAACTCCAAGCCCACAACTAATCCCATGAATACCTCGTTCGAGGGTTGACACTAGTACCATCTTGGTGCTATACTGCAATTGTACGTCAGCCGATTTCACAAGGAGGGCTCAATCATGCACGGTACAACCGAATCTATCAGCAACACAGAAGATCAAGACAAAGGAGAGAAAAAGATGAACAAGAAATGGGTTCTTTTGGCCGGCCTGCTGGTCCTGCTGCTCGGCGCGATTGTATTGGTTGCCGTTTTGGTTTTTGGGCAAGAGCCAGCGGTGGCTTTTACACCACCCATCACCGACGCTGAGGGCAATGAAATCCCTGGCAGTATTGCCGTCATAGAGACGGTCACGTTGGGCGGTGTCGAGCAGACGATTACCATCCGTGGGGCGGACACCGCCAATCCGGTCTTGCTCTTCTTGCACGGTGGACCGGGTATGCCCTCATCGCCGTGGGCCAGTTGGGACAACGTCCACGCTGAGCTGGAGCGCAATTTTGTGCTGGTGCACTGGGACCAGCGCGGGGCGGGCAAGTCCTTTTCCAAGTCTTTGACTCCAGAGGACATGCACCTGGAAAAATTTGTCAGTGATACCCTGGAACTGACCGACATGCTGCGCGAGAGGTTCGACCAGGACAAGATCTTTCTTTGGGGACATTCCTGGGGCAGCGGCCTCGGCTTTGAGACCCTCCGGGTGAACGCTGAACCCTACTATGCCTACTTTGCCAGCGCGGTGCGACCTGATTGGAATTCAACGAATGTTATGGGTTACGAGAAGGTGCTGGAGATGGCCCGCGAGGCGAATGATGCCGAAGCCATTGAGTCCCTGGAGGCCATCCGGCCCTTTGATCCCAGGAATGTAGATCATTTGCAGGTAAAGAACGAGCTGTTGTCCCATTATCTGATCGGCGACTTTCATACGGAAGGGCTTGAAGAAGCGTGGCTGGATTACGTGACCAGTGGTGAGAGCTCTGAGTATCCTCCCGCCTATATCAAGCCAACGCTGGCGGGTATGGATTTTACTCGCCAAACCATCGGCCTAGAGGTCATAAACTCCGGCTATGACCATGCCACAGACTTTCCTGTGTCCACGATTCCAGTTCACTTTCTCCATGGTCGGTATGACTATGCGTGTCCCGGTGAACTGGCAGAAGCATACTACAACACTTTGGAAGCTCCTGTCAAAAGCTTCACCTGGTTTGAGAATTCAGCTCACGATGTCTACTACGATGAGCCGGACAAGTTCAATCAGGAGATCATTAGGATCGCGCAGGAAATACTAAACCCATGAGGGCAGCGAACTGAATAGCCGTCACAATTAACCCCCTGAATAACTCGTTCGGGGTATGACACTAATACTATCTTGTGAATATGCTATATGTGAAGGATTTTATCAATCTAGGAAATAGCAAAAAAGGAGAAAGAAAATGAATATCAGATCCGCCCTCGTTCTGGCGCTAAGAATCATCATTCTAACCATTGTGATGTTTATTTTGTTCTCGGTTGGGGCTGGTGTTTTCACCACCGATTCCGCAATGGCTCAGCAAATGAGTCCCGAGGATGCGGCAGCGTCCGGGCTTATGCTCCTAATTGTCAGCTTTATCGACACTTTGATATTGACCTATTTCATCCTGCGCTCCCGATTGAGGGGCCTGCGCTTGATGGTTGTCGTCGCCTTGGTGTTTTATGGTGTAAAGACCTTCACATCAATAATTGAAGCGTGGTGGTTTATGACCAACATCACACCAGAGGATATCCCGAGGCTATTTCTTATGACTGTACCAATGGCAGTGCTCTTCCCGATGGTTGCTGTGCTGATCTTGGGTAAGGCCAAAAAAGGTGAAGGGGTGGACGAATCGCCGAACACCCGGTTGGTAATGCCCATCGGGCAGCTTGTATGGAAAGTGATGTTCCTATCCGTGATCGTTTACCCGGTGTTGTTCTGGACGTTCGGCTACTATGTGGCCTTTAGCAATCCGGAACTGGTCGCTTTTTATGGCCGAACACATCCCGGCAGTTTCACCGCCCAGATGAGCAACGAATGGGCAAATGACCCTCTCGTATTCGTGTTTGAGATTTTCCGAGGTGCATTATGGATAGCCCTAGCCGCGCCCGTCATTCGCACAACCAGAGGCCGCATCTGGGAAGCCGGTTTACTTGTGGTGCTGCTGTTCACGCTTGTGCAGAACGATGTTCATCTGATTCCCGGGGTGATGCCTCCCTCAGTGCGGGTATCACACTTCATCGAAACAGCCTCGTCCAACCTGATCTATGCCGTGATCTTGACCTGGCTGATGCACCGGGAACACGGTTCGCTACGCGACCTGTTCAGCTTCAGCCGCGCAGAGCCAGCCAAATAGCAGGCTGAAATTGTCATCCCGGCTCTGGCCTTTTCCTGGTTACTGGTCACATGGGAGCATAATAAAGGCAAGAAACTGCTAAAATGGATACTCAAGACAAAAAACGGACCAAACGGAATCTCATTACCTTTATTGTATTGGTTCTAGGATTAACCGCTTTGGCGGGTGTCATTGAACCGCTCACTGTTCCTCCCGGTGCTGAACCCGGCACGCCAGGACTGGGCCAACTGTTGTGGATTATCGCGCCGCTGGGGGTTATGCTGCTGCTGCGCATCTTTGGCGGCGATGGTTGGGCCGATTTTGGCTTGCGACCGAATTTCAAGGGTAACGGCTTCTGGTGGCTGGTCAGCGTCTTGGTTTTCCCGGTAGTCATTACCATTTCCGTGCTGCTTGGCGCATTGTTGGGCGGCCTGGTGTTGAATGTGAACATGTTTGCCAGCGTCGTCGGCGCGCTATTGACGGGGCTGATTTCGGCCATGATCAAAAATGTCTTTGAAGAGTCTGCCTGGCGCGGCTACCTGGCCCCGAAGCTGTACTCGCTCAATATGAACATCTGGCTCTCACATGCTATCGTTGGGATGATCTGGGGCGCCTGGCACTTGCCGTTTGTCTTTGTCTTCTGGCTCTACCTCACTCCGAATATGTTGTGGTACTTTGTCCCGCTATTATTGGTGGGCACCTTCAGCCAGAGTGTGGTTTACGGCGAAATCCGACTGGCAACTGCCTCAGTGCTGCCGGCGTGGGCCATGCACACTATCGGCAATGCCATCGGCAACGCGCTCCTTCTCAGCAGTTTTATACAGTTTGATCCGGGGTGGGAGCTATTGGTCTCCCCAGGCGCGGAGAGCGTTGTCAGCATTGTTCTGATGTTCGCTGTCGGATACTGGCTACACCGGCGACGGAAGAGTATTGAGCAACTTCGGCGATGATTACAGTAAATGGCAGCCCAACCCGCGTTAACCGGACTTGGCTTCGCCAAGGTGGTACGCGGCGCGAATTGCCAAGTCCGGTTATTTTTGAGCAGCTATCGAAGCTAAAACGCCAAGCCGGTTACGCCAACGTTATGCGGCCTCGCTGGCGTCTGAAAAGCATTTGATCGGAGAATGATGATGGATATACTCAAGATCGGCATTGGGATTGGAATAGCTGTAGGAGTCGCTGGGTTTGTGTATGCTTTAGCGATCCGGCCTTGGCAGTTACGACGAGGAGCAACCGATGCTGAAGTTCGACGCTCTTTGCCAGGTGATGATCTGGTGCCTGATCCCAAGTATGGGTATACGCAGGCAGTCACTATCAAGGCCTCGGTATCTGAGGTCTGGCCTTGGTTGGTGCAGATTGGATACAAGCGTGCAGGTTGGTACAGTCACGACTTTCTGCATCGCTTGATGGGGATAGCTGGTTCTGTGGACGATGAGCATGGTTCCGCAAAACGAATCGTTCCGGAGCTGCAGGACTTGAAGGTCGGGGATGTAGTGGAGATAGCGCCAGGAATGGGATATGTAGTAGCGGGTATCAAGCCGGAGCAGGCGTTAATTCTGCAAAGTAGAGTAGACACAGGCAAGTGGGAATCGTTGTCCAGTAGTGATCCGTTGCCGGAGAAGTATCTCAGTTCGAGCTGGGTATGGTTTCTTGAAGAGATAGATGAAAAGACAACGCGGTTAATCGTTCGAGTACGAAGTGATTACAATCCAGGACTGCTGAGTACATTGAGC